>CP126168.1:1321111-1651388 GCA_032881465.1 Parvibaculaceae bacterium PLY_AMNH_Bact1
ATGCGCATCGCGTGGTAGGGAAACTGAAGCTGGGCGAGATAGAAGGCAGCAACCGCGAGCTCACCGGCATAGGTTGCTTCATTGCCGGTCAGCACATGCATGATGTCGTGGATCTGGAAGCCCCGGACCATAAAGAAACTGAGTTCGTCTGGCAGGCGGTCGAGCTTGCCTGAGCTGGTCAGGTCTTCATTGAATTTCTTGTAGTTCCGGCCGAGATTTTCCTCGAGCTTATTGTCCACGATGAACTTGTGATAGCCGTGGCCAAGTGTGCCCGGCGCACATTTTGCCAGGCGTTCTAGCGGGAGCGGGTCGGCAAGAAAACGCTCATCCAGAAACTTTTTTGTCTCTGGCAATGAGTTCAACAACTCCAAATAGGCATCAATTGCGGATTGCGGCGCTTCTGCCCACCAATCATGGAACAAAAAATAGACGCCATACTCGAGCGGTCGGTTGACGGAGTGGATGAATTTATCTGCGAAGTCTTTGTCGATTGAAGGGGCGGTCATCAGGATGTTCCTCAGGTTGTCATCGGCTTCGAGGCCTATATAAGTTAATAAATGAACATGTTCAATTAATAAACGCGCATTCGTGATTCACCCGACCAAATTCCTGGCCACAGACTTATCCCCGAGGGGCCAAATGACCGCCATAATTGATGGGTAGAACCTGAAAACCGATGGTTTCCCCCGTTTTATTAACCATAGCGCATCAATTTGGCCCTATTTTCACAAGACTACGTCTCGCGGTTTCGAACAGCCGTGGTAAACCTATGGTCTGGCATCGTGTCGCGACGCCGGGACAATGGGGCTAAGCCGGTGGTACCGCCGGCACCGAATGCGGCGAAAGGGGCCAATCGAAGCATGTTGCGTGTGTTTGCCACTCTATTTGCGGGGCTGGTTGTGCTGGGCTTGGGCGCGGCGCTGGCCGGCTTTTATATGCTGTGGCGCCTGTCCAACGACCTGCCGTCCTACGATCACTTGGCAGATTATGCGCCACCCATCATGACCCGCGTCCACGCAGGCGATGGAAGCCTCATCGCAGAATATGCCCGTGAGCGGCGCATCTTTGTGCCCATCGAGACGATCCCTGAACATGTGGTGCAGGCCTTCCTCGCGGCTGAGGACAAGAACTTCTACACCCACTCGGGCGTGGACTCTCGCGGCATCATGCGCGCCGTGGTCACCAATGTCTGGAATGTGATGAATGACCGACGCCTTGTTGGCGCGTCGACCATTACACAGCAGGTAGCGAAGAATTTCCTTCTGACCAGCGATGTCACCTTCCAGCGCAAAGTGACGGAGGCGCTGCTCGCACTAAAGCTTGAGCGCGCTTTCACCAAAGACCAGATCCTGGAGCTCTACCTCAACGAGATTTATTTGGGGCTGGGCTCTCATGGCGTGGCCGCCGCCGCGCTCAACTATTTTGATAAGAGCCTGACAGAACTCACGCTTGCCGATGCCGCTTATCTCGCGGCTCTGCCGAAAGCGCCTAACAATTACCATCCATTCCGCCGTCGTGAAAAAGCGATTGGCCGCCGGAACTGGGTGATCGGGCGCATGCTCGACAATGGTTTCATCTCCACTTATCAGGCATCGGTCGCCCGGGCAGAAGATCTTGTTGTGACACCGCGAGCGTTTGGCGCTCAGCTTGTGGAAGCGAACTATTTCGTGGAGCAGGTCCGCCGCGATCTCTATGAGCGTTATGGCGAAGAAAAGCTCTATGAAAGCGGCCTATCGGTCCGCACGACCCTCGACACCAAAATGCAGGGACAGGCGCGTGACGCATTGCGCCAAGGACTCGTTGCCTATGACCAACGTCACGGCTGGCGCGGCCCTGTAGGTACGCTGGCACCGAACACCACCTGGACAACTGCGCTCACGGAAATTGACGTTGCCACAGACCTGGCGCCCTGGACGCTCGCGACCGTCATTGGCCTGTCAGAAGACTATGCCAAGATCGGTCTGCGTCCGACCCGAGAAGTATCTGGCGCGTTCCGCGATGAGATCATAACTTCCACAATTCCGCTCGACGACATGACGTGGGCGCGGAAATACATTGATGACAAGCGCGTCGGCCCAGAAGTGAAACGCCCTCATGACGTCGTATCGATCGGTGACATTGTCTATGTTGAACCGGTCCCAGGCGACGACGGCAAACCCACACACTATGCACTGCGACAGCTGCCACAGGTGAATGGCGCCATCGTGGCACTCGATGCTCACACCGGTCGGGTGCTGGCGCTTCAAGGTGGCTTCTCCTACGAACTGTCAGAGTTCAACCGGGCAGTGCAGGCAACCCGCCAGCCGGGCTCGGCCTTCAAACCGTTCGTGTATGCCGCCGCGCTTGATCGTGGCTTTACACCATCCAGCATGGTGCTCGACGCGCCCTTCGTGATGGATCAGGGACCGGGCTTGGCGCTCTGGAAACCGGAAAATTACGGCAACAGGTTCTACGGACCATCGACACTGCGCTTGGGTATTGAGAAATCCCGGAACGTCATGACCGTGCGCCTGGCACAAAATATCGGCATGGGCACCGTGCGGGATTATGCGCGCCGCTTTGGGATTACCGACAACATGCCGAGGGTCCTTTCCATGGCGCTTGGCGCTGGCGAGACGACACTCCTGCGCATGACAAGCGCCTATGCCATGCTGGTGAACGGCGGGCATCAGGTGACGCCGACATTGATTGACCGTATTCAGGACCGCCGCGGCACCACAGTGTTCCGCCATGATCAACGGACCTGCGATGGATGCGTCGTGGATGCCTGGGAAAATCAAACAATCCCTGAGCTGCCGGATACCCGCGCTCAGGTCTTAAGCCCACAAACGTCTTACCAGATTGTCTCCATGCTGGAAGGCGTGGTGGAAAGGGGCACCGCGAGATCTGTTCGCGCGGTTGGACATCCTCTAGCTGGCAAGACCGGGACCACCAACGACGAACGCGACGCCTGGTTTGTCGGCTTTTCGTCAGACCTCGTTGTGGGTGTCTTTGTCGGCTTTGACAGCCCGCGTCCAATGGGGCGTGGGGAGACCGGCGGTAAGGTTGCTGCGCCCATATTCAGGGATTTCATGACGGCCGCTCTTGCCGATACAGCACCCGTTCCGTTCCGCATTCCAGCAGGGATCAACCTTGTACGGGTAAACGCGAAAACGGGTCTTCTAGCGGGTCCAGGTGAAAGCAACGTCATTCTTGAAGCCTTTAAAGAGGGCACCGAACCTCGGGCACCAGAGCCGGCAAATCCGGGCGTTCCTGATCTCGGCGGTGTTGTTGGCCCTGATGGCGCGCCGGTAACATCGAATACGTCGACGCCGCTGGGGAATGGAACCGGCGGTCTTTACTGACGCCTCTCCGCCATACGAAGACATCTAGGCAAATCAGCTACGCGCCGCTATGGTCGCGCCGCAGATAAAGCGTTTTCAATAAAAGTTGCAGACTTTTATGGTTCGAAAACGCGACAAAATATGAGAGTAGAACGCTTCTCGTGAAACAACGTAAACGGGAAGCGTTCTGAGAAGGACGTTTATTTATGCGCGCAGAAACAATAGCGACCGCCGACGAGATTAGAGACTCGTTGGCCTTGCTGAGGAGGCATCTTTGACTGGGACACTGCCCAGAAAAGGATGGACGAGCTAAACGCGCGGTCCGAAGATCCCAGCCTTTGGGATAATCCCCAGCAAGCTCAAGCGCTGATGCGCGAGCGCACAAAGCTTGAAGACAGCATCAAAACCTATCTGACCCTTGAGGCAGAGCTGAACGATAATCTCGAGCTTATCGAGATGGGCGAAGCTGAGGGTGACGAAGATGTCATCAAGGAGGCTGAGGCGGCGCTTGAAGCGGCTCGTGATGTTGCCGCACGTCAGCGCGTCTTGACACTCTTGTCCGGTGAGGCCGATAGCCTGGATGCATATGTGGAGATTCATTCTGGTGCTGGTGGTACGGAAAGCCAGGATTGGGCTTCCATGATGTTGCGCATGTATACCCGCTGGGCGGAAGCCAAAGGACATAAGGTAGAGCTGATTGAACGCCATGACGGGGAAGAGGCAGGTATCAAGTCTGCGACGATCCTCGTCAAAGGTGAGGACGCTTATGGGTGGCTCAAAACCGAAAGCGGCGTGCATCGCCTCGTGCGCATTTCGCCGTACGATTCAAACGCCAGACGCCACACGAGCTTCGCGTCGGTCTGGATCTATCCGGCCATTGACGACACGATTGAGATTGAAGTGAATGAGAGCGATTGCCGCATTGATACTTACCGCGCGAGCGGCGCGGGCGGGCAGCACGTGAACACGACGGACAGTGCGGTACGTATCACTCACGAACCCACCGGCATCGTGGTGCAATGTCAGAACGAACGCTCCCAACATAAAAACCGCGCGACCGCCTGGGACATGTTGCGCGCACGCTTGTATGAGGCCGAACTGCAGCGCCGCGAAGAGGAAGCCAATGCGGAGGCTGCTTCAAAAACAGAAATCGGATGGGGCCATCAGATCCGGTCCTATGTTCTGCAGCCTTATCAGATGGTGAAGGACCTCCGCACTGGCGTGGAGACCGGAAATCCAGATGGTGTCCTTGACGGTGATCTCGATCCTTTCATGGCAGCGGCTCTTGCCGCCCGCGTTGAAGGCACGACGACTGAGGTCGCTGATCTCGATTAGTCAGCTGCCGAGATCCATCTGGCAATGATCGCCTGGTAGTCACGGACCGGCTTCTCGCTTATGTCTGCCGATGCGCCAACCGAGAAGTAGGGGGATCTGAGCGACATCTGTCGCTGCTCGCAGGCGAATATATCTTCGGCCATAAAATCCCCACTTGCCATTGGATCAGTCTCAGGATCGCCCTGGTATTTGGGGCCGACCTTGTTTTTCCAATAACTGGAGGACCGTCGTTCGGCTTTGGCAAACGCGGCTTCGGGGGCAGCGGGCAGCTTGGTTCTCGTTTTCACAAGTGTTTTGTCTGGTGCGATGGGGATGATGTGAAAGATGGACCAGCTGAGCTCGGTCTCGCTCAAGCCGATGCCGGGAAACAGTAGTGGCACGTAAGCACCTATGCGATGGGTGGTGCCGAAATCCACAAGCGGGCTTGGCGCGTTTCGCTCAAGGTTCTCGGCATAGTCCGGCGAGAGCGGCTCATAGAACGCAAAATGGTCTCCCACAAATCCGGTCTCAGCATTCCTGTGGTCATACATGCTGAGTGTGCCTGAATGCAGTAGCGGCAAGTGATAGGCATCAATGTAGTTTTCGTCGACGAACTTCCAATTTGCCTTGATGATTGTCTCGTCGGCTTTTTCCGGAATCTCCATCATCTGATCGGGCTGGTGCGGACCTAGATAAGGAACAACCGGGCCGAACCATTCCTCAATCGATGGTGCGTTGGAGGAAGGGTGGACGAACACCATCCCCCGCCATAGGGCAATTGAGGCTTTGTGCAGGCTTAGGCAGGCCGGGTCCAAATCAGGAAACTCATCAGCCTTGTTGGGAACACCGCGAAGGTTGCCCTCAAAGTCATAGGTCCAGTCGTGATAGGGACAGGTGATGGCAGAGGCAGACTTACCATGTGGCCGCAGCATGCGCGCACCCCGGTGTCGACAGATATTGTGAAACGCGCGAAGGGTTCCATCATTGCCTCGGATTACGAGGATGTTGTTGAGGCCCGCCTGAACAGTGACGTGATCGCCTGTTGCGGCCAAGTCTTCGGGAAATCCGACGAAGGTCCAGACTTTCGAGAAAATCAGCTTCTGCTCCAGATCAAACCATTCCTGCGATGTATACGCAGAGACTGGGAGAACTGGCATGCGCGCAGGGTCTTCATTGATCATGAGAAAAACTCCAGTGGTGGCAGAAGGTCAGCGACAACAAGCCAGGCGCACAGGCCCAAGATGAAGAGCGATGAGAACCAGAAGAGGATGGGGTCATCCTCGCGGTACAAATCGTCGCCGAGGTAAAGGTGGCCTTCTTGGATGGAGGGCCACGTCCAGAAGAGGAACAGCAGTCCCCATGGCCAGGACTGTTGGAACAAGACAGCGTAGATCATGAAAGCGAGAACAAAGACCGAGCGCCATTTGATGCTATTGCTCACTTGGAAATGCCTTCCAGAAACTGCAATTGGACATCGGCGGCATCGCGCGCCTGACCGAGCCAAACTTTCGGTGGGTTGAGCATCATCAAACTGTCGATGCTGAAATAGAGATGACAAATGCCAAAGGCGGCTGTTTGGCACAGGTCTTCGTGTGCGTTGGGGTAGTTTGCGCAAAGTTCTTTAGTTACCGCAGTCTGCATTCGAGCTATTGCCGCAAGGAGCCCTGTGCGGGCCCTGGGAAAGCGATCACTAGCGGCGCCCAGCGCATTTATGGTCAGAACCGATGCTGTTTCGGTGATGCCTAGCGGGCCAAAGAGGATGTCCAACAATGCTTTTGGGCGATCTGTCTTGGGAAGAGCCGCGATCATTTGATCCGTTTCAGTATTGAAGCGGGCGACCACATGTTTGATCAATGCCTCGACCATCTCGTCTTTATTGCCGAGATAATGGCGCAACAAGGTGCGCTTCACACCGGCCTGGGCCGCCACCCGTTCTTGCGTGGCCCCATCCAGGCCATGTCGCGCAACACACAATTCATAGGCGGTCAGGATTTCCGTTGTTCTTTGTTCCTGCAAACTTGGGCGACCCACGGCGCTCTCCATTCCATTTGGAGAGAATATAGGGACTCACAAATAAATTTTCAAATATGACAATATAAAATAATCAAAGAAAAAGCCCTGAGGCGTATGCCGCAGGGCTCTTCTAACTCAAAACCTGAAAGCTTTATTCAGCTGCCGGGCGCTTCACAACAACGCCACCATCTTTCACAACGACTGGACTTTCAGCTGCCTTTGGTGAGGCATTCCGGTTGGATTTAGCCGCTGCCGCAGGTGCAGGGGCTGGCTGCGGTGTCGCCGCAGCACGCGCTGGTTCGCTAGCCTGAGCATTTTCGGCCAGTGGATCATCTGAGTGACGGCAATTGCCTTCGAAGAACGCGCCTGTTTCAACAGCAAGTGCTTCATGAAGAATGTCGCCTTCGACATGACATGTTGAGCAAAGCTGGACACGGCGTCCGCGAATGCCGCCAACAACGCGACCGCGAATAACGATGTCGTCTGCAATGACTTCGCCGCTGATGGAAGCTTGTTCGCCGATTGTGATGGAAGCAGAGCGAATATCGCCCTCAACCGTTCCGTCGATCTGAATGTCGCCCCCGGCAACCAGATTGCCCTGAACCACAAGGTCATTGGAGATGATTGACGGTGCCGTACGTGAGTTTGGCCGCCGCTGCGGTGCTGGCTGCGCGCTCACTGGCTTTTCATTATCCTTCGTGCGTGAAAACATACCTACCTGCCTCAATGAACTTTGATGGATCTCTGATCTGGTCGTCGAACCACACTTCGTAGTGAAGATGTGGACCACTTGATCGACCAGAAGATCCAACTTTCCCGATCAAATCCTGAAAGCCCACCTCTTGGCCAGCGGTCACGCTGATTTTGTTGAGGTGAGCGTAGCGTGTGCGGAACCCATTTCCATGATCAATTTCGACCATGCGACCATAAGGCCCGCGCCTTTCTGCATAGGTGACCACACCGGGGGCAGGTGCGTAAACAAGTGTGTTGTAAGGCGCTGCCATGTCATATCCAGAATGGAATGCCATGCGACGTTTGAACGGATCCATCCGCGGCCCGAAATCACTTGTAATGCGGTAGGTTTCAAGGGGGGAGGCCAGAGGTAAAAGGCCCACTGTGAAATTCAAAGCGGCGAGGTGGTCCAGGTTCTGCGCGATGCGCTGTACCTGACGATTGAACGAGGTCGCTGTTCCGCCACCTGCAAGTCCGTCGCTGCTGACAAGATCAATATAGGGACCGCCGCTTGCGACATCGTCTGCATCAACCCGCTCCATGAACTCTTCCGGAGAGGTAACACCGGTCATTGCGATGACATGTTCAAGCTCGCGAATTTCCTGGTCGGTCGCTTCTTCCATGGAATTGATGAGGCTCTGTTGAGCTTGATCAAGACTGGAAAGGCGCGTCTCAAGATCGAAACTTGGGTCGCTGCCAAAAACCGAACCCCTCAGAAGACCGCCAAACATAAGCGGTGTGTCACCTGAAAGAACATTGAAGAGACTTGAAGACTGATCTGATGTGCCAAGTGTCGTCACTGTTTCAGAACGCGAAACACGTGGTGCACCAGGAGCTTCCGCGAGCGACATCATCACCTTGTTGCTGCGGCTGCCACTTGATCCATTCGATTGAGTTTCGGCAATGCGCGAACGCAGCGAGTCCAGCGACTGAACTGCGGCTTCGCGATGGTTCAGGACTTCTGCGATCTGGTCGTGCTTTGCTTCCAGTTCCTGGGTCGTCGCGATAAAGCGTTCTTGTGCCAGAATCAATTGGCCGTTTAGGTCGTCATAGGACGCCTGCATTTGCGCGATGCGTTCTTCATAGGCTGCCTGCACCTTTACGAAGCGGCGGTCTTTGGACGCGATGATTTGTTCTTTGAAGACTACATTCACAGATGTGAATGCAACCCATGACAGGAAACCTACAGCAATGGCTGCCATGCCAATCTGAGCCAGTGGAGACAGCGAGATAAACTGCACATGCCCATGACTTCTCAGATAAATCTGACGCTCTGCATACAGGTGGGCGATCACTAAACGCGCCCTGTCCATCAATCTTGAGATGGTTTCAACCATGCCCCTCTACAACCCCTTGTAACCCCACAGGCAAACTAGGACGCAATTCCATCCTATATTGACAAAGATTTCAACAGATGGACCTTAACATATCGTATTAACCTTAAAGCTCACGCGACAAAAATGGGTTTTCCACACCCAAATCTCTATAAGAAATTTGGAATCTCAGGATCTCACGCGGGTGATGCCGGAAGCCGATGGCTTAGTGAGGTTTTCAGGCCTCTTTCTGGCGGTCGGCGAGCGGTTCGTAGAGGTTGGTCGTTAAACCGGCAGCAGCCCGCGCTGCATCATTGAAGGGGCGCTTCAGATCGCCCTTAAAGTAGCGCCGGACGAGATCATGGAAGGTGCTTTCCGCTTCAAGCTCCTGAGCATCAATTTCTGAGGCAAACCAACGGCTTCCTGCCGCCACATGGCCTTTTTCTTCCTCATAAATGATGCCGAGGATGTCAGCACTTGCCTTGTCGCCAGCACGGAGGAGCTTTTCGATCATGGGTGGGGTGACGTCCAGGCCGCGGGCCTCCAGGACCATCGGGACCACAGCCAGTCGCGCCAGAATTTCGTGACGGGTCGCGAAAGCCGCGTCCCATAATCCGTCATGGGCAGGCAGGTCCCCATAAGCCCCGGAAAGTGCTTTAAGCCGATCATTTAAGAGGTTGAAATGCTTACCTTCTTCGCTGCCAACTTGCACCCAGTCGGCGGTGAACTCCCGGGGCTGATTGGGTCCAAAACGGGCCACCATATCGAAGGCCAGATCAATGGCATTCAGCTCAATATGTGCCAGTGAATGTAAGAGAGCAAAGCGACCTTTTTCGCCACCTGCGCGCCGACGAGGCATGTCACGGGGCAGCCGTAGCTCTGGCCGTGCCGGGCGCGCAGGCCGGTCTGGCGGAGCTGCTTCGACAAAAGCGAAGGTGAGTGTGCCCTCAGCCCAGGCAATCCCGACCTTTTGTGCCAGATCAGCCTTCGCATCAGCATCGGCGGTCTGAAGCACGGATAGGGCTGCTTCGCCGACCGTTGAGAAAGGGAGTGAGCCGCGTTCGGACGTCATCTAGAGCGCCTTCGCAGCCTCAAGAACCTCATCTGCATGCCCTTTCACTCGAACTTTAGGCCAGATTTTTGCGATTTTTCCCTCATCATTGATCAAGATGGTCGAACGCACGATCCCCATAAAAACCTTGCCGTAGAGCTTCTTTTCCTGCCAGACGCCGTATTTTTCGAGCATCGCGCCGCTTTCGTCGGACGCGAGGGTCACCGTCAAATCATGTTTCGCTTTAAACTTGTCATGTCGCTCCACACTGTCTTTGGAAACCCCAATAACCACCGTGTTCGCCTTCTTGAAGGCAGCGCCGTGCGCTGAAAAGTCGATTGCTTCGGTTGTGCAACCAGGGGTCATGTCCTTTGGATAGAAATAGAGCACAACATTCTGACCCTTGAGGTCTGCCAGACGGATTTTGCCGCCACCGTCGGTTGGGAGGGAAAAGGTGGGGGCTTTCAAGCCCTCTTTAAGCTCTTTGGACATATTTTCAGGTCTCTTTCTAATCGAGGTCGCCGAGAGGAGGCATCGCGAATAGGGAGGCAAACGCGAAGCCACAATTCTTGGGTGATTTCATCGGCAGAAACTAGCGGAGTTTGAGATATTTCAACACCTTGGTGCCATATTTATGAGACATCTAGGACAAGAGTCGATAGGCACTTTGATGGTGAAGACCATGGGCGCCTTTGACCGGGGAGATTGGGCGCTCTGAGGCTGCCGGCTGATCTACCCAGCGACACTCAGCAGCGAAAACGAGGCGGTAACAGAATTGATCCGGCCAGCGGTCAAATATGGACTGGAAGCGCTCGGCGTCCTTGTGACGGCGGCGACCGTCCTGCTTGCGTTGCTTGTCTGGCGTTTGGCGTCGGGACCCGTACCGCTCAGCTTCCTGAATGAGACGATCCTTGAACAGGCCAACGCAGAGCTGCAGCAGGGTACGCTGACATTGCAGGACACGATGCTGCTCTGGGTCCCTGAAGACCGACAGCTGGTGATCAGTCTTATGGGGGCTGAACTGCGGGATGCCGCGGACGAGCCGGTTGTTTCTGTCCCTGAAATTCGGATTGATCTCAGAGCAAGGTCATTGCTCCGGGGAAACCTCGCGTTGCAAAGCGTTGAGCTGGTTGGCGTCAGCGCAGCGGTCGTTCGCAAACCCGGCACGGGTGTTCAGCTGGCACTTGCAGACGATCCTGATCAAGCTGACGCCGAGGCGCTGATCAGTCTTGAAGATGTGATGACCCAGCTGGCGACACCGCCAAATGCAGACGGTTTGTTGGGCGAGCTGCAATCCTTCGGCATGAGAAACGCCTCCTTGCGTTTCATCGACAAGGTGAACGATGTCGAATGGTCAGCAGACGACGCCACTTTGGTTCTGAGCCGCAGCGATGAGGGGGTGATGGCTTTCCTTGATGCGGAGCTGGTTGCAGGTGAGGCGCGTCTTGATCTTGAAATGCTCGGAGGTGCTCCCGCCGGTGCCGACCGGGTGGTCTTCCAGGCGAAAGGCAGTGGCTTTGTGCCCGCTGCACTTGCGCGCAATAGTCCGATGTTTACCGATCTCGCACTTCTGGACGCTCCTGTGTCTGGCGATGGCACGGTGACCATCGGTAAAAACGGTGTATGGCTCGGGGCAGAATTGGATCTAACCGTTGGCGCAGGGAAAGCCATTTTGCCGGACGGGCGGCCACCACTCGCGATTGACGGGGCGACTGCAGAACTCACGCTTGACCCTGCAGAGAACATCCTTTTGCTCAAACGGCTGGATTTCGAGGCAGGAAACAATAGAGGCACCTTGAGTGGCAATGCTGTTTATGATCAGCCGGAAGGGTTTCATATTTCCGGCGCAACAGTTGCGCTGAATGCGAAAGACCTCCTCCTCGACATTGACGGGTTCACAGAGGGCGTCGCTGACATTGACGCAATTTCTTTCACCGGCCGATTGGACTTTGACAATCTTGCAGCCGATATCAGCGCGCTTTCCATCCGCGTGGGAGACGGTGTGCTCGCGGTATCGGGACGGATAGCCGATCATCCGGAATCGCCTGAGATCTCCGCGCAAGGCGAAGCCTCCAATATATTGACCGAGCGCTTAAGGGATATCTGGCCGGTGCCGCTGGCAAAGGGGGCTCGTGAATGGTTCTCTGAAAATGTGAGCGGCGGAACAATTACAACTGCCCGGATCAATATCGATCTTGGCGGCGGCATGATCGCGGCAGCGGATCGTCAGGAGAAGCTGCCTGATGAGGCGCTCGATCTCGAATTCACAATGTCGGGCGCCACGGTGAAATATCTAGGTGAACTGCCGCCCCTCCGGCGCGTTGGTGGACGTGGGCACCTAAAGGGTGATCGGTTCGATGCGTGGGTGGATCGCGCCTACATCGACATTGCAAATGACCGACTGCAAATCAATTCGGGGCATTTTGCCGCCACTGCGCTTCACATTAAGGGTGGGCCCGGCGAAATTGAGATGAATGTTGCCGGGGCGACCGCGACTGTCCTGGCGCTGTTGGACCATGAGCCGCTGGGGTTCATTTCTCGTTTTGGTATGGACCCGGCAATCGTCGGTGGTTATGGCGACGTGCAAGCCTCTCTGACACTACCGCTGGCCAAAGACGTCACGATGGACGATGTGGGTTTCTCTGGTCGAGCAATCGCCCGGGAAGTCGGTCTGCCGGATGTTATTGAGGGCGTCTCCATTGATGGCGGCGAGCTGGTGATCCAGGTCGAACGACAGGGGTTGGACGCGAAAGGACCCATCACGTTAAATGGTGTACCGGTCGATCTGGCATGGCAGGAAACCTTTGAGAGCGGTAGCGAACCTTCGAGCGTTTTCCGCCTGCAGAGCACAACGAATGATGCGCAGCGCGATGCTCTGGGGCTTCGTGTCGGTACAATCGTCAATGGTCCGGTCACATCAGATGTGATGGTGCGCGGATCCGGCCCAAATCTTGTCGATGGAACGGTCACGATGATGTTGACCGACGCGGTCCTCAAGCAGGAAACCATTTTGTGGTCAAAGCCGGCAGGGTCACCGGCACAAGGGCGCTTCAACTTGGCGTTTGAAGACGAAGGAAAGGTAAGGCTCAACGCAATTGCGATCGCGGGTGCTGAGATTGATCTCTCTGGTTCGGTCTTGGTTGATGGCGACGGTGACGTGCTGGAGATTGTGTTGCCCCACGCGCGCCTCGGTACGGAGACGGAAGCAAGTTTCCGTGCAATGCGTCTTGGGAACGGCGTCTTGGAAATGCATGCAGAAGGTCCCCGGTTTGACGCCCGAGGTGTACTCACCAATCTTTTCTCCGGCAGCACCGCACCCGTTTCGGCAACCAGAACCGCAGCGCAGAACCCTGATGTGGTGTCTGACGCATCTGGTGAGATTGAGGTAGCACCCCTTCCCGAGGTGTCGCCGGAAGAGGAGACGAATATCTCCCTGACCGCCCGCTTCCCGGCCGCATTGGCGCATGGGGACGTGCGCGCACAAAACGTCGATGTTGATCTGTTGGTCTTGAAAGGCGAAACCCAGCGCCTGGTCGTCTCTGGCGAGTTCGAAGACGGCGCTAAGCTTCGCGCCACGATATCGCCCACATCAGATGGCCGTCGGGTGGTTGCAGCACAGTCAGACGCCGCAGGCCGCGTGCTCAGAGGGATCGATTTCTATCAAAGCATGCGCGGTGGCCAGCTCGATCTGATTGGAACTTTTGATGATATGGTTCCAGGGGCCCCGCTTGACGGAAAGATTGTGGTCGACAATTTCCGGATTGTGAATGCGCCGCTGCTCGCCAATCTGCTGACGGTCGGCTCTCTCACTGGCATTGGCGATACGCTTCAGGGTGAAGGTATTCGGTTTGTAAAACTTGATATGCCGTTCCAGATGACGACGGAGAGGTTTCATGTCCTTGACGCGCGGATGAGCGGTCCCGCGATCGGCCTCACCATTAAGGGACAGGTAGGCCGTGCAGAAGGCATATTCGATCTGAATGGAACGATTGTGCCAGCCTATACGTTGAACTCCGCGCTTGGCGCAGTGCCTATCCTGGGCGACATTCTGGTCGGCAGGGATGGCGAAGGTATTTTTGCTGCGACTTATGCCATGCGGGGCACAACCGGTCAGCCGGTGATTACCGTGAATCCACTGGCAGCGCTTGCTCCGGGGTTCTTGCGGCGGATCTTTGAATTTGGGGAAGTCATGGAGCCCGAAGCGCCAACAACCGCAGAAAATGGTGCCTCGCCAGTTCCATCACCAGCTCCCCAGCCCTGATAGTTAGCCCTGATACCGGCCCACATTTGTTTTGAGGACGATTTCAGGATTAAGGTGACGTCAACGTCATTTCTAGTCACCCGAAACTGACGTTCGTCTCATTTCTCAGCACCCGCTGAACGACGTTCAGTTTCGTACAGGTGACTAGCAAGTTTATGTTTCTGGTGTGGTTTTCTAATTTGAATTACGCCACCTCAGGTGCCGTCAAATGTAATGCGTATTTCGAATTCACCACACCGACTGAAGACCTTGGAGGAGGGACCAATTCAATGACCGACAGTCAGAAAAGCATGACCATCGACCCGGCTTACGATGCCGTCGCGCCGGATGATTTTCCAGCCATGATGGAAGTCGATCGGTATGGCAGCCGGTCGACCGCGTTCGACAAAATTATCTCCGCCACACACGATCATTTCTGGGATCCTCTCGACACAAAATATATCGACTTCTCATGTCCTTGGGACCTAGAGCGCGACATGCTCATCTCTGAGGACATGAACCTGGAGCTGCGGACCGCTGTGTCGGACAAGCTCAACCAGGATCAGAAGGTCTTCCTGGTGAATGAGAGCGTGCGCTGGACCATGTCATCCATTCTTCATGGAGAGCAGGGCGCGCTCAATCTTTCCGCCTCGCTTTGCCACATTATGCGTGACCCTGGTGCGCAGGAATACGCAGCGAACCAGACACGCGAAGAAGCCCGTCATGTCACCGGCTTTTCGCAATACATCAAGGCGCGGTGGGGCAGTCCGACGCCCTGCGGGCAAGTGTTGGAGAAACTTCTTGTGGAACTGGTGGGGACACCTGTTGTTTGGAAGAAGCTTGTAGGCATGCAGATGGTCCTTGAGGGGCTCGCCATGGGTACCTTCGCGAGCTTCTATTCCAACGCAAAGGACCCAGTGCTTACCCGCCTGATGCAGTTGGTGATGACCGATGAGGCATTCCATCACAAGTTCGGAAAGATCTGGGCGGACCGCACCGTGCCCAACCTGCCCGAAGCGGAGCGGGACCAGATTGAAGATTGGGCCCTTGAAGTGTTCATGATGCTCTTCCGCAACTCCAGTGGTCCTGAACAGAAGAAGGACATGTACGCCAAAATCGGCCTCGATTGGCAATGGGTGCAATCAGCCCTCATGGAGGCGATGGGCAATAAGGAGGCACGCCGGCAGATGCGTAAATCCACCAGCATTTTCCGCACGCTCATCAAGACACTTCTGAAAGCGGGCATCATCACAGAACGCACGGCGCCGCAATATGCAGCCTATGTCGATATGCAGGAGCTCTATGCAGAAGGAGACCGCATGGTGGGTGATGACATTGCCGAAGAAGGCATCAAATACCTCAAAGAAATAAATGGGGGAGATGGCAAGGAAGCCATCTTCGCTTTGTCGGGCACTGCGGCTGAATAGACGCATCAGTGCTTTCTGAAAGATCTGGCCCGGCAGCTCTAGTTGTCGGGCTTTTTCTGTGTCAATTCGCGCCTGACAAAAAACACAAAACGCCTTATGTTTGAGGGAACGATTTCAAAGCTCGCAAGATGAGCAATGAGAAAGCCGAAAAGGCGGAAGGGATATTGATGATTGTCGCTGTCACCCAGACTGTTGGTGCGAGCCACTGAAGGAGCAGTGAGTGGCCTCATGTCGAGCAAGGATATCTGCAGTGCAGTCCCTTGACGTGTTCTCACTCAATCTCAGTTTCGCGCCAGCGCCAAAACCGATGACTTGCGGTTCCACTGGAACGGGGTGTCGGTCTGTTTTTCGCTGTCCTGCCCATCGGGTGCAGGCAGAAGCTGGTGACCCAAATTGACAATCGAGATATCGAGCCTCGCCGACTACGGCTGGAGCAATTTTTTTACAAGTCAGTTAGACGAAGATGACCTGGACAACTACATCCCTGTGCGGGTGAAGTCTGTCCATCGAAATCAGATCCATGTGATCGGTGTGGATCTGGATCGCACAACCATGCCCTTCATTTCCAAGGATGGAGAGGGGGCACAGGCAACTGTCGGCGATTGGCTTCTTCTTGAGCCGGAAACTTTTCGGCCAAAACGACTGCTAGAGCGCAAAAGTATTTTCAAGCGCAAGGCTGTCGGGTCGCATAGAGGCGAACAGCTGATCGCGGCCAATGTCGACACGCTCTTCATTGTGGCGTCATGCAATTTCGACTTCAATTTGGCAAGGTTGGAGCGGTACATGTCATTGGCACATGAGGCGCAGGTGACGCCGGTCATCGTTCTGACCAAGGCGGACCTGGTGGACGACCCGCAGGAATTTACAGACGCTGTGTCTGCGCTCGACCCGCACCTGATTGTTGAGAGCATTGATGCCCGCGACGCATCCGCTGCCAAAAGGTTGGAACCCTGGTGTGGTCTTGGTCAGACAGTGGCGTTCGTCGGCTCGTCCGGCGTGGGTAAGTCGACCCTTATCAACACACTGATCGGCACCGACGACATTGAGACCCGTGACATTCGAGTGGATGATTCCAAGGGTCGCCACACCACGACGGGCCGCACGCTTCATCGTCTGCCCGAGGGCGGGTGGCTTATTGATACGCCGGGCATGCGTGAGATTCAGCTGACGGAAGTCGAAGAAGGCATCAAGGAAGTTTTCTCCGATATTCTGGAGCTGGCCGCGTCCTGCAAATTCAATGATTGCGGGCACAATCAGGAGCCCGGCTGCGCCGTGCGCGTAGCCATTGAAGACGGCAGCCTCGATGCGGAGCGGCTAAAGCGCTGGCAAAAGCTTGCCGCAGAAGAAAGCCGCAATACAGAGACGCTCGCCCAGCGGCACAATCGCGACCGCAGCTTCGGAAAAATGGTCAAACGCGCCAAGCAGGAAAAGGATCGCAGACGCCACGATTGAAGCAGACGTGGGCTGACTTTGTCAGCCCGCGCTCTCATCCCAATGCATGGCTTCGATCTTGTGACCGTCCAGGTCATAGACAAAGCAGCCATAATACCCGGCGCCATACTCGCTGCGAATGCCCGGCGCGCCATCATCTTTAGCACCTGCACTCATCGCCGCTTTATAGAACGCGTCTACTTGAGGCTGGGAGCTGGCGAAAAAGCTGAAATGAACACCATTGGCAGTTCCTGCCGTGCCGCCATCATATGGGGCCTGCACCCAGAACTCAGGGAACATTTTGCCATAAGCTACAGCCCCCTCGTGCTCCATGATCCGTTTGGCGCCAATGGTCGGCATCACGGTGTCGTAGAAGGTGAGCGCTTCGTCCAGCTTGTTCGAACCAATCGACACATGGGACATGATGCTGGGGTTTTCGTCGGCCATGATTCCTATCCTTTCGTCAGATTGGCAACGCGTCGAGTTGCCCCTGATTTAAGGATAGGAGATTTTTGCGGCGGTCACACGACCCTCAGTGATTTATCCTGACAATTGGTGTCAGTAGCCGAAGCTCAAACCGGCTTTAAAAGCACGTGCTTCTTTTTACCGATGGAGAGCTTGATGACGCCTTCAGAGGTCAGGTCGTCTTTTGTGAGGGACCCGCGTTCATCCTGAACACCTTTGTCATTCACCTTCGCGCCGCCGCCTTTGATCTGACGGCGGGCATCGCCATTCGAGCCACAGAGACCAGCGGTCACGAAAGCTGAGAGAACACCCAGTCCCGCCTCAAGATCAGCTGCTGCAATTTCGACGGTCGGCAGATCTGTGCTCACGGCTCCCGTTTCAAACGCAACACGGGCTGTTTCCGCAGCTTTGTCTGCTTCTGCGCGTCCATGCGCCATGGCTGTTGCTTCGGTAGCGAGCACTTTTTTGGCATCATTCAGCTCAGCGCCTTCAAGGGCTTCGAGGCGCGCAACTTCATCGAGCGGAAGCTCCGTAAAGAGCCGCAGGAATTTTCCCACATCGGCATCTTCCGTGTTCCGCCAGTATTGCCAGTAGTCGTAAGGCGAGAGCATGTCGGCATTCACCCAGACAGCGCCGTCGGCTGTTTTACCCATCTTGCCGCCACTTGATGTGGTGAGAAGGTTGGTGGTGAGGCCGACAAGAGACGCACCGTCTGCACGACGTCCAAGTTCGATCCCGTTGACGATGTTGCCCCACTGGTCGGAGCCGCCCATTTGCAGGTCGCATCCAAAGCGTTTGTTTAGCTCAGCGAAATCATAGGCCTGCAGGATCATGTAGTTGAACTCAAGGAAGGAGAGAGACTGCTCCCGGTCCAGGCGTAGTTTCACGCTGTCAAAACTCAGCATCCGGTTGACAGAGAAATGACGGCCATAGTCGCGCAGGAAATCGATGTACTGAAGCTCGTCCAGCCAGTCCCGATTATTGACCATGATGCCATCCGTTGGACCATCCCCGAAGGTCAGAAATTTGTCGAAGACGCTTTTGATACCAGCGAGATTCTGATCAATCAGGTCATCGGTCAGCAGTGGTCGCGCTTCATCCTTGAAAGATGGGTCGCCAATCCGAGTTGTGCCGCCACCCATCAATGCGATGGGCTTGTGCCCGGTCTGCTGCAACCAGCGCAACATCATGATCTGAATGAGACTGCCCGCATGTAAGCTGGGAGCCGTGCAATCAAAGCCGATATAGCCAGTGACCACACCAGAGGACAGCCGCTCGTCGAGCAGATCAAAGTCCGAGCATTGGGCGATAAAACCGCGCTCTTCCATTACATTCAGGAAATCAGATTTGTAACTGCTCATCAGATCTGGCCATTTATTAATAACTCTGCCGCTTGGGCGCGGCGTCGCGCTGGTGTATCACGGATTGCACCCAAATTGGCAAGGCCCTAGAGGGCCGGAGGGGCACAGGACAGCGGTTAAGCGGAGTGAACTCATGACAAAGACCTATTTCGCAATCGGACTGATGAGCGGGACCTCTATGGACGGGATCGATATTGCAGGTCTGGAGACTGACGGCGAAACCTTCCTGAAACCGGGCCCCGCCGGCGCTCTGGTCTACTCAGATGAAGAACGCGCCTATCTCCGCCAGGCCGTAGAAGCGGCGGCGTCCTGGAAAGCAGGCGACCCTGTACCCGAAGCTGTGGCGTCCGCAGAAGAAAAGCTGACAGCAGCGCATGTGGAAGCGGTTCGTGCATTTTTGAATGAAAACGATCTCAATGCAGCAGATGTCGACGTGATTGGCTTTCATGGTCAGACCGTCCTTCATGCGCCGGATCAGGGCCGCACGGTCCAGATCGGCCATGGCGACCAGCTGGCCGCCACCCTCGGAATTGATGTCGTCAATGACTTTCGCACTGCGGATGTCGCGGCAGGAGGGGAAGGGGCACCCTTTGCACCGCTCTATCACAAAGCGCTGGCAGAAAACCTCAATGGGCCGCGCCCCATTGCTGTCTTGAATTTAGGGGGCGTCGCCAACGTCACCTGGTTGGGAGACGGGCCGGACGATATTCTGGCCTTTGACACGGGCCCCGCCAGCGGCGCGCTTGACGACTGGGTCCAGTCCCATGGCGCGGGCCGGATGGATGTCGATGGTCAGTTGGCCAAGGCAGGGAAGGTCAATGAAGCGATCTTGGCTGCCATGCTCACCCATCCGTTTTTTGACGTGACACCACCCAAGTCCCTCGACCGTTTGGATTTCCCGATGGACCCTGTGGCGGGGCTGAGCTTGGAGGATGGAGCCGCGACCCTTACCGCCTTTACAGCAGCGTGTATTGAGCGGGCGACAGAGCATCTGCCCGCTAGTTCCCTTCAATGGATTGTGTGCGGTGGCGGGCGATACAATCCAGCCATTCTGGGAGAGTTGCGTGGTCGGCTGGGTGTCCCCGTCGAGCCCGCTGAGAGCGTCGGCTGGCGCGGCGATGACGTTGAGGCTGAGGCCTTCGCCTTTCTTGCGGTCCGCTCACTCCGTGGCTTGCCGCTCAGTGTCCCGGGAACAACAAAAGTGCCCAAGCCACAAACCGGCGGTGTGCTGCACCGTGCAGAGAAGGCTCTGGCCTAGAGCATGTCCAGATAAAGTGGAGGCCGGTTCAGCGCCAACGTGTTTAGGCGGAAATTCGACAAACCAAAAACTAGCCTGCTTCTTCTTCCTCCGCCTCAGGGGCTGGGGCAAGGCGTTTGTCGAGATAGCCACCGACCACGCCCAGCATGTCATCCATGTGATCGTCATAGAAGTGGTTGGCCCCAGCGATAGACTGGTGCTCGATCACGATGCCTTTCTGGGTTTTGAGACGCTCAACGAGTCGCAGCACATCGGCTTCAGGCGCAACCTGGTCAACGCTACCCGAGGTGATGAGCCCGGAAGAGGGGCAGGGGGCGAGGAAGGAGAAGTCATACATATTCGCTGGCGGCGCAACGGAGATGAAGCCGTCAATTTCAGGCCGGCGCATCAGAACCTGCATGCCGATCCAGGCCCCAAAGGAAAAGCCAGCAATCCAGCATTGTGGGGCCTCAGCATGCTGAGCCTGCAGCCAATCCAGCGCCGTTGCAGCGTCTGACAGCTCGCCAACGCCGCCGTCAAAGACGCCCTGGCTGCGACCGACACCACGGAAATTGAACCGCAACACGTTGAAGCCACGATCAACAAAGGTCTGATAGAGCGAATAGGCAACCGGGTTATTCATGGTCCCGCCAAACTGGGGGTGCGGGTGTAGCACTAGCGCCAACGGAGAATTCGGCTTTCCACTAACGTGGTAGCGGCCTTCGATCCGTCCCGCAGGACCATTGAAAATAACTTCCGGCATATCTTTTCGTTCCCTGAACACGCAAAAAAATGGCTGTTTTGTACCATTTTTCTGAAATCCTCTATTCCCTAGTAAAATAATCAGCTATTAAAGCTGGAATCCTGGGGATAAAGTTCTAAATACTTGACTACCAGGGTAGGTAAAGGGACGGTTCGCCCGCTTTTTTCCCTAGCTGATTGTCTGAGGTGCCATAAAAGGCGCCGTTTCTTAACACAGGCAGCATCCCAATGCGCAACTAAATGATGAGGCGCGGAATATTGGACTGGTCATGGTCTCGAAGGTCCCCCCTAAAGCCAAAGTGGGGGCACTACGGGGCAATGTGGGTGGGAAGAGGCGGCAGAGCGCCGCGCTCAAGGCCAAAGGAGAGAAATTTTGAAACTGACCACAAAAGGCCGTTATGCCGTTATGGCGATGACCGACCTGGCGAAACACAGCGAGGGACGCCCGGTCTCATTGGCAGATATTGCATCACGCCAGGAAATCTCGCTTTCATATCTGGAGCAATTGTTCGCTCGGCTGCGCCGCGGCGGATTGGTGCGCTCTGTTCGGGGGCCAGGCGGAGGATATCTACTGGCGCGCTCTATGGCAGAAACGCGGATATCTGACGTCATCCTGTCCGTTGACGAACCTATGTCTGCGACAAGATGTGAGTCTAACTCAGCAACCGGATGCCTTTCGGATGGCTCGCGCTGCCTGACCCACGACTTGTGGGACGAATTGGGACATCAGATTCATCTCTATCTGGACAGTGTTTCACTGGAAGATGTTATGAACCGCCAGGTTCGCCGGACGGCACATCAACAAGAAGCCACGCCAGTGATGGTAACCCCGGAAACTAGGGAGTTTTCACTAGATGTGGCAGGTTGACACCTAGCTTCAAACCGCGGCCCTGACATAGAAACAGGACTAGAAATGAGCCGCAAAACAGGAAATGACTGCACCAGCCGATGACAGGTGAGCGTACATATCTCGACTACAATGCGACCGCGCCCATGCGCCCGGAAGCATATGAGGCCGTGTGCGCGGCAATGGACGGCATCGGCAACGCGTCTTCAGTTCACAAAGAAGGACGAGACGCACGCGCGCTCGTCGAAACCGCGCGACAGTCTGTAGCGAGACTCGTTGGTGTTGAACCCGACTGCGTGACCTTCACCAGCGGCGGCACTGAAGCCAACCATTTGGCCTTTAGGCAAGCGGCGGAACGAGGCGCGACATCTATTCTTTATTCAGCTGTTGAACATCCCTCTGTCGCGGAAGCAGCAAAGCTTGCCAGCTCAGAAGCAGATGTTCCGGCAACAGAAATTCTCGTAGACGATGAGGGGCGCGTATCACTCGCTGCCCTTAAAGGGCTACTTGACAGTGGCGGGGACCGTCCATTCGTTTCCGTTATGGCAGCGAACAATGAGACAGGTGTATTGCAGCCTCTGAAAGAGATTGCCGACCTGGTGCATGAGCAGGGCGGCATTCTGCACACAGATGCAATTCAGATCGCTGGGAAAGCTTCCTTCGACATGAAAGCGACCGGCGCCGATATGGCGACGCTTTCAGCGCACAAGATTGGTGGACCACTGGGGGTGGGCGCATTTGTGTTGGCAGAAGATGCTCATGTCGCTGCCCGTCAGACAGGCGGAGGCCAGGAACGCGGCCGGCGGTCTGGCACGGAGAATGTAAGCGGTATTGCAGGGTTTGGAGTTGCAGCATCTTTGGCGGCGAGCCTGGAGGCTATGAACAAGATACAAGGCTTGCGAGACCGTCTGGAGACAAGCCTGCAAGCGTCTGTACCTGACGTTGAGTTCTTCAGCAGCGCAGTTGAGCGGTTGCCGAACACAAGCTGCCTGTCCGCGCCGGGCTTGAAGGCGGAAACCCTGCTGATGCAGCTTGATCTTGCAGGGCTTGCGGTGAGTGCTGGGTCTGCCTGCTCATCTGGCAAAGTGGCGCGCTCACATGTGCTGGATGCGATGGGTATTGACGAGGACCTCGCGGGCGGCGCAGTGCGGGTGAGCCTTGGATGGAAGACGACAGAACAAGATATTGAAAAGTTTTGCTCAGCCTGGATCAAGGCGGTGCAGATGAGTAAGCGGACCAGCAGCACAGGCCCCCGCCTGGCTGCAGCGGAAGGGTAAGCGGTATGGTTGCCACACGAGAAACAGTTGAAGCCGTTGATGAGGCGGTCGGGAAGTACAAATATGGCTTCTCAACTGACATCGAGTCTGAGAAAGCGCCAAAAGGTCTGAATGAAGACACCGTGCGTTTCATCTCGGCTAAGAAAAGCGAGCCTGAGTGGTTGCTGGAATGGCGCCTTGATGCGTTTCGCCGATGGCAGACCATGGAAGAACCGGATTGGGCCAAGGTCAATTATCCCAAAATTGACTATCAGGATTCTTACTATTATTCGGCACCGAAAAGCGATGATGATCGGCCAAAAAGCCTGGACGAAGTCGATCCGAAGCTCCTCGAAACCTATGAGAAGCTGGGTATTCCCTTAGTCGAGCAGATGGCACTTGCAGGCGTTGCCGTTGATGCCGTGTTTGATAGCGTATCGGTTGCGACCACGTTTAAAGAGCGGCTTGCAGAAGCAGGCGTGATTTTTTGCTCCTTCTCAGAAGCCGTGCAGGAGCATCCCGAGCTTGTACGCCAATATCTGGGCACGGTGGTTCCCGTTACGGACAACTATTTCGCGACGCTGAACTCTGCGGTCTTCTCGGATGGGTCTTTTGTTTTCGTTCCCAAAGGCGTGCGCTGTCCCATGGAGCTCTCCACCTATTTCCGTATCAATGAGGCGGATACAGGGCAGTTCGAACGCACACTGATTATCGTGGAAGACGGTGCTTATGTGAGCTATCTCGAAGGCTGCACGGCGCCCATGCGCGACGAACACCAGCTTCATGCGGCGGTAGTAGAGCTCGTCTGCCTTGAAGACGCGGAGATCAAATATTCCACCGTTCAGAACTGGTATCCTGGTGATGAGGATGGAAATGGTGGCATCTATAATTTCGTGACCAAGCGCGGCGATTGCCGTGGCGACAATTCCAAAATCTCCTGGACGCAAGTGGAGACGGGGTCTGCGGTGACATGGAAATATCCAAGTTGCGTGTTGCGCGGAGATAACTCCGTCGGTGAGTTTTACTCTATCGCGATCTCCAACAATCTGCAGCAGGTCGATAGTGGCACCAAGATGATCCATCTTGGCAAAAACACATCGAGCAGGATCATCTCCAAGGGCATATCTGCAGGACGGTCGTCCAGCACCTATCGCGGCCTTGTTTCGGTTCACAAGAAAGCAGAAGACTCACGGAACTTCACCCAGTGCGATAGCCTCCTCATTGGCGATCGTTGTTCCGCCCACACCGTGCCCTACATTGAGAGTAAGAACCCAAGTGCTGTACTGGAGCATGAGGCAACAACGTCGAAGCTCAGCGAAGACCAGCTCTTTTACTGTCGTCAACGCGGGTTGGGTGAGGAGGAAGCTGTGGCACTTCTTGTGAACGGTTTTTGTCGTGACGTGTTGCAGCAACTACCAATGGAATTTGCCGTTGAAGCCCAGAAATTGGTGTGCATCAGCCTGGAAGGCAGCGTGGGTTAAGCCTGCGCCAAAAGGAACGATTAAGAATGCTTGAGATTAAAGACCTTCATGCGCGTGTAGACGGGACCCCCATCCTGAACGGTATTTCGCTTTCCATTGGCGCTGGTGAAGTGCATGCGATTATGGGTCCTAACGGGTCCGGCAAGAGCACACTGTCAAATGTGCTGGCAGGCCGTGAGGATTATGAAATCACCAAAGGCTCGATCACGTATAAGGGCAAAGATCTGACGGAACTGTCGATTGAAGAGCGCGCGTCTGCAGGCATCTTCCTGGCGTTCCAATACCCGACGGAGATCCCAGGTGTTACAACCATGACGTTCCTCAAAACCGCTGTGAATGCGCAGCGGAAGGCTCGTGGCGAAGACGAACTGGATGCCGTGAAGTTTCTAAAGCTCGTCCGCGAGAAAGCCAAAGAGCTTAAAGTCGAAGAGGACATGCTTAAGCGTCCGCTTAATGTTGGGTTCTCCGGCGGCGAGAAGAAGCGGGCGGAGACCCTGCAGATGTCTCTGCTCCAACCTTCATTGGCTGTGCTGGATGAAACCGACTCCGGTCTCGACATTGATGCGCTGAAAATCGTTGCCGATGGCGTGAATCGCCTGCGCGCGCCGGATCGCTCAATGATCGTAATCACCCACTATCAGCGTCTCCTGGACTATATCGTACCTGATCAGGTGCACGTATTGGCCAAGGGCAAGATCATCCGCTCCGGTGGCAAGGAACTCGCGGCAGAGCTGGAGGCTTCCGGCTATACGGACCTGACCGAGAGTGCAGCATGAGCGATCAGGCTCTCACATATTTGGACGCCAACAGCGTGGCCGCTGAAGGGCCTGCCTGGCTTGATGTACGGCGCAGAGCCGCGCGGGCAAGTTTCGCAGATGCGGGCTTTCCTCATCGCCGCGTGGAAGCATGGCGCTATACAGACCTGTCACGACTTGTGGCGAAAGCAGACTGGCAGCCAGCAGGTCCCCATGAAGGGGCGGTCCTGGTTCCCGAAGGACGAAGCAATCCTTTTGCGGGGATCGAGTCCTACAAGCTCGTCTTTGTGAACGGTTTCTTCCGCCCTGATCTGTCTGAACTCGATGGCCTGCCCGAGAGTGTTGAAATTCTTCCACTTGAATCAGCGCTGGAACGAGGCACAAAATTCGAAAGCGCCTTCGACGCCAACGGTCCCGAAGCGATGGCACCCATTGCCGCGTTGAACACTGCCTGTGCAAGAGATGGTGCGGTTATTCGCCTAAGCGATGGTGTTCAGCTGGAACAACCGGTCCAGATTATTCACTACACGCCTGATGGCGGTGCGACCGTCGCCCACACGCGGAACGTCATTGAACTTGGCGGCGGTGCATCCATGACTCTGCTGGAAGCACAGATTGGGTGGGGAGGCGCCTATCTTGTCGACCGTGTCACAAATCTCAATCTGGGCGAGCAGTCCTCGCTTACCCATGTCAGGCTTGAAGATGAAGACACAGACGCAATTCATTTGTCGACGGTTCTTGGGGATGTTGCTTCAAACGCATCCTATGTTGCAAATACACTAGCTATCGGGGGGCGTGCGGGGCGGCTGCAGTCGGCGCTGCATTTTGCCGGTGAAGGAGCGCACGCGGAAAGCAACACAGCCTACCTGCTTCGAGATTCTCAACATCTCGATTCAACCATCGTTGTAGATCACGCCGTGCCGGGCTGCACCAGTGGCGCTCTGGCAAAAGGGGTGCTCGACGGTGAGGCGATCGGCGTGTTTCAGGGCAAAGTGATTGTCGCCCCGCAGGCACAGAAGAGTGATGCCAAACAGATGAGCAATGCACTGCTTCTCTCCCGCGATGCAGCTATGAACGCAAAACCGGAGCTCGAGATTTACGCCGATGATGTGCAGTGCGCGCACGGAAGCACGATTGGCGAGCTTGATGGAGACGCTCTTTTCTATCTCCGCTCAAGAGGTATTGAAGAAAAAGTTGCCCGCCAGATGCTGATTTCAGCCTTTCTGGGAGATGTGCTGGAACAGATCTCCCACGAGGTCGCTCGTGATGTACTGAGCGCGCGCGCGGCCCAATGGTTTGGCTTGGAAACTGGCCTGGAAATTGGACCGGAAACAGAGGGGGTGGTGTAGGATATGAACATGATCGACAGCAACACTCCTCTGGCTGCAGGTTTCGATGTTGAAACTGTGCGCCGTGACTTCCCCATTCTCGCACGCGAGGTTTATGGCAAACCGCTTGTCTATTTGGACAATGCAGCATCCGCTCAGAAACCAAAGGCCGTGATTGATGCCATGCGCGAAGCATATGAGAACGAATATGCGAATGTGCACCGCGGGCTTCACTATCTGTCAAACGAAGCGACACAGAAGTTCGAAGATGCGCGAGACAAGATCGCGACGTTTTTGAACGCGGCGTCCTCAGATGAGATCATCTTCACAAGTGGTGCCACGGACTCGATCAACCTTGTCGCAGATAGTCTCGGTTCTGAACTGGAAGAGGGGGATGAAATCATCCTCTCCGTCCTGGAGCATCATTCCAACATCGTGCCCTGGCACTTCCTTCGGGAGCGCAAAGGTGTTGTGCTGAGATGGGTGCCGGTGAGCGACGAAGGCGATTTGCTGATTGAGGAGTATGAAAAGCTCTTCTCGTCGCGAACGAAGCTCGTCGCCGTAACCGGCATGTCCAATGCGCTCGGCACGATTGCGCCGACAAAAGACATGGTGCGGATCGCTCATGATCATGAGGTTCCGATCCTCATTGATGCAAGCCAGCGCGTCGTCCATATGGCGACAGATGTGCGCGAGCTCGATTGTGATTTCCTCGCGCTCACTGGCCACAAGCTCTACGGACCCAGTGGTATTGGAGTGCTCTACGGTAAGCGGGACAAGCTCGCCTCCATGCGGCCATACCGGGGCGGCGGTGAGATGATCCGCGAAGTGAAAATGGACATGGTGACCTATGGAGAGCCGCCGCACCGCTTTGAGGCGGGCACGCCTCCGATCGTGCAGGCGATCGGGCTGGGCACCGCTGTGGATTATGTCTCTTCAATCGGGCTTGATGCGATTTACGCTCACGAAAAAGAGCTCCTTGCCTATGCGACAGAGCGCCTTTCTGAGATTGAGTCCTTGAAGGTTTTGGGGACGACGCCTCAAAAAGGCGCGATCATGTCTTTTATTGTCGACGGCGCGCACCCACATGACGTCTCAACCGTGATTGATAGGGCTGGTGTTGCTGTAAGAGCAGGGCATCATTGTGCGCAACCGCTCATGGACAGATTTGATGTGACCGGCACGTGTCGCGCATCATTTGCGATGTATAATACAAAGGCTGAAGTCGGTGCTCTGGCAGAGGCGATTGCTGGTGCTATCAAGTTCTTTAGCTAGAGATTAGAAAATAAGTGAAACAGGATATGAGTGAAGATCTGCCCCATGAGGCCGTATCAGAGGTGAAACCGGAGACAACCGGTGAGGCTGTGTCGCAGTCGGCGATTCCTGCCGATGAATTGGCACGCCTGACAGATGACCTGATTGGGGCGATCAAGACCGTCTATGACCCTGAGATCCCGGTCGACATCTATGAGTTGGGCCTGATCTATAAAATTGACGTCTCTGATGACCGCGATGTCGTCGTCGATATGACCCTGACGGCACCGGGATGTCCTGTCGCTGGTGAAATGCCGGGCTGGGTTGCCGATGCGATCCGCTCTGTTGACGGAATTTGTGATGTGGATGTTAATCTGGTGTTTGATCCTCCGTGGGATCCTGGCCGGATGAGTGATGAAGCGCGTGTCGCGCTGAATATGTATTAAGCGTTTTGATCGGAGTTGCCATGACGACGGTGAGAGAACGACCAAAAGCAGTGACATTGACCGATCGGGCAGCCGATCGGGTCAAGGCGATTATGGCCAACGCCAAAGAGGACTTTGTCGGCGTACGCATTGGCGTTGAGACTGGTGGCTGCGCGGGCATGGCCTATACGATGGACTATGCTGAAGACATTGCGCCGTTGGATGAAATTGTCGAGGACAAAGGCGTGCGTATTTTGATTGATCCGAAAGCCATCCTGTTCCTCATCGGAACGGAGATGGATTGGGAGCAGGACACGTTTACCAGCGGCTTCAAGTTCAACAATCCGAATGCCGTGGATGCCTGTGGGTGTGGTGAAAGCTTCACGATCACACCGGCTACCGCGTCTAACTAAGTTCCAATATGGCGGTCAGCCCTGAGTATAAAGCCTTCGTGATGGAAGTGCTTGAACCGCTTGGAGACATCCGTATCAGAAACATGTTTGGGGGCGCGGGCGTCTATTACCGCGATCTGATGTTTGGCCTCATTGCCAGCGAAACCCTTCACTTCAAAGCGGACGACATCAATAGGGGTGGCTTTGAAAACGAAGGCATGACGCAGTTCCTGTATGAAGCACCGCCAAAGGATGGCAAAGAGGGACGCAAGATCTCCATGTCGTACTGGGAGATTCCAGATCGACTGTTTGACGAGCCGGATGAGCTTGTCGAGTGGGCGAAAGCTGCCATTGAGGCCGCAACGCGGAACAAAAAGGCCAAGCCAAAACGCGGGAGAACGGCGAAGAGGAAAGCCACTGCGAAAAAGAAGATCGCCAGAAAGAAATAAGGGCCGCTTCGATAAGAAGCAGCCCTTTTTGTTGTGACTAGAACGGGCTTACTCGCCTTTGAATTCAGCTGGTCGTTTCTCAAGGAATGCCTTCACGCCTTCTTTAAAGTCGCTACTGCGTCCGGCAGACCGCTGAAGTTGCCGCTCCAGATTGAGTTGCTCTTCATAAGTATTGTCATCGCTTTCCCAATAGAGCTGACGAATAAGACCCAGCGAGAACGGGCCATCTGCCAGTTGTCGGGCGATTTTGTCAGTTTCTTCGGGAAGAGCATTATCATCAAATACGCGGTTGATCAGACCCCATTGCAGAGCCGTCTCCGCGGGGAGCTTTTCGCCCATCAGGGAAAGCTCCATGGCGCGGGCACGGCCAACAAGGCGCGGTAGCAGCCAGGTTGAGCCGCCATCTGGTACCAGGCCAATGCGGCGGAAGGCCTGCAGGAAGTATGAAGACCGCGCACACAAAATCATGTCGCCCATCAGCGCAAAGCTCATCCCCACGCCAGCAGCTGGTCCGTTGACGGAAGTCACTAGCGGGAAAGGAAGGTTGCGAAGACGGCGTAGGAAAGGGTGATAGGCCTTCTCAAGCGCTGAGCCCGCGTCCGGATTTTTCGGCTGGGGTCCCTCGTTGCGTCCTTGCAGGTTAGCACCAGTGCAGAAACCTCTGCCTTCGCCCGTCATGACCAGACAGCGGACTTTGCTATCCGGGTCTTCTACGACATCCATTGCCTCTTCAAGGCCTTGCAGCATCTCCATTGATACTGCGTTCATAACTTCTGGATGGTTGAGCGTTAGCGTCGCGATTCCATCTTTGATCTCCAGTCGTACATGTTGAAAGTCCATGGACTTCTCCCTGTTTGTTTAGTTGCAGCTTACCCTGCAACGAATTCTGGTTCTTTCTTTTTAAGGAATGAGACGACACCTTCGGCAAAGTTCGGATGGTCGCCGAGCTTGCCTTGCGTATCGCGCTCATAGTCGAGTTGTTGAGTGAGTGTGTTGTGCTCAGCAACATCCAGCGCCTTTTTGATTTCGGCAAACGCATTGGTCGGACCAGCAGCGAGTTGCGTCGCATAACTCATCGCCGTCTCAGTGAGCTTCTCATCATCCACACATTCATAGATCAAGCCCCACTCCGCAGCGGTTTCAGCTGGTAGCTTGTTGCCTAGAAGGGCAAGCGCGCGCGCACGTGCACGACCGACAAGGTGAGGGGTGAACCAGGTGCATCCCATGTCGGGGATGAGGGCGAGACGCGGCCCGAATACCTGAACAAATTTCGCAGAGCGTGCAGCGATGACAATATCGCCAGCCAGAGCAAGACCGACGCCACCCCCAGCTGTCATACCGTTGACGGCGGTCACCACTGGCTTTGGTACTTCTGAAAGTTCGCGGACCATTGGGTTAAACCCAATGTCCATGCCATGCGCGACGCGTTCGCCGCGAGACATGTCATCATCACCGGCCACATTGGCGGATAGATCAGCACCGGCGCAGAAGCCACGACCATTACCTGTAACCAGCAGAGCACGTGCACTATCGTCGGCGGAAAAATTAGCAACCGCCGAGCGAACGTCGGCGATCATCTCCATGTTGATGCTGTTTAAAACCTCAGGCCGGTTGAGTGTCAGGTGGCCAATGCCCTCAGACACCTCATATGTGATCGTTTCCATAAGTCCTCGTCATTGTCGACGACATGCCACCCTCCGGGCACGCCAAAATTGGCGCAAACCTTACCGGTACGCGACGATGGACGAAAGTGGAATAGGGTGCACGGCGGTAAGACCGGGCCGACGCTACGTAAAAGACAGATTGGTGGATCAGTGTTTGTTCAGCCGGCGGCCTGAGCTGGCTCAGCTGCTGCGGTGCTGTCAGCTGCGACAACGCGATTCCGGCCCTGTTCCTTAGCTTCGTAGAGCGCGGCATCTGCGCGCGCAATCATGGTCTGAGGTGTATCGCCCATAGCAAACTGCGCCACACCCAGCGACATTGTCACTCGGCCGAGGTTTTCGCCCGTCGACTTTTTGACAAGCTCGCGGGATTTCACTGTCTCTCGAATATGGTTGGAGAGTTTAAGCGCATCCTCAAGGGCGGTGTTTGGCAAGATCATCGCAAATTCTTCGCCGCCATACCGCGCAGGCGTATCCTGACCCTTCACATTGTTGCTCAAACAACGGCCAACAAGGCGCAGAACCTGGTCACCGGCCTGATGACCAAAGGTGTCATTGAATTTTTTGAAGAAGTCGATGTCTGCCATCGCAAGACACATTTCCGACCCGTTTTGAGATGCTTCTGCAATTGAGCTCAGAAGAACTTCATCAAACGCTTTGCGGTTGGCAATGCCGGTCAACTGGTCCGTAAGTGCTTCGCTGCGTGCCTGCGCAAGATTGCTTCTAAGCTCTTCGACTTCACTCTTGGACTCTGTAAGCTTTTCTTCCAGCTCCCGAGAGCGAGTTTCCATTTGTTTAGTAGCGGCAACAATTGTTTCCACGACCTGCCCAAGATCTGCGGCCGAAATTTCGCTGTTGAGAGCATCGCTGACGCCCTGCATCGATTTTCCAAACCGGTTGGTATCGCCGGAAACACTTGCGATCAGTTCGATGACATTGTCCATCTTGCCGCTCAACTGCTCACCTGCTTCAATGGTTGAATCGGTAAGCTGCTCTTCCGGCGCGCCCAGGAGTGACTCGAGCTCATACATGAAGGGCGAGTCAAATGGCTTCGATGCCTCAAATCGCTCATTGATCTTTGTATTTATTTCGGGGTTCTCGCCAGAGGCGTAGGCATACCACACGCTATAAGCACCGGGGGTCGGTTCGATACTGTTGTCGCCCATCAGGTGCATGGCTTTTGCGCCATATTCCAGTGCTGGTGAAGTGTTGGTTGCAGATGTCACGATGCTTCCCCGGATCAGATAGATTATCCCTACGCCTATCAATCTACGCGGGGTTTATTACGCGTTCGTAAATATTGGGACATCCGTGGGGCAATTGCTCTGGAAAACCCGCTGTTTCGTGCGGTTTTGATCATGTAGCGCAATATGAAAGGCGATGTTAGTCTCAAACACAGGTGAGACACTAGGGAGCGTCATTCCAGCCCCAGGAACTCAAATGGGTGTGAGCAGGAAAGACCTGCTCGCGCGGAGGCAATAAAAGCGCGGCTGGAGCCGCCAATCGGAGGTACAAATGAGCGTAGCTGAAGATACAAGAGGTTCCGACGCGGACTCAGCAGGGGGCGCAATCAGAGAAATTGTAGACCGCCAAAAAGAGGCCCATATCAAGGAAGGTGCCCCGAGTCTGGAACGCCGGATCGACTGGATTGACCGCGCCATTGTCCTTTTGGTGGACAATCAGAAAGAGCTGGCAGAAGCCATGGCAGCCGATTTTGGGCACCGGAGCATCGAACAGTCGCTTCTCACCGATATTGCAAGCTCAATCGGACCCCTGAAACACTCAAAGAAGCATCTCAAACAGTGGATGAAACCAGAGAAGCGGAAAACAATGTTCCCGCTTGGTTTGCTTGGTGCCAAAGCACGTATTGAATATCAGCCGAAAGGTGTTGTTGGCGTCATCAGCCCGTGGAACTTCCCGGTCAACCTCACATTTGTTCCGCTATCAGGCATCTTTGCTGCTGGCAATCGGACGATTATTAAGCCGTCTGAATATACTCCCGTCACCTCTGACGTCATGGCGCGCTTATTCCGTGAAGCATATGATGAGACAGAGGTTGCTGTTGTGACCGGTGGTCCTGCAGTTGGCGAGGCATTTTCCCGTCAGCCGTTCGATCATCTTCTTTTCACTGGTGCGACGTCAATCGCGCACCATGTAATGCGCGCTGCCGCCGAAAATCTCGTACCACTGACCTTGGAATTGGGGGGCAAGTCACCTGTGATCGTTTCTAAGAGTGCAGACGTTGAAGATGCGGCTGCCAGGATTATGAACGGCAAGACGTTGAATGCTGGCCAGATTTGTTTGGCGCCAGATTACGTGTTCGTTCCAGAAGGCAAAGTTGACGCCTTTGTTGGCGCCGCTGAAAAATCTGTCGCGAAGATGTATCCGACCCTCAAAGACAATCCGGACTACACATCAATCGTCAACCAGCGACACTTTGATCGTTTGAACAGCTATATCGACGACGCAAAGGCCAAGGGCGCCAAAATTGTAGAGGTAAATCCGGCGAATGAGGATTTCTCTCAGCAGCAGACCCACAAGATTCCGCCGACCATCGTTCTCGATGCAACGGACGATATGAAGATTATGCAGGAAGAGATTTTTGGACCTCTGCTTCCAGTGAAAACCTTCAAAGAGAGTGATGAAACCATTGACTACATCAACGAGAATGATCGTCCGCTAGGCCTTTATTATTTCGGTGAAGACAAAGCGGAAGAGGACAAGGTGTTGAAAAACACCACAGCGGGTGGTGTGACTGTCAACGATGTGATCATGCATATCGCACAGGAAGATCTGCCATTTGGCGGCATTGGCCCTTCCGGTATGGGGGCCTATCACGGTTTCGACGGCTTTAAAGAGTTTAGCCACGCCAAATCGATCTACACGCAGTCTAAGTCCAAGATGGTCGCTGAGATGTTCCGTCCGCCGTATGGTGCGAAGACGCAGAAAAATCTGGCAAGCCAGATCAAGAAATAGACCGACGAAAATACCGTCGAAATGAAGGGCAGCTCCCCTTAGGGGAAGCTGCCTTTTTTGTGCGGCCTGAAAAGCTACCGCACGCCCAAACGTCTAATGGAAGCTGGCGTGTAGCGGTCCTCGCGAAGCTCTGTCGCAAAGAAGTTCACCGCAGGCTCTTGGTTGATCATGCCTCCCATAAGATAGCGTCCGTTGGTGAGATCATAATAGGCCATGCCCGCGCCTGCGCAGAGCGGGACTTCATAGGCAGTTTTCGGATAGCCCTCTTGGGTGCGCCAAAGCTCACCACGGGTGTCGTACAACTCGGTGGCAATGACACCCCAACTATCTTCCTGCAGATACATACGCCGTCTTGCGTAGACATGCCGTGTGGCTGGTTTCAGGTTCGCTTCGATGACCCATGCACGCTGAAGCTCGTAGCGTGTGTGTTCCTGGTTGATATGGCGAGCCGTGATGATGTCGTCATATTGCAACTCGTCGGATCCCAACCGGTAGTTGTTGTTCGGCAGGTAATATTCATTCTTGCCGATCACTGTCCAGTTGTAACGGTTAGGGGAGCCATTATAGCCGCCCAAGCTGTCAACTGTGAACATGCCGTCGGAGTTCACACCAGGATTGTCATAGGCAATGTTTGGTGCCCGACGAACACGGCGTGTGCCGGGGCTGTATTGCCAGGCGAGACGGGGTTGTTGTGCCATGTTGATTGTTTCATGTACGAGCGTGACGCTCCCTGCGCGGCGCGCTGGTGCGACGGTATGAGCAATGTAAAGAGCCCAGATGTTGTCCAGGTCTTCAGCCTTTTCCTTTGATGGGTCGTTCCAGGCGACGATTGCTTCATCCTGAACCGTGTACAGCGTGTAGTCGCCACTTGCTGTTGGGATCGCCGCAGCGTACTGGCGTGTCGCTTTATAGTTGATGAAGACCAGCATGTGGTTCCAGATGATCTCCAACGCATTGTTGGGGATAGGGAAGGGTTTGGACATGATGGCCCCGATCACACCATTGCCGCCTTCGGCGAGGTCGCTAACCAGTGCATTGTTCCGCGCGGCAGCAAACACATTGTCAGGGAAGGTGCAGGTCCGACGGGTTTCATAGACCGGCATAAAGTAGGAACTGCCATAAATGTCGAGCAGGGCTTTGTGGGCACCCGTCAGCCGGTCTGCATATTGCGCGGCATTGCTTGCATCGATCCTGAACAGAAGCGGGTCGTTCGCGAACGGATCGGGGTGGTGCATACCAACCTGATAAGTGACGTTTGAAGGTGGCGAGGAAAGACCGCCGGTCCAGGCGGGGATGGAGCCATCTGCATTGCCACCTTTTTCAGCACCCAGCGGCGTCAGGTCACGTCCCAGTCGAGCCGCTTGGCTCTCAGGTACCTTTGCGATTGTAGCCGAGGTAGCGCAGACCCCCGCCGCAACAAACACAGCCAAAAGAGCTCTGTGCAGCATCCCCATAACACCCTCCAAAATAGTAAAAATAGATTACTAGATCAGAATGCGTCACGGAAGCGCGAACATCAACCCAATATTGATCCAAAAGGGGAGACGGCTTGCTTCAAGACCGCGATGTGTATCGCGTGGCTTAGGCGCCTACGGCTTCTGCCTCGTCAGCTTCAGATTCTTCTGCTTCTGGTGAAACTGCGCGCCGGACAATCGGGCGAGCAATGAAGGCTGGCATGTGACCACCAAACGGGTCCTGACCCTTTTTCCCGCGCATCGGCTTGGCGTCAGCTTCTGAGCCTTCATCTGCTTGGACGGGTTCGGCAGCTGCTTTTGTCTTCTTTGCGGCTGGCTTGCGCCGTGTGCGCTTGGGCTTCGGTGCGTCTTCTTTAGTGTCATCAGAAGCTTTGGCGTCTGCTTCAACAGTGTCAGCTGCAGTCTCAGCCACTGCTTCCGGCGCATCTTCCGTTTTCTTCCGGCGACTCCGGCGAGGTTTCTTCGGCGCTTCTTCTTTCGCGTCAGACGTCTCTGCATCAGCCTTGGCGGTGTCAGCTTTAGACGCCTCCGCAGGTTTTTTGCCCTTCTTGCCGTAAGGCGTGTCGTCGTCGATTTTGGTGTTGATCAGTTTTTCGATTGCCGCGAGGTATTTGCCGTCCTCTTTGGTGGCGAGCATGAAGGCAGCACCTTCGCGCCCCGCACGACCGGTCCGGCCAATACGGTGCACATAATCTTCCGCATGTGAGGGCACGTCGAAATTCACCACATGGCTCACATCAGGAATATCAAGACCACGTGCTGCTACATCACTTGCAACAAGGATTTGAATTTCATTCTTCTTGAAACCGTCCAGCGTGCGCATGCGGGTGCTTTGGTCCAAATCACCGTGGAGACATCCAGCCGAAAACCCGTGCTTCACAAGAGAGCGATGGAGAACACCCACATCGCGCTTCCGATTACAGAAGACGATGGCGTTCTTCACGTCTTCGGTCTTTAGAATATCCCGCAGCACGTCGCGCTTATCGAGGCGATGCGTCGTGATGAGCTTCTGTGTCACCGTTGATGCTGTAGTGGCAGCTTTCGCCACTTCAATGCGGACAGGGTCTTTCAGAAACGCCTTGGTGAGACGCGTAATCTCTGGCGGCATGGTGGCCGAGAAGAAGAGCGTCTGGCGCTTGCCGGGAATGAGTTTGCAGATACGCTCGATGTCAGGAATGAAACCCATGTCGAGCATGCGGTCGGCTTCGTCAATCACCAGTGTCTGAACGCCTGTAAGGAGAACCTTGCCGCGTTCGAAATGGTCAAGCAGACGTCCAGGTGTTGCAATCAGCACGTCCACACCGCGGTCCAGCTTCTTTTCCTGGTCGCCAAATGACACACCACCGATGAGCAGTGCCATCGTAAGCTTGTGGTTCTTGCCATAGACTTCGAAATTCTCTGAGACCTGCGCAGCAAGTTCGCGTGTCGGCTCCACGATCAGCGAGCGCGGCATGCGTGCCCGTGCTCGGCCACGGCCAAGCTTTTCGATCATCGGAAGGGTGAAGGAGGCAGTCTTGCCGGTGCCGGTTTGCGCGATGCCGAGAATGTCTCGTCCGTTCAGCGCTTCGGGGATGGCTTGTGCCTGAATGGGGGTAGGGTGGGTGTAGCCGGCGTCGCCGATAGCACCAAGAACCTTGGGGCCAAGGCCCAGTTCGTCAAACGTCTTTTTGGGCTCACTGCCCGTTTCGTCAGCTGTCATATGTCTCTGTTTCTGCCGTTTTAAAAAGCCGCGAGATGACCACCCGGATGGTGGAGATAGGCGCGGCGCGTGGCAGCTAGAGTTCAGCGCTGCCATACGAATTGGGCGGAACATAAGGGCTGACAGGGGAATGTCAACAAAACGGCCACAGGTTTCGTGGCTTTCGCGCAACAGTTAGAACGACAAGCCTAATTTGACCACTAAATCGAGCCTAAATGTCCAAATCTGTCGCGAATTCAGCTCTTTCCTGGATGAACTTGAAGCGAAGCTCCGGTTTATTGCCCATGAGTCGCGCCACAGATGATCGCGTCTCTGCCATCTCATCTTCCGGCATAACAACCTGGAGCAGGGTGCGTTTGGCCCGGTTCATTGTGGTTACTTTCAGCTGCGCAGGCAGCATTTCGCCAAGGCCCTTAAAGCGGCTGATTTCAACCTTGCCCCGACCGCTGAACTCGGTCGCCATCAGATGGTCCTTGTCTGCGTCATCGCGGGCATATGCCGTCTTGCTGCCTTGGGCGAGTTTGTAGAGCGGCGGCACGGCGAGGAAGAGATGACCGCTGCGAATGAGCTCCGGCATCTGCTGGAAGAAGAAGGTGATGAGGAGCGACGCGATATGAGCCCCATCCACGTCCGCGTCGGTCATGATGATGATCTTCTCATACCGCAGATCATCATTGCGATAGTACTGACCAGGCCGCACACCCAGCGCCTGAATGAGATCACTGATCTGCTGGTTCTGCGACATCTTGTCTGCAGATGCACTTGCGACGTTCAGAATTTTTCCGCGCAGCGGGAGGATCGCCTGGGTCTTCCGATCTCGCGCTTGCTTGGCGGACCCACCAGCCGAGTCACCCTCGACAATAAATAGCTCAGAACCTGCAGCGCCGGATTGAGAGCAGTCTGCAAGTTTGCCCGGAAGGCGCAGCTTGCGCGTTGCTGATTGGCGATTGACTTCTTTTTCCTGCTTGCGCCGCAGCCGTTCTTCCGAACGGTCGATCACCCATTCCAAAAGCTTCGCCGCCTGCTGAGGCCGCTCTGTCAGCCAGTGGTCGAAATGGTCGCGGATGGCGCCCTCAGTGAGTTTCTGGGCAGAGACGGTTGCGAGCTTGTCCTTGGTCTGCCCGACGAACTCGGGCTCACGAATAAAGACAGATAGGAGTGCGCCGCACGACGTCACCACATCATCCGCAGTGATCAGCGAGGCTTTTTTGTTGTTCGTGAGCTCTCCATATGCCTTGAGACCTTTGGTCAACGCTGCCCGCATGCCCGCTTCATGAGTGCCGCCGTCAGCGGTGGGGATCGTGTTACAATAAGAGGACATGAAGCCATCGCTATTGTACCAGCCAATGGCCCATTCCACGGTGCCATGGCCACCATTCTCCCGTTTCACACGGCCTGTAAAGGGCTCTGCTGTGACGGACGTAAGTCCCTCTGTTGAGACAGTGAGATAGTCCACCAACCCATTAGGGAAATGGAGAACGCCTTTCGCAGGTGTCTGGTCTTTCTCGCTGATGAGCGAGGGGTCGCAGGACCAGCGAATTTCCACACCGCCAAAAAGATAGGCTTTGGAGCGCGCCATCTTGTAAAGACGGGCAGGCTTGAACTTAAGGCCGCCTTTAAAAATCTCCGCATCCGGGTGAAAGGTCACGCTGGTGCCGCGCTTATTTTTCACAGCGCCTTTTTTCTTGAGCTTGCCTTTCGGTTTCCCGCGCGAGAATTCCTGTTCATATGCCTGCTGGTCACGAGCAACTTCCACCAGCAACCGGTCAGAGAGCGCATTGACCACAGAAACACCAACACCGTGCAGACCGCCGGAGGTCTCATAGGCATCACCGCCAAATTTACCGCCTGCGTGGAGCGTGGTCATGATGACTTCAAGCGCGGATTTGTTCTTGAACTTGGGATGCGGGTCGATCGGAATGCCGCGGCCATTATCCGAGACCTTGAGCGACCCATCGCCCATCAGCTCTACATCAATCCAGCTGGCGTGGCCGGCAACCGCCTCATCCATGGAATTGTCGAGCACTTCGGCAAAGAGGTGATGCAGCGCACCTTCATCCGTGCCACCGATATACATGCCAGGACGGCGACGAACCGGCTCCAGCCCTTCAAGCACTTCAATGTCTTTAGCGGAATAGCCAGACTTCTTGGACACTGTCTTCTTCGCTGCCGCTTTGGGTGCAGCCTTCTTAGCCGCAGCTTTCGCTTTCGGCGTGCTGAAGAGATCGTCGGACTTAGCCTTACGGGCGGTGGTTTTCTTTTTGGCGGGCATAAAAACTCAAAGGAATTGGGGGTGCGCGACCCGGAACCGAATCAAACCTCATTCTAACCCGGCCCAGCTTGTGCGAGCGAGAGAATGCCACCTATGATCGGGAAATCGACATATCAAGACTGACGATCCGGGGAGGACCGACATGCCCACCATCAATGATCCGCTGACACTGCCCTGTGGGGTGGTCCTCAAAAACCGCCTCTGCAAGGCCGCCATGACGGAAGGCCTCGGCGATCCCGACAACAAGGCGACCCCTCGCCATGTCAATCTCTACCGCCGCTGGGCGGAGGGCGGGGCGGGCATGCTGCTCACGGGCAATGTGCAGGTGGACCGGCGCTATATGGAGCGGCCGGGCAATGTGGCGATTGACGGTCCCCAGTCGAATGAGGCGATTGCGGCACTGCGCGCCTATGCAGAAGCGGGCACGGCGAATAATACGCATCTCTGGATGCAGATCAGCCATGCGGGCCGTCAGACACCGGCGTCGGTGGCAAAGGAACCGGTCGGCCCATCAGACATCGCGCTTGAAATGCCCGGCAGCCAGTTTGGCAAACCGCGCGCGCTGACAAGTGATGAAATCAGGGACGTGATTGGACGATTTGCTCACGCCGCACAGGTAGCGCGAGACACAGGCTTTACTGGTGTGCAGGTGCACGGTGCCCATGGCTATCTCATCTCCGAGTTTCTCTCGCCGGATGTGAACACAAGAACAGACGAGTGGGGTGGCACTCTCGAAAACCGGGCGCGGCTTTTGCTTGAAGTTGTCCGTGCGGTGCGCGGTGCTGTCGGACCGGACTTCCCCATTTCCGTGAAACTCAATTCAGCGGACTTCCAGCGCGGCGGCTTTTCTCATGAGGACTCGCTCCAGGTTGCCAAATGGCTGAACGACGAGACGGTTGATCTCCTGGAAATTTCCGGCGGCACTTATGAGCAGCCGCGCATGGGCGGCTATGACGACATGACGCTTAATCCCGACCGCTCAGAAAAGCGCGCCGAAAGCACCATTGCCCGCGAAGCCTATTTTCTGGAATATGCGACTGACATCCGCAAGGCGACGACCATGCCGCTCATGGTCACCGGTGGCTTCCGCTCGGTGGAGGGCATGAACGCGGCGCTCGCGTCCGGCGAGATGGACATGGTGGGCCTTGGTCGCCCGCTTTGCGTCGATGCTGACGTGCCGAACAAATTGCTCTCAGGCGCGGTGACAGAAACCCCCGCCTTTGAAAAGACATTGCGGATCGGTCCCGGCTGGCTTGGCCCGCATTCACCCTTCGCGATTGTCAAAGGTCTCAACGGCTGGGGACAGCAGGGCTGGTTCTGCCTGCAGATCCTGCGCATGGGCGATGGTCAGGACCCGGATACCAGGATGGGTGTCTTCAAGGCCTTCCGCGACTACGCCAAAAACGAAGCCCGGACTGCAGACGCGTTGGTGAGGTAAGCGTAGTAGTTTTAGTCTCGGAAAAAAATGCTGCGGCAGGATCGCTGGTTATAGATTCTTATAGAAGTTAGCCGCTGAGATCCTGTCTATCGCAAACCTTTGGTGTTGGGTGTTGTCGCTAACTGTCGGTCTGAATAGGAAATCGCCGGTCTCAGACTCTGTGGCAGTTCTGACACTTCTGAGAACGTTTGACGTTATTGACCCTCGTTTGGTATCGGCCAGCATCAAGCCGGTAAGAGCTCCAAATGCTAGGCTCTTCCGCAAAAACTGGCGACGAGACAGGTTTTTAGCGAACGTCCACGAAGTTCCTTTTTTTAGCACATGACTCCAGAGAATGTTGACTGCTGGTGTGAGCGCAAGGGCACCACCGATCCCGGAAACCGTTGTCACAACTTCGTTTCTCTCAAGAGGTGTCTCGCCAATTATTCTATAAAGTGCATTCTCATAGTAAATTGCCTCTTCTTCCAGATCACGTTTTTGCGGGGCGAAGCCCGATCGCTCAGCACTAGCTAATTTCTCCACGAAAAGACGTTTCGCTCTGAAAAGATCCGAATGTCGGTCTCCCAGCTCCCGGAAAAGGCGCTCGTAGGACCGTAAAACCCCTGAGTACGGCACCCTGGGCATGCACATCTCATATGTTTCTTCAGATGCTGGATGAATTGGCATTGCACCAACAACTAGATCGTGTCTTTGGAGTAACAAGCCCGTTTCCACCTCGACAGGCAAATCGTTGGCGGCGGCGAAACAAGCGCCTCGTATCAAGTGGCGCTCTCTGTTTACTTCGCACATCAGAGCATGAACGACATCAGGTTGATCTGGGAATGTTTGCTTTACAGCGTGCTCCCAGGCGGCGCGTGCCGTCCACTGTTTTCCATTGTTGCCTGTCGAATACTCGTCTTCGTAGCGTGCGAGAATATTCTGAGGTAGTTCAATATCGAACTGAGCCAGAGTTTTGTAGAGACTGTCACCTTTGAGAAAACTTCTGAACCGATCAAAAGTCGTGAAATCGACCTTAGTATTACCGTAAGAAACAAACGCGTCCGCTTCTTCGCAGGCGTGCTGAAGGTTTTGGATGTAGCTGTTGCCGATTGCGTTCTGCGGAGGAGTTAGGTGTCCCATTGAGCGACGCGACTTTACATAGTCAAACAAATCGCCATTTCTCGAAGCTATTTTAAAGAGTCCATTACGAATGGCTTCGAGAATAATGCGAGGTTCATTGGCAGGATTGAGGGCTTCTGCGGATGCAAGTATAAAACCCTCCTCAAGCAAAAGGTCCTCGGAAAATAAGCAGTGATGCAGCAGGAACGACTTATCAAGTTTTAGGTTCTGGGGCACGGCTCCAAAGGGGTACTCGAGTGTTTTGTCGTCCAGTGTGCCCAGCAAAAGCATCTTCAAGCTCCAGAAATGTCGTGCCTAATGTAAGCAGCGCAAAAGTCATTTTCAATTTCACTGAGATATCTCCCCCATCATTTCCCTTCCCCCTAAATGATTGATTCTGGTATTGTCATCACGCGGTGGGCAAATTCCCGCCGTGGGGCCTAAGCAACCTCTGAATCTGTGACATGCGGTCATACGTCGTTAGGTTTTACCTAAGCAGACATACGTGGCCGGGTGACGGTTACGTATGTCCAGGGTTCACGCCTAAAGGTAATCGTGCCCTCTGTCACAGAGGGGTTTGCTTACATCCGGCTACACTTGTTCGCCGGAACTGCCTCTCCTTCAAACGGTAAGAGAGGCGAACATGACCTCACCAGACGATCCAGAAGATGGAAGCAGCCGGAATGGCGCTAAAGAAGACGGGCTGAACCTCACCTACCTGCCACCACACGCGCGAGCCTATTACGCGAATGCGGACGAACGTATTCAAAATGCGCTCGCCCATGTGAATCCGGAGCGGGCAGTGGACTTCCTGCGCAAGACCCACGGGCCTCATGCCGGGCAAGAGGCACTTATGCGCGCGCTGATGGCGGAGCGCCAGCATCACCGCGCCGCCGCGCGCTATTGGCTGGACGTCTATGAGACGTTGGTGGGGTGAGAGTGCGTTTTGTCGCGCAGATTTTCCTTCACCCACCATGTCATTACCCGGCTTGTCCGGGTAATCCAGGGTTCCAAACGAATGTCTATGCGAAGCCGCTCCTGGACCACCCGAACAAGTCGGGTGGTGACAGGCTTAATTTGCAGGAAAATCCCGGGATCACAGTTGTCGTTTGGGCAGCACGTCGTCACCCCACATACACAGACCCGCAATGAAACTGTCATGGGCGCACTGCTATTGAGGCACGAGCTTCGGGGCTGAACGGCTGACATGAGTCGGGGCCTCTGAGGCGACGCATTCTCGCTCACAAAGGCAGATCCCATGCTCGCGAAAACTGAGCCCGCAAAGACCAAGCTTTCCTCCGCCGCTCTTAAGGACACGACCAAGCGCTTAAAGTCCGCTGTGCATCAGAACAAGGCAGCAAGCCGTGCCGGTTTTACTGAGCGTTTTTTCACCTTCGTCTTTAAAGGGCTCGTCTACCCGCAAATTTGGGAAGACCCGAATGTGGACATGGAAGCGCTGGCACTGATGCCAAACTCCCGTGTGCTCACCATCGCGTCAGGCGGCTGCAACGTCTTGTCCTACCTCACCGCGAACCCCCGCGAGATCGTCGCGGTGGACCTGAACCGCGCGCATCTCGCGTTGACCCGGCTCAAACTCGCAGCTGCTTGTGAGCTTCCCAATTATGAGAGCTTCTATCGCTTCTTTGGGGACGCAGACCGCAAATCCAATATCACCGCGTATGAGCGTTTTCTGCAGCCAAAGCTCGATGAGGAAAGCCGCTCTTATTGGGAGGGGCGCGACCTTATGGGGCAGCGGCGCGTCACGCTTTTCTCCCGCGACCTCTATCACCACGGGCTCTTGGGGTATTTCATTGGCGCCGCCCACTTTATGGCGCGGCGATTGGGCGTCGATCCGAGCGAGCTGACCAAGGCTCGGAACCTTGCTGAACAGCGCTCCTATTTTGATCGTGTGCTGGCTCCGCTCTTTGACAAGCGGGTGGTGAAATGGGTGACGTCTAAAAAAATGTCGCTCTACGGGCTCGGTATTCCCCCAGCGCAATATGAAGCACTGGCAGCGGACGGTGTCGGCGATATGGCCGCTGTGCTGAAAGGCCGGCTTGAAAAACTTGTTTGCGACTTCCCCATGAATGAAAACTACTTCGCCTGGCAGGCCTTTGGGCGCAGCTATGCCCCACCGGCAAGAGGCGCGGAAGGTGGGTCATCCGGCCCCTTGCCGCCCTATCTGCAGGCCAACCATTTCGCCGAGGTGCGCGACAGGGCCGACCGGGTGAAAGTTATGCACCGCTCGTTCACCGAATTGCTGGCGGATGAGCCTGAAGAAGCATTTGACGCCTATGTGCTACTCGACGCACAGGACTGGATGACCGACGTGCAGCTGAATGAACTCTGGACGGAAATCACCCGCACAGCAGAACCTGGGGCCCGCGTGGTCTTCCGTACTGCAGGGACCGACACCATCCTACCGGGTAGGGTGGCTGACGAGACACTGAGGCGTTGGACCTACAAACACGAAGAAAGCCTCGACTATACCGCGAGGGACCGCTCCGCCATTTATGGCGGCGTGCATCTCTACACGCTTGAGGGATAGGTCATGAACGCCACCAGTGCCCTTATGGACAACATCTATCGCCGTCAACGACACTTCTATGATCTCACGCGGAAATACTATCTGCTCGGCCGCGACCGCCTGATCGCAGAGCTCTGTCCGCCGGAAGGGGGCATCGTGCTTGAGATTGGCTGTGGTACCGGCCGCAATCTCATCAAAGCAGCGAAACGATATCCCCATGCACTTTTCTACGGTCTCGATATCTCAGCAGAGATGCTCATGACCGCCCGCGCTGAAATCAAACGGGCAGGGCTCGAAGATAGGGTAAAGATCGCGCAGGCCGACGCCGCCGATTTCGATGCACGCACACTTTTCAATCGCTCAGCCTTTGACCGCGTCTTCTTTTCCTACTCACTCTCTATGATCCCTGATTGGGAGGGCGCGCTTACACAAGGTTATGCTGTGACTGCGGACGGAGGACGGCTGGTGGTTGTGGATTTTGGAGAGCAGAAGCGCTTGCCGCGCTGGTTTCAGCATGTGCTGACCTGGTGGTTGACCCTCTTCCACGTGGCGCCTCGTGCAGAGCTGGTTCCGGTGCTTGAACGCTTCGGTACCGCAGAGATGAAGCCCATCTATGGTGATTATGCCCGAATTGCTCAACTTCCCCGACGTGCAGGCACTCGCACCGTTTGAGACGTCATTTCCACCGGTTCAAATTCCGTAGGGTTGGCAATCGATCCAACTCTTTTAGTGCAGTGATCCTGACCCGGTTTCGGGAAACCAGACCAACAAATTTGATCCGTCGGCTGAACCTGCTACCTTTGTGACAATTAGTCATTTGGAGGAATGGGAGAGAGACCATGCATGATCTGGTAATTCGAGGCGGTACGATTGTCGATGGCACAGGCGAGGCATCGTTCGTGGGCGATGTCGCCATTGATGGCGACCGTGTAACCCTGGTGGGCGAAGTCAAAGCAGAAGGCCGCGAAGAGATTGACGCGACCGGCAAGATCGTGACGCCAGGCTTTGTGGATGTGCACACCCACTATGATGGTCAGGCGACTTGGGACGATGAAATGGCGCCGTCCAGCTGGCACGGTGTGACGACCGTCGTGATGGGCAATTGCGGCGTGGGCTTCGCGCCTGCAAAGCCGGACAAGCATGACTGGCTCATTGGTCTCATGGAAGGCGTGGAAGATATTCCCGGCACGGCTCTGGCCGAAGGGCTGCCATGGAACTGGGAAACCTTCCCGGAATACTTGGATGCGCTGGAAGGCCTGCCGCGCACAGTGGATGTTGCAACCCATGTGCCCCATGGCGCAGTGCGTGCCTATGTCTTAGGCGAGCGGGAAAAACCCGGTGCCGTCCCAACGGACGAAGATGTCGAGCAAATGTCCAAGATTGTTGAAGACGGTCTGAAGGCAGGCGCGCTTGGCTTCTCCACGTCGCGCACCATTCTTCACCGCTCCGTTGATGGGGAACTGGTGCCTGGTACGACAGCCACCAAGGAAGAGTTGATTGGCATTGGCCGCGCTATGGGCCGGGCCGGTCACGGTGTTTTTGAGATGGCCTCAGACCTTCAACCAGAATGGAAAGAGTTTGAATGGATGGGGGACTTGAGCCGTGAGACTGGCATGCCCGTGACCTTTGCGGCGCTGCAATCCATCGCCAAGGCATTTCCGCTGGACGAACAAATTTCTCAGATGCGTGAAGAGAATGCCAAAGGTGCCAACATCGTGGCTCAGATTGCGCTCCGCGGAAATGGCATTGTCATGGCGTGGCGCGGGACAGTGCATCCGTTCATTTCCCACCCAAGCTGGGCAGCGATCGCTGAACTCCCATGGGAAGAACAATATGCGAAGCTCAAAGATCCAGCCTTCAAGGCGCAGCTTTTGAGTGAAAAGCCAATGGTGCCGGAGAATGTGGATCTCGGTCCGATCTTCGCCATCATTACCGAAGGCTGGGCGCAGCAGTTCGAGATGGACGAAGAGTTCAACTACGAACCACGGGCAGACGAGAGTGTCGCAGCCCGCGCCGAAGCTGCTGGCAAGTCCGGCGCGGAATATGCCTATGACATGATGATGGCTGATGACGGCAAAGGTTTCATCTATCTGCCTATCCTGAACTACGTGGACGGCAATCTCGATTTCCTCGTGGATCTCCAACATGCAGACGACACAGTGAACAGTCTGTCAGACGGCGGCGCCCATTGCGGCACCATTTGTGATGCTGCAAGCCCCACTTTCATGCTGGAGCATTGGGTCAAGAAGCGCGAACGCGGAACCATCGCGCTGGAAAATGCGATTAAGCGTCAATGTCTCGATACAGCGCGTCTCTATGGCCTGAACGACCGCGGTGTTCTAAAACCCGGTTATCTGGCGGATGTGAACGTGGTCGATATGGATCGCATAAAGCTTGGTAAGCCATGGCTTGCATTTGATCTGCCTGCGGGTGGCAAGCGCCTTCTGCAAAAAGCAGAAGGGTATGACTACACCATCAAGTCGGGGCACGTGACCTTCAAGGGTGGCGTTGTGACGGACAAACGTCCCGGCGGCCTCATTCGCGGACCCCAGACAGTAGAGACACGCGCAGCAGCTGAATAATCTGAAACAGGTTTCTGCCGGTCTCTATGAGGCTTTTTGAGCGTCGCGCACCAACCCATCAATCATTTTGTTGATGAGCGATTGGGGCGCGATGCGCTTCACCTTGCCGAGAACCCGCGCGCGGTCGAGAGGGTACCTGAGCTTACGGTTTTTGCTCTTGATAACGTCATGGATGGCGAGGGACACCTTTTCAGGCGTGAGTTTACTCTCACGCGTGTCCTTCGCCATCATGCGCACAATTGCTTGGGTCACCGATGTCGCGGGGGCTCCTTTCGCGACCTTTAAGTGATCACCAACTTCCGCACGGTCCATGTGCATGGCGACTGGTTGCATGATAGCCACATCAATATTGTCTGCTTTAACTTCGTGATAGAGCGCTTCACTGAATGCCTCGAGAGCGAATTTTGAGGATGTGTAGGCGCTGAGATAGGGCACTGCGAGCAGTCCGCCGAGCGAACTCATGGAGATGATAAGGCCGTGACCTTGTGTTCGCATGAGAGGGACAGCTGCCCGCGCAATCGAAGCGAGCCCAAGCACATTAATGTCGTAGACGCGGGCCAGCTCTTGCCGAGAGGTTTCTACGACAGAGCCGAGGACCATTTCGTTCACGCAGTTCACAACCACGTCGACACTGCCCATGCTCTCCTTTGCCGCGGAGAGACAATCGATCACTGATTGTTCGTTGAGCACATCCATCGCCAGCATGTCGATGTCGGGCGTTGTGGATTTAGACGGGTCACGCATTGTCCCCCGCACAACCATCCCCCGGTCTTGAAGCGTGCGCGCCAGCACCGACCCAAGTCCGCCAGAGGCGCCACACACGAGTACATTAGTGGGATTCTTTTTCGACTTGCCCATCATGATTTTTGTGTCTCTTCCCTGTTGCGCAAATAGACAGCCATATCGGCGACGCGGCTGGCATGTTCTCGAATGAAATCGTCCTTCATTGGGTCTACCCCAAAGAGCTCGCGGCATTCATGCTCGGCATTGAAGACCAGAGTGGCGGCGCCGACTGTCATGTAATAGTAGTGAGGGTCTTGGACGATCCCCACAAAGTCCTCAAGCCACTCCAGTCGATTGCGATGAAACGTTGTAATCAGATAGTCGAGACGCCAACTGTCGGTGCGTCCTTCCTGAATGATCAATCGGTTGAGTTCAGGCGCTTCAGCACTAAACCGCACAAAGGCCGTAATAACGGCTCTGAGCTGCCCGTCTTCGTCAAGGTCATTCAGGACCGGAGCGAGTGGCTCCACCCGTGATTGCAGAACCGCCAGGATCCGATTAACTGCTGCTTTCCAGAGACCTTCTTTGTCGGTGAAGTGGTAGGCGGCGGCGCCACGCTGAACGCCTGCACTGGCTTCGAGCGCTCGAATTGAGACACCGTCATAGGTGTGAGAGGCAAACGCCTCGGTTGCGACATCCAGCAAAGCATCCCGCGTTTCCGCTGCCCGTTGCTGTTGCCGGCGCTTACCTGAAGCTGTCTCTGGAATATTTGTATTCATGTCACTTGACATATAAAGGGCCAATAAATATGTCAAGTGACATAATTAATATCCAAGACGGCTGCCGCGTGATAAAGCGCGGAAAGAGAGCCAATGCAGAAGGGCGAGTGACTATGGCGCAGATACAAAGAAACGATTTTGCGGTCGGCCAGAAAATCATTCATTGGCTTATGGCAATCGCGATCATGTTGGATCTCTACATTGCGCAGAAGTTTGGTGGAGTGATGGAAGATTGGGACCGCTTTGAGTCACGCTCAGATCACGCGACCCTTGGAACCATCGTGGCGGTCCTATTTGTTGTTCGCCTCTATTTGCGATGGAAGCATGGTGCACCACCGCTCCCTGTTGACATGCCAGGCTACCAAAAACTTCTCGCACATGTGGCGCATTGGCTCTTGTATGGTTTGATTGGTGCACTGATCGCGACAGGAATTTTGAGCGCAGCCAATGCGGACTCAGCTATCACGCCTTTTGGGCTATTCGCCTATGGGGATGGAAACGGTGTGGAAGCTGCCTTCGTCTATATCCGTGGGTTTCACGAACTGACGACCAACCTGATTATTGGCCTGATCGGACTGCACATCGTGGCAGCTCTCTATCACATGATCATCGTCCGCGACGGTGTTACAGGGCGCATGCTGAAATTCTGGAAAAGTGAGAAGCAGGTTTAGAGGCGGTACAAGGAGTACCTAGCGCTTCTTTTTCTTCGCCAGGTGGTAGGTAAGGGCGCTCGCCAGGCAGTGCCGTACCTCTTTCTCAGGCAGCTTCTTTCGTACATCAAGCACCAGCGCCCGGTTGCCTTCAAAAGTCAGCTTGTCGCCATACATGTCCCGGAAGGTGGGGACCAGGTTGGTCTGGCAATGGAAATAGATGGCCACATGGTCAGGGTCGTCTTTGATCGCATCAATCCGGATCGTTGAGCCGCTTTTGGTTTCTGGGGTCAGGTAGCTGGGCTGTCCCCATTTGAGTGTCTCCTGAAGTTCACCGACGCCCGGTGTTTGTGAGGCCGTCCTGAAAATGAGTCCGCGGAGAGCCAAGAGCTTTTGTTTGGCTTTGCCTTCGTAGCTACCAAACACATCAGCGACACCGTCACCTTCAAACGGAATTTGAGATTTCTCAGTCATGTCAGCCTGCTGCCCGCCTCCAATCTGTCACATAGAGAGTCTATCATGAGCCCCCTGACGGATTGTGTCAGGAGAGATTTCGAGGGCGCAATTGGCGCCGCTCTTGGCTTTGCCGCCGAATCCGCAGAGAATACCCGTAGCTCGCTTAAGGTGTTCGGGAGCTTTAGCAATCTAGGAGTTGGTCATGTTACGCCAGGTTGGCGCGATCCCATTTGTCATTCGTGAGACAGAGCCGTTGGTTCTGATGATCACGTCGCGCACACATGAACGCTGGATATTCCCCAAAGGGGCAGTGGAAGAAGGCGAAACTGCGGCTGAAGCCGCACTCCGTGAAGCCTATGAAGAGGCAGGCATTCGAGGGCGAATGTTGGATCAGTTCGCGCACGAAGTTCAGGCGGTCAAACAAATGTCTGATGGACCGCATGACTTAGTCGTGACCTATATTCCTCTGCATTTTGCCGAACAGCACGACGAATGGCCTGAGCGAAAAAACAGGGATCGTCATTGGGTGACATTATCAGACGCACGAAAAATCGCGGGCGGTCCCGATATCCATAGTGCTTTGGAAGGCTTCGAAGCGCTGTTACCCAATCTTCACAGCATCGCCAAGACAAAATAGATCGTCGCCGACAGGGTTGCGGCGGCGGGCACGGTGATGACCCACGCCGCAGCAATTGAATAGGCAAATTTCCGTCGTACCAGCATGCGTTTCTGGCGGATCGCAGGCTGACGGAGTGCTTCGTCAGGCGTCGCACTCAGAAGAACTTTGCGACGCCCCTCTTTCCGTTTTGGGTTTTCCAGATACTCACGCAGGAAGCCCACGCCGAAAATCGACCCGATTGCGATGTGGGTTGAGCTCACAGGCAGGCCCATATTCGTCGCGATCAAAACCGTGACTGCAGCGGAGAGGGCGACGCAATAGGCTCGTATTGCATTAAGGCGGGTAATTTTTTCGCCGACCGTGCGAATGAGCTTGGGTCCAAAGAGCGCCAAACCAATGGCGATGCCGACGCCCCCGATTGCCAAAACCCAGAAGGGAATGGCGACTTTAGATTGCAGGCCGGATGTTTCAGTGACAACAGAAGCAATAGCGGCCAGCGGGCCAACGGCGTTCGCCACGTCATTGGCACCATGAGCAAAGGAAAGAAGCGCTGCCCCAAGGATAAGCGGTAGATGAAAGAGGCGCGGAATGTCTTTTTTCTTGTTTCGCAGACCTGTCGAGAGCCGTTTGATATAGGGAATAGACAGAACACCTGCGATAGCAAAGGCAATGACTGAGACCAGAAGAACTTCTTCAAGTCCCGGTTTCCAAATTCGTTTAAGTCCCTTCAGCGCCATGTAAGCGGCAAAAGTTGCGGCCATAAGTGCAATCAATACCGGCACCCATGTCCTCGCCGCAGCAAGCTTGTCCTCTTTGTTAAGGATGAGAACCTTGATGGAGGCGAGCAGTGCCGCTGCAATCACACCACCAAGGACCGGCGAGATAATCCAGCTGGCCGCAATACTGGCCATTGTGGGCCAATTGACAACCCCCAGACCCGCCGCAGCTATGCCCCCACCCAGAACACCACCGACGATGGAGTGGGTGGTCGATACAGGGGCGTTTAGCACTGTCGCAAGATTGATCCAGAGAGCTGCCGCAATGAGCGCGCTCATCATCAAGAGTACGAAGTCACCCTCGTCGACGGCTCCCTCAGGACTGATAATGCCTTTGGCCACTGTGCTGACTACGTCACCGCCTGCTAGCAAAGCTCCAGCTGCCTCGCAAACCACAGCAATGGCAACGGCCCCGCCAATGGTGAGCACCTTACCGCCTACGGCTGGCCCCATATTGTTGGCCACATCATTGGCGCCAATATTGAGTGCCATATAGCCGCCAAAGATCGCCGACATGACGAGGATCAGCGTCGCGTTGATGCCACCTTGAGGCCCGATAAGAGAACTTGAGGCGACTGAGATGCCGATGGCTCCCAGAAACAACACTGACAGAACGATTGGGAGCGCTTGGATACGGAACCCGCGCGCTGAATCCAGAATAAATTCCTGACGGCGCAGATCGTTGACGTAGCGGTTTTCAAGTTTCTTGTTGGCCACGCGCACCCCCCGGATTTGGCCTGCAGATCAGCCGCGGCACCGAATCTGCAACAATGGTAATGTTATTGAGTAACATTCTTGAAGTGAGATTGCACATTGCCGCTAGGCGGTTTTAGTTGCGTGGGGTCTGTGCATCGCGACCAATCACGCGAGTTGGGGGAGAGCGCTTGTCTATAGACGTTCCGTGTAAGACTATCATTTCTACCTACACAATTGGGGCAGACGGCCGCACGATTTGTGACGAGGGATGGCCGACCGACTATCCTGAAACAGACACCCAGTATCAGTGGATACGGGTACAAAACCACCAACCATCCGATGATCGGGAAATCCTTTCTCCACTGGGTCTTCCGCCGATTGTAGCGCAGGGCCTCTTAGCACCTGAAACTCAGCCAAGACTGAGCAAGTTGGCAGGGGGTCTTTTGCTTGTCTTGCGCGGCGTTAACAAGCAGGCACGCGCGGAGCCGGACGATATGGTGTCGGTTCGCCTCTGGATAGAGCCCCGAAGAGTTATCAGTGTTCAATTGAGATGGGTGTTGTCGGTCGACGAGATTTCTGAGGCGTGCGCGCACGGCGACGCTCCCGCAACCGTGAGCCGGTTTGTTTTTGACTTGATCGAGGGCATGACCACGAAGATCGAAGCTGTAGTCATGATGTTGGTGGAGCAGTTAGACGACTTTGAAGAAGAAGAGCTTCTAGGTGTCGGAGAAACCGGCCGTGCGGCCCTCAGTGACTTAAGGCGCCAGTTGATTGTGATACGCCGGTATGTCGCGCCGCAGAGGGTTGCATTGGAGAAGATCAGTCAAACGGATACGGCTCTACTCAAAGACACAGAACGGCTGATGATACGTGAAATATCTGATCAGACCGTCCGGCTGGTTGATGACCTTGATGCAGCCAGGGAGCGGGCAGCAGTGATCAATGATACCTGGGTCGCATCACGCGCTGAAGAGATGAACCGCAACATGCTGATCCTGTCGATTGTTGCTGCCGTTTTTCTGCCCCTTGGATTCTTGACCGGTCTTTTGGGGGTCAATGTAGGTGGCATCCCAGGTGTCGATTCACCCTACGCTTTTTGGATCGTTTGTGCGGCGAGTGCAGGCGTCGCCACCTGTCTCTACGCCTTTTTTAGATGGCTCAAGTGGATGTGAGGCGCTGCAAAGGAAAGCCGGACACGACATGGTCATGCCCGGCTGACACTGAATTGGGAGAGCGGCTCGCTTAGCTCGCTTTGGCTTCCTCGCCTGGGAACTGATCCCGCAATATGCGTTTTAGCGCCTTGCCGGTCGGGTTCCGAGGAATGGCGTCAACGAATTCAACGCCTTTCGGAAGTTTGTAACGTGCCAGCTTGCCGTCACAATATTTCATGACTTCGGCTTCGCTCAGGCTGTCATCTTCGCGAACGACGACGGCCAGGCAGACCTCACCCCATTGCTGGTTCTGCTGGCCGATGACCGCGCAGTCCTGAATTTTGGGGTGGGACAGAAGCACATTCTCAATCTCAGCAGGGTATATGTTCTCGCCACCAGAGATGATCATGTCCTTGATCCGATCCTGGATATAGACAAACCCTTCTTCATCCTGGGTCGCTAGGTCACCTGTATGCAGCCAGCCATCTACGATGGTTTCTGCGGTCGCATCCGGACGGTTCCAGTATTCCTTCATGATGTGTCTGCCTGCGACCAGCACTTCACCAACTTCGCCCGCCTTAATGTCATTGCCCTCGCTATCCACAACACGAACATTGGTGTGGAAAAAGGCTTTCCCGGTAGAACCTGCTTTTGCTATCGCATCGTCCGGCGAGATGAGGCACGAGGGGCCGCAGGTTTCTGTCAGACCATAAACCTGATGGATTTCGATGTTCATGTCAGCGTAGGTTTCAATGAGGGTCACTGGCACCGGGGCTGCGCCACTCATCACCCACCGCAAACTGGAGTAGTCGGCTGTTTCTTTTGCTCCTGACAGGAGCATGAAGTTGAGCATGGCGGGCACGGCAAGCATGGTCGTGATCTTCTCAGCCTCAATATTGGTCCACATGGCATCTAGATCGAAGCCGCGCATCACAACAGCTGTACCACCTGCATGGACGCTAGCGATGAGCGGGTTGAGCGCTCCCACATGAAAGAGTGGTAGCACCAGCAAATACCGGTCTTTCTGTTGCATGTCGCTCGTTGCTAGTGCTGTGAGCGAGCCCCACATGGTCGAGTTGTGCGTGTGGACAGCGCCCTTAGGCAGACCGGTTGTGCCGGATGTGTACATGATGAACAGCATGTCATCGTCTTTTGCACCAATTGGTGGTTTTGCATCAGACGCTGCAGCTTGAAGTGCATCATAATCCTGCGAGATGGCCGAGCGCTCCCCAACGCTGATCCATCGGATGACGTCAGTCGCTTCTCCTCCACGGCCGTGAATCTCTTCAACAACTTCTGTGAAGTCTGAGCTGAAGATCAGTGTTGTTGAGCCGCTATCCTTCAAGATGAAACAGAGTTCATCGCCCGTGAGGCGCCAGTTGAGTGGTACGCAAACTGCGCCCAGTTTCGCGATGGCGAAAAACGCGTCGATAAACTCAACACCGTTCATCATCAACAGCGCTACGCGGTCGCCGGGCTTCACACCCTGTTCCAAGAGCATGTTAGCCGTCTTGTTACAGCGCGCATCAAGCTCAGCATAGGTGAAGCGGCGGCCGCTTTCTGTCTCAACACAGCCTTCCAGCTTGGGGTTGAGATGCGCACGCTTTTCGAGCATCAGCCCAATATTATGATCCATATTTTCCTCCCAAGCCCGCATAGAAATGCAGGCGATCGAACCGGTTGTTCCGGCGTTCCTCAATGTCAAATGGGTCTCATGGACGAGATCCCGGTCCCCCGACCGTTTGAAAATAGTGTGACCCAAACTGTAGCAAAATCAAAGGGTTGATTCACTCTTCTGCATTAAAGGGCGAGGCGCCCAAGTGCCCCAGACACCGCCCGGACGAGCCATCGAGGAGACGCCCGTCCGGCGACTGCAGCGGCCAAATTGACCATACCGGGAACGCGGATTACTTCACCCTTCATACAAGCGCTGTAGCCTTCAGCCGCAACTCCAGCGACATCAGACACCATAAAGTCGGGGATCTTGGCCGCAGTCTCGTTGCTCTCCTTCGCGCTGGCCACCATGTCGGTGGCGGTCATCCCGGGGCAGAGGGCGGTCGCAGTGATGCCGTGAGGCTTGAGTTCCTCTGACAAGGACTCCGTGAGCGATAGGACATAGGCCTTTGTCGCCGCGTAGGTCGCAAGCGAAGGAATGGGCTGGAAGGCCGCGATTGACGCAACATTCAGGATCCGGCCGTCCTTCCGCTCGACCATGCCGGGGACAAACAGGCTGGTGAGTTCGGTGAGCGTCGTGACGTTAAGATGCGTCAGCTCCAGGTGTCGCTTTGTGGAGATGTCTGCGAAGGCGCCCATCTCAAGCACCCCTGCATTGTTGACCAGGGTCTCCACATGCACACCCTTTGCGATCACGGCTTCATAGAGCCTCCGGCCCGCATTGGGTTTAGAGAGGTCCGCTGGTAGGGCCAATGCCACAATCCCGTGCTCGTCCATGAGGCGCGTGGCGATGGCCTCCAGCTTGTCTTTGGACCGAGCGACCAGGATCAGGTTGGAGCCGCCTTTGGCAAACTCACCTGCCAGCGCTTCGCCGATGCCACCGGATGCGCCGGTAATCAGCGTGGCTTCTTTCATGGAGGGCGCCGGTTTTTGCTTCGACGGGCTCTTTCGGCTGACTGATTTCTTTTTTGCACTGGTTTTACGGGTCGCAGCAGCCATGGTTTCCTCCATACGTGACGCTTCAAAACAGTTTAGGGGGGGCGGTCTGTGAAAGGAAAGTTATGACTATCTGTCAGCTCTCTCCAGCATTCGGTCGAGATTGACTGCGAACCCATTGGTCCAGTTTTGCCGACGAAGGAATCTCAACCTGTCCATATGCCCTCGCGATCAACTCGTTTTGCTCAAGTTGTCGTAGAGCCTTGTTAATTGATACCCTGGTTACGCCTAGAATCTCAGCGAGCTCTTCATGGGTAATTTTGATGGTCGGGTTTTCGCTATCTGCCTGGTGCATCATGTTGATGGTCTTTGCGACCTGCGCGTTCAGGGGCAAATGCCTGAGGTCGTCCACAAAGGTGAGGGCGGCGTGCAGACGTTGCGCTAGGAACGCCAGGAAATAGGACCGGATGCCCCGATGTTTATCGAGCAAGCGGTCAAATCGTGTTTTGCTTATCTTGGCGATCACTGTCGGGCCAACTGCGACCGCATCGAACTCCCTCGGCAGCCCGCCGAAGATTGTAAACTCGCCGAAGAATTGGTCGGGGCCCATAACCGCCATGCCCGCATAGCTGCCATCAATCCCGATTTGCCCCAATCTGGCGGCACCTGATTTGACAATGGTCAGCGACGGATCGGTGTCTCCCCGTGCTTGTATCAATTGTCCGTCTGAATAATTGAGGGAAACAGCTGCATCGTAGAGTGCCTCCCTCAAGGCGGCGGGAAGGGTTTCTTGAAGCCCCGGAAGTCCGTAATCGAGTCGACCTGACAAAAAAACCTCCAAATGTAAAATAATATACATTTTAGCGGTTTCGGGTCGCCTATCAAGAGGCTGCAACCAGAGGAGGTCGGCATGAAACCGGAAATTCTATTGATACTGAGTTTTTTCATCGCGTTTGCAGTGGCTGAAGCGATCCGCACAGGGTTCTTCAAAAAAGAGGGCGAAAAGGCGGACGATGCCAAGGTGGAGATCATCTCCATGTTCGCCCTCGTTGCATTTACGCAGCCCGCAGTGCTGTTCAGTTCAACATGGCTGGTAGGCACTTTCGCTCCGGGAACGGAAAATATGCTGATCGGCATTCCGATCATCGCTCAGGTTCTGCTGCTGATTGTTTTCGATGACATGACCCAATACTGGTGGCACCGGGCGTCTCATACGTTCCCGTGGCTCTACAACCTGCACAGGTCGCACCACAACTCTGAATATCTGAGCATCCGTGTCGTCTATAGAAACAACCTGTTCTACTACGCAATGATGCCAGGTCTCTGGCTCTCAGGTGCTCTGATCTATATGGGCCTTGGATATGTCTACGCTTTCTACCTTGTCGTAAAAATGGTCGTGATCTTTGGCGCTCATTCTGATGTGCGGTGGGATGGTCCCCTCTACAAAATCAAATGGTTGTCACCCATTATGTGGATTGTTGAGCGCACCATCTCAACACCGGCGACGCACTCAGCTCATCACGGTCGTCACAAGGATGACGGCGTCACCAACTACAAAGGAAATTTCGGCAATCTGCTGTTTTTCTGGGATGTTCTGTTCGGGACCGCTAAGATCACAAGACAGGTTCCAAAGGAGTTCGGTGTTGAAGATCTGGAGCCCGTGACCTTAGGCGAGCAACTGGCCTGGCCTGTATTCCAGGGCAAAGGCTCCCGGTCTGCCATTGTTGCCAAACCTGCAGACGTTGTGTGAACTCTAACCAGGAGGAGAAGTGTCATGTCAGTTGAGACCAGTGAGAGCGGTCGTATCACGACCTATGCCGAGTTCTGGCCCTACTATCTGCAGGAGCACTCCGTTCCTGCCTGCCGCACCATGCATTATATCGGAACGGCACTGTCCATTGCGGCTCTTGGGCTTGGTATCTTTGTTAATGCCTGGTGGCTGTTAGCAGCTCCTTTGTCGGGATATTTTTTCGCATGGGTAGCTCACTTCACGATTGAGAAGAACAAGCCCGCGACCTTCACCTATCCGGTCTGGTCGCTGGTGAGCGATTACCGCATGTTCTTCGCGTGGATCACCGGGCGACTAGGCCCCCATCTCGAAGAGGCAGGCGTGCGCTGAGCATCTGCGGGTGATGCGTCCAAAACGCTATGTGCTGTCGGGCTGTTCCGGCGGTGGTAAGTCAACATTGTTGAGCGAGTTGCAGCGGCGCGGGTTTCAAACCTTTGAGGAACCTGGCCGCCAGATCGTACGTGAGGAGCAAGCAGCCGGTGGAACTGCCTTGCCGTGGGTGGACCCTGAAGCGTTTGCCACCAAAGCGATTGAAATGTCTGTCGCGGCATTTGACGCCGCAGAGAGTGCCGAAGGACCCGTGTTCTATGATCGCTCCTTCATTGATGCGATCTCCTATGTCTCTCATCTGAGAGGCGAACTCAGTCCGGAAAACCGAAAGCTCATTGACACGAGGCGCTATGCGGATCAGGTCTTCCTGACACCGCCTTGGCCCGAAATGTTTGAAAACGACGCAGAGCGGCAAACAAGTTTCGACAATGCAGCCGCTGAATATGAACGGTTGCAGGTGAGTTTCGTTGAATTTGGCTATGAGCTTACCCACTTGCCCAAAGTTGCCGTTGAAGAACGCGCGGCTTTTTTGTTGGAACACATCGAGTTTTGAGGGACAGAGAATATGATTGTCGCCATTTTTCGCGCTCGGGTGAGAGCTGAAAACGCGGATGAGTACTACGCTTTGGCAGATAAAATGGGGAGGATTGCTCGCGCCATGCCTGGCTTCATCTCGTGGAAGGGGTATTTCGCGGAAGATGGTGAGCGGGTTTCTGTTCATGAGTGGGAGAGTGCGGAGGCTCTGGAAGCCTGGCGGACCCATCCTGAACACCTACGTATTCAAGAGCTTGGACGCGAGAAATTCTATGATGAATACACGCTCTATGTGATGGACGAGCCGCGCACCTCCAAATTCACGAAGGCATAACCACTTGCCATGCCTGCCATAGCGGCGTAGAAGGCGCGGGAAAGGCGCTGCGGGCGCGCCTTGTCCGCCAAAAGCGAAAGCACCCGCCTATCTGTTGAGCGACCGTCTGATTTCGACATTTCGCTTTCTTGTGACCCCGTGGAGCGGAAGAGGGGCGATAAGGAGAGTGACACTATGTCTATGGAGTCAGAAAACCCGCAGACCCACCCCCAGCAGGAACACCCGTTGGGCGAAACAGTTACCGATGTCCTGGCGTTTCTAAAGTCGAAAGCCCGTCGGCTTCACAAGCAGATTGAAAAAGCGTCAGCTGTTGATGTTGCGCGTATGCGCGCCTTGCCCGGAATGACCTCGTTGACAGACCAGGAACTGGTTGGTCAGGTCAAGCGCCGTCTGTGCCTCAATGTTATCGCTATGGAGCTTGGCTTTCGCACCTGGGCGGCGCTCGCCCATGTGATGGAAGGCGATGAAGTCGGCGGTGACTTCGGGACCATCCTTTGTCCAGGGCGGATGATGGCGCACCAGAATATCTGGTTGGCAGATTATCAGGAAGCGCGGGACATTCATCGTGAGCACGGCGGGTATTTGCTGGGATATCGTCGGCAGTTCTTCATTGCTGATGGGGATTACCTTCAGGACCTGGGGCTGGATCCCGAGCGAGACGAGTGGGCCCGCATGGAACGGAACTGGGTGGAGCCCGGCGATCTGAACGCGCGGGCGCGTCTCTACGCCCGTCTTTTTGCGGAGCGACTGCCGGTATAATAAAGAAAGAAAAAACTTTACATAATGGTCAAGGAAGTGTCTCCTTCTGGAAACAGATGGAGACACGCCATGTCCAAAATTCATTTCCAGTCTTTTCAGGAAGGGTTGAACCCCTCTGAAACGTTGATGGTTGATGGCTATTCGGAAGGGTATCGCACGATCAGTCATTGGCCAGGCCATTCGACACCCGCGCAACTCCGGCACGACCTCACGACGGGATCGGCGCTTAAGTTCGCTGCCTTGTCACCGGAAGAAAAGCGGGACCTGGTAGGCGAGTTTTCGATTGTCACTAACAATCATATTGATGCAGATGGTGTGCTCTCAGCATTCTGTGTGCTGAACCCTGATTTAGCGTTGAAGCATCGCGATCTTATTCTGCGCACAGCAGCCACCGGCGACCTGGCAAAGTGGACAGGACCGGATGCATTGGCACTGGAACTGACCCTGATGTCCGAAGCCGAGCGGTTCGAACCGTTCTACGGAGAACCGATGACGGATCGGCACTGGGCCAATATGGCGGACGCCTATCAGCACTGCTTCTGGCTGCTGGAGGAAACGCTGCTGGATGACCCATTCGCTATCCAAAATGGCTGGGCGGATAGGCACCGTCAGGTTGTCGCTGACATTGAGGGCATTGATGCGGGCGAGGGAGTTCGCATCACTCGCTACCCAGAAGAAGACCTGGCCGTCATTGAAGTCAATAGAGAGATAACGCTAATGGGACTTCGCCATGCGGCTGGTGATCTGTACCGGATATTGTTGGCATATTCTGACAATGAGGGGACCCGTTATAGGTTTTGCTATCGGGCAGAGTCTTGGTTCGACGTCGTTTCGATCACGCCTCAACCACGCAAACCGCTCGACGGTCTTGCCGCGAGGCTGAATGAGCTGGAGCAAAACAAGCAGTACAGATGGTGGTCAACACCGACGGACTGGGTTGTGCCGGAACTGGGGTTTGGGGAGGCAACTATTGATGAGCTACAGGCTAGCAGTAGCGACCCAGATTTGCGGCGTGATCCGCCCAGCTCTCTTTCGATAGAAGTTGTGATGGACGAATTACTCAAGGCACTGAGCTCGAAGTCTGGCAGGCTATGATTCTGCAAGGACGGAGTTGCGAAACCTTATGATGGCAATAGCGGCCTTCGGGCGCGCCGACCGATAAGCTAAGCAATAATGGGAATTCAAAACAACGCAACCCCGATCTCCTCAGATCGGCGACCTGGGACGGGGTTGCTTTTGTGCTTCTCGCACGTGCCCATGCTAAAGAGCCGGGCTTTTCATCGTATGTCTAGAGACCGACGCTGCTTGATGCAGCTGTGGCTAAAGGTCTGTGTTTGCGCTATCTGGCCTAAAATCCTTTGCGTTTGAGCTGCGCGTCTGCACACGTCAATCGGACTCTACGCTTCAACAAATTTTGGAGTTTTTCAACGCTTGAAAGTGACATATACGCCAGTGTTTTCAAGCTACGCTACGCTTCGCAGGTGGGGTCATCTTCGAAACCTCCTTCTGAATGTGCATTAACTTTGTAGCAAGGAATCGGCTTCGTGTCAAGGGAATCGTGCGATGCGACGTTGCGTCGCGCTATGAGTCTGTACTGCTGACCTATTTTTGTGTAGGTAAAAAAAGTCAGTAAACTGAATAAAAATCAGGAAAAATATTCCGATGTAATCAGTAAGCGGAAAAATGCTATGCGTCCCAACTTGGGCGAGTGCGGACGCCCTCTGCCCATCGATTTGCGAAAGTGCATGTTGGCGGAATGGGGAGATCAAAGAAACCGCCGAGCATCAGAACCACCATGCCGTGAATGTCTGCCATACTGAAGTCATCACCAGCGATAAAGAGGCGTCCATCGGACATTTCCCCGTCCAGCCATTCCCATCTTTGCGGGATGATGGCGCGCTCTGCGGCGGCGAAATCTGGAACTTGCGTGACGACATCTTTGAACAGAGCGATGGTGTGTCGAACATAGTGACCGTGGGGTAGGAAGAGCTGATGGAAAATTCGTTGGCTCCACATCTCTATGCGGCCTTGCTCGAAAGCGTCCTGCCCCATGAGCGGCGGTTCTGGAAACTTTGCTTCAAGGTACCTGCAGATAGCAACGCTCTCTGTGATGATGCGCCCGTCGTCAAGCTCAAGAACTGGAAGCTCGCCCAAGGAATTCAATTTGCGGAACGCGTCCGTCCGTGTGTCGGTTCCGGCCTCAAGATCAACGCGAGGAATGTCGATCCCTTTTTCAGAGATGAATATCCGAACCCGTTTTGGGTTTCCCGCGTTGGCATTGTAGAGCTTCATGTCAGATGCCTCTTGTTAGGTGCGGCGCGTCTGCGCCTTATTTAACAAGATAATTAAATAAAGAAATTTGGTCAAAGAAAAAGGCCGGTGAGAACACCGGCCTTTTCCGCAACATTATGTGTCTGACGTCAGACGGAGTAGTACATATCGAATTCAACCGGATGTGGTGTCATTTCGAAACGTTCAATCTCTTCCATCTTCAGTTCGATGTAGCCATCGATCTGCTCATTGGTGAACACGTCACCCTTGGTCAGATAGTCACGGTCAGCATCAAGGCTTTCAACAGCTTCGCGAAGCGAGCCCGCAACTGTTGGGATGTCTGCAAGCTCTTCTGGCGGAAGGGCGTACAGATCCTTGTCCATTGGATCGCCTGGATCGATCTTGTTCTGGATGCCATCAAGGCCAGCCATCATCATCGCGGAGAAGGCGAGGTACGGGTTGGCGGTTGGATCTGGGAACCGGATTTCAATCCGCTTGGATGCTGGCGACGTGCCGTAAGGAATACGGCAGGAAGCAGAGCGATTGCGCGCGGAGTAAGCGAGAAGAACCGGTGCTTCATAGCCTGGAACCAGACGCTTGTAGGAGTTGGTTGAAGCATTGGTGAAGGCGTTCAGCGACTTAGCGTGTTTCAGGATACCGCCAATATAGTGCATGCAGGTTTCTGAAAGATCTGCATAGCCGTTACCAGCGAATGTTGGCTTGCCGTCTTTCCAGATTGACTGGTGACAGTGCATGCCCGTGCCATTGTCGCCAAAGACAGGCTTCGGCATGAACGTGGCGGACTTGCCAAATGCGTGGGCCACATTGTGGATCGCGTATTTGTAGATCTGCAGGTGGTCAGCAACCGTTGTAAGGGTTTGGAACTTCATGCCCAATTCGTGCTGAGCCGCGGCCACTTCGTGGTGATGCTTTTCAACTTCAACGCCCATCTCGGCCATTGTGGAGAGCATTTCAGACCGCAGATCCTGCGCACTGTCGATTGGGTTAACCGGGAAGTAGCCGCCCTTTGTGCGGGGACGGTGGCCCAGGTTGCCCATTTCGTATTCTGTGCCTGAATTGTCCGGCAGCTCAACGCTGTCAAGGACGAAGCCCGTATTGTAAGGGGTTGAAGAGAAGCGAACATCATCAAACACGAAGAATTCTGCTTCAGGCCCGAAATAACATGTGTCGCCGATACCCGTGCTCTTGAGATAGGCCTCTGCTCGCTTGGCAGTACCGCGTGGGTCACGGTCATAGAGCTCACCAGTATTCGGCTCAACGATGTCGCAGAAGATCGCGAGTGTTGTCTGCGCATAGAATGGATCGATCGTCGCGGTTGCACAGTCAGGCATCAGGATCATGTCGGACTCGTTGATCGCTTTCCAGCCGGCGATTGAGGAGCCGTCGAACATCTGTCCATCGGTGAAGAAGTCTTCATCTTCGATCATCGCAATGTCGAAGGTCACGTGCTGCATTTTACCGCGTGGGTCGGTGAACCGAAGGTCCACATATTTCACGTCTTTGTCTTTGATTGTCTGTAGGACAGCGGCGGCATCGGCCATGGTGTTCTCTTTCCCTGCTGTGTCTCGAAAGTAATGGCAGGCTTCTGCCTACCGGTTGGATTCGCACAAACCCCAGGAAGGGGCGTGTGGTATTAAATTGCTTCGTCGCCGGTTTCCCCGGTACGGATACGAATGGCCTCTTCGACGGACGAAATGAAGATCTTTCCGTCGCCAATGCGTCCTGTTCGGGCCGCATTTTGAATAGCCTCAACCGCTTTTTCCACGGTTTCATCGTCGAGCACCACCTCGATTTTCACTTTTGGGAGAAAATCGACCACATATTCAGCGCCCCGGTAGAGCTCGGTGTGCCCTTTCTGACGTCCAAAGCCCTTGGCTTCGGTGACGGTGATCCCCTGAAGCCCGACTTCTTGAAGCGCTTCCTTCACCTCGTCGAGCTTGAACGGCTTGATGATTGCCTCGATTTTTTTCATCGTTTTTGTTTCCTGACCAACCGGTGAAGCATGTTTTTAGCTCTTTTCCGGTGCGATCCTGTAAAGCTTGCCCATATAGCTTGCAATGTGACGCGCCACCGCCGCGCCCGCGGTAATACACGGTTAGCACAAGCTATGCCAATGCTTTGGGCTCCGAAGAAGATAATGAAAACAAAGGCTTGTAATGAGTTCTGGTATATGGCGCTCATTTAGTGGGCAGATATTGAGCGCAAAAAATAGGCAAATGCACAAAAAATGATCTCCAGAACTTTGTACATCTCCTTATTGCCGGATCTGCGATCCTCTGAAATGCTCCGCGGCACACAAATCGGCGCTATTCGGGGGACCAATGCGGCCAGGAAACACAATTTTCTCAGGTCTCGGCACGACGATCTTCAGCACCATGTCTGCAATGGCCATGGAGCATGGTGCCATCAACCTGGGCCAAGGGTTCCCGGACGATGAGGGACCGCTGGAGCTTCGCGAACGGGCCGCCCAGGCCGTTATGGCGGGACCCAACCAATACCCGCCGTCCATGGGGCTCCCTGATCTTCGAAAAGCAGTCGCAGATCATGACACCCGATTTTATGGACTGGAAGTCGACTGGGAGACAGAGACACTTGTCACCTCCGGCGCGACCGAGGCGCTGGCAGATTGTTTCCTGGCGCTTTTGAACGCGGGCGATGAAGCAATACTCATTGAACCCTTCTATGACTCCTATCTGCCCATGGTTGAGGCGACTGGCGCACAAGCGGTGACCGTTGGGCTTGACGCGCCTCACTGGGACTTGGACCTGGAAGTGTTGGGCGCCGCGTTCTCTGACAAGACCAAGCTCATTGTTGTGAACACACCTATGAACCCGACGGGTAAGGTCTTCACCAAAGCAGAACTCCAAGGCATAGCTGACCTTGCTTTGAAGCATGATGCCTATGTGATCCTTGATGAGGTCTACGAGCACCTTGTCTATGCCGGAGCAGCGCACGAGACGATGATGACACTGCCTGGCATGCGGGACCGTTGTGTGCGTCTTGCCTCAGCCGGAAAAACATTCTCTCTAACGGGCTGGAAAATCGGATATGTGACCGCTGCGCCAGATCTGTTGGCGCTCATTAACAAGGCCCACCAGTTTGTGACTTTTACCACCCCGCCAGCGTTCCAGTTGGCAGTGGCTTGGGGGCTCGGGCAGGGGGAAGCCTATTTCCAGAACCTGGCCACCGACCTGGAGCAGAAGCGTGACCTATTGTCCAAAGGCTTGGCGGCGGTCGGATTTGATGTCGTGCGCTCTGATGGAACCTATTTCGTGACAACCGATATTGCGGGCCTTGGCTACGACGGGACCGATCTGGACTTTTGCAAAGAGATAACGAGCAAAGCAGGGGTGAGTGCAATTCCCGTGAGCCCGTTTTACAAACCACGAGACAAAGGTGCCGGGATACCCAGAAACATGGTGCGCTTCTGCTTTTCCAAACAGCCAGAAGTGCTCGAGGAGAGTGTTTTCCGCCTGAAACGATATTTCGGATGAGACCCTCATTGGAGAATAACAATAATGCAAAAAGAACTGACTGCCGGGCCACTTCATGACGAAAACGGCCACCTGATTGAAAAAGGGTGGGCACGGGATGAACGGCGCAAATACTCACATGACGGTGCGCGCGCTTCTTGGTATCGCTTGAAGGAATGGGATTACTACTGCGTTATGGGCGGCGAGTATGGCGTCTCTTTTGTCATCGCTGACAATGGGTATATGGGCCTGCTGTCTGTAACATGGTTGGATTTCACTACTCCCGACACGATGGCGGAACTTCGAATTCTGCCTTTCCCGCGCGGTCAGATGGGAATGCCCGAGAGCGCCGACACCGGCAATATTGCCGTGACTCACAAGGGTATGACCCTGGATTTTCGTCATGAGGCTGGCGGACGGCGCTTGCGACTTGATTGCCCGTCATTTGATGGCAACAAGGGACTGGCTGGCGAATTGTTTCTGAAACAACCACCGATGGACCGCATGGTGATTGCGACACCTTTTGATCACAATCCACAAGCCTTCTACTACAATCAGAAAATCAACTGCATGCCTGCCGGGGGCGAGGTGACCGTGGCCGGTAAATCCTATGCGTTCGAGCCCGACAAGCAATTTGGTGTCCTTGATTGGGGGCGTGGTGTCTGGGCTTATGACAACCAATGGTACTGGGGCTCGGCCTCTGGCTTGGTCGATGGCCGTTCTTTTGGTTTCAACATCGGTTATGGCTTTGGCAACACATCGGCGGCGTCGGAAAACATGTTCTTTCTTGACGGCACGGCGCACAAGCTGGATCAGGTGACCTTCCACATACCCGAAGACGGATATGATACGTCGCCCTGGAAGTTCACCAGCAATGATGGTCGCTTCGAGATGGACTTCGAACCGGTCTTGGATCGCCAAGAGAATATCGACATCCTTGTTTTTCGTTCCATTGTGCATCAGGTGTTTGGACGCTTTTCGGGCACCGTCACGCTCGATAATGGAGAGACGCTGGAGGTTCGGAATCTGATGGGCTTCGCTGAAGACGTGCGCAACAGGTGGTAGAGGAAGAAATGAAAGAGCCCCTTCGACGAGAGGCTCTTAGCGGCGATCCAAAGTGGCTTGTAGTATTTCTGCATGGGCTGGGCTCCAACGGCGCGGACCTCATGACCTTCGCTGAGTATTGGGCGAAGTCCATGCCGGATGTGGCTTTTTCAGCCCCCTCCGCGCCAACCCCTTGCCCGGATGCGCCTCCAACTTCCGATCACCCGGGTGGTTTCCAGTGGATACCAAAACTCCCATCAGGCCATCCGCTTCTGTTTCCTGAGGTGGAGAACGCTGCCGACGATCTTCAACCCATCCTTGATCAGGAGCTTGCTGCTGTTGGTTTGACGCCTGACCGGTTGGCGCTTGTGGGCTTCTCGCAAGGTACACTCATGGCGCTGCATGCGGGCCTTCGTCGAGCAGTCGCGCCTGCCGCACTGCTTGGATATGCCGGTGGCCTCGTCGGACGAGACCGGTTGGCAAATGAAATCACATGCAAGCCGCCTGTTATGCTGATCAATGGCGATGCCGATCCAATGGTCCCTGCGGCTGCTCAGGCACCTGCGTTGGAAGCGTTGCAGGCTGCGGGTGTTGTGGCTGCGGGACAGATCATGCCTGGGCTTGATCACAGCGTAAACGCCGACGCGCTCGTTCTAGGGGCGCGTTTTCTTCTGAGTGCTTTTGAATACCGCGAGAAGAATCCGGTCTAGCTGTATCCCTAGTATCATTAGGAATGGACTTCAGCGTGACCAGTGACGCGACGTCATATTGACGTACTGGACAGTGGCAGCGTCATCGTTATCTTCACCGGCAAAAGATCATCAAAGCGAATAAACGGGAGTTATCGGATGGTAGATCCGCGCACGCCTATCCTTGTTGGATGTGGGCAGGTTGTTCAAAAAGAAAAAGATCTGGACAAGATCAAAGATCCTGCATCGCTGATGGCGGATGCCGCGAAGCTTGCGCTCGCGGACACGACGATTTCCGAGTTGACCGGCAAGCTCGACACCATTACTTGCACCCGCTTTGTGATTGATAGTCCCGGCAGTCGAGAACTGCCGATCAGTCAATACGCGAACCTACCGCAGACACTCGCGAACAAGCTGGGGGCAGCACCCGCAAACACCTGCTACGGCCCCACGGGTGGCAACACGCCCCAACTGCTGGTGAACTATACAGCCGAAAAAATTGCAGAAGGCGACCAGGACGTGGTTCTGCTCGCGGGCGTGGAATGCTTCGGCTCAATGCAGAAGCTCCTCATGGCGGGCAAAACGCCGGAGAGCTGGAACGATGATCCCGGCGGCAACCGGATCGACATCGGACATGAAAAAGAAGGGGCGACCAGGGTTGAGAACCTTCACAAGCTTCAGCACCCTGTGAACTGCTATCCACTCTTTGAGAATGCGCTTCGTGGGGAGGCCGGTCGATCTGTCAAAGACCACCAGATGTTCATTGGTGAATTGATGTCTCCCTTCACTAAAGTCGCCGCTGCCCACCCGCAGGCCTGGTTCCCTATTGAGAGAACGCCTGAAGAGATTGCCACGCCGACCGATGTCAATCGCTATGTCGGCTACCCTTACACCAAATACATGAATGCCATTATGGCCGTCGACCAGGCTGCTGCTGTCGTGATGATGTCTGTTGAGAAAGCCCGCGAGCTTGGCGTTCCGGAAGACAAATGGGTCTATCTCCATGGGTCCGGCGATGCCAATGACCACTGGTTCTTGACGGAACGCCAGAACTTCCACTCAAGCCCGGCCATTCGGATGATGGGACAGAAGGCGTTTGCGCAGGCCGGGTGGGCAATCGATGAAATCGACATCATGGATCTCTATTCCTGTTTCCCGAGTGCGGTGCAAATCGGCATGAAGGAGCTTGGCATCAAAGTTGGTGATCAACGCTCGCTGACCGTTACTGGCGGGCTGCCTTACTTCGGTGGTGCCGGGAACAACTATGTCATGCACTCCATCGCGACCATGGTCGAGAAGCTGCGTGCAAACCCTGGCAAGAAGGGCATGTGCACGTCGAACGGCTATTATGTGACCAAGCACGGCATTGGCCTCTATTCCACAACGCCAACCGAAGGTGCGTGGAAGCGAGAGAACCCTGCAAACTATCAGGCTGAGCTTGATGCAATGGATCATCCGCGTGTTGAGGAAAAGCCAAATGGTGCCGCGAAGATCGAGACCTTCACGGTAATGCACGGCCGCTATGGGCCAGAATTCGGCATCGTGATGGGACGTCTGGATGCAGACAATGCCCGGTTCGTGTCACACGTGACCGCAGAGGCCGACATTCAGAGCTTGCTCAACCAGGAAAGCCTTGGCCGCCCAGGGACCGTTGAAAACACGGACACGGGGTTGAACGTTTTCACTCTCTCTTAGACACCTGAGCAAGTACTCAAATCAGAAAGGCGGCTCACTGAGCCGTCTTTTTTGTCACCAAACCCACGTTTCAGGGTCAGGCACGGGCTCATTATCGTTCATCCAGAAAAAACCTTTAACGTTCCGCACGATCACCCAGATGGCGGTGGCGAACAACATGATCATACCAATGACGAATACGAACAAAATCGCGCTGATGGTGAAGTAGAGCAGGCCGATCCAAAAGGTACGTATCTGGTAGGTGAAATGTGTCTCGGCTAAATCATCTGCATCAGAACGTCTGAGGTAGGCCATAACCAAACCGATAATGGTTGTAAGGCCGCCGGTAACAAACCCGCCGAAATTCAGAAGATAGATAAGTTTGACGATATCTGCGTTGTTGGAGTCACCATTTGGACCGCTTTGCTCGGACATGCTATTCCCTCCGCATTGACACATTGGAACGTTATTCGCCGCTGAGAGTTCTGTCGATAGGGTTGATGGATATCCTTCTGCGGCATGGGAGTTTGAAATGGCACAAATCTATATGATCCGACATGGTGAGGCAGCAGCGGGCTGGAGCGAAGACAAAGACCCGGGGCTGTCTGACCTTGGGCGCTCTCAGTCAGAGGCGGCGGCAAAAACCATCATGTCTCGTGAAGCATCGACGCTCCCTGTGCTATCGAGCCCTCTGCGGCGCTGTCAGGAAACAAGCGGGCCGCTTGCCACAGCATGGGATCAGACAGCAGTCATTGAACCCAGGGTTGCTGAAATTCCATCGCCAGATCTCAGCCTTGAGGAACGCGGTGTCTGGTTGAGGCAAATCATGACCGGCACCTGGGCAGAGACCGAAGCACCCATTGGCCATGATTTAGATCTGATAGGCTGGAAGCAGTCCGTGGTCGATGCGCTGCTCGAACTAAAAACCGATACGGTGATTTTCTCCCACTTCATCGCGATCAACGCTGCTGTTGGTCATGCGCTGGGCGACCCGCGGGTCATCTGCTTCCGTCCTGACAATTGCTCTGTCACTGTTTTTGAAACACAGGGTGACAATCTTACCGTCCTTGAACAGGGCAGCGAAGCAGAGACCAAAGTCAATTAAGCAGATGCGGGTGTTGCGGCGGCGGAAGACCTTAGCCTAAAGGTGCAAACAGCCAGGCCGGCAACGATCATGGCGAGCGCTAACATGGAAACAAGGGTTAGCGACGATGCCCGCTGCGCGCCTGAAAGGTTCAGGTAGATCAGCATCAGCAAGCCGCCGCCATTGCTGACGAGGCCTGTCCAAATCGTGACCCAGGGGATCGATCCGCGGGTGGCTTGGACGAACCCACCTGCATAGTTCACGACAAGTGCCAGATAAGCGACGCCCAGCAGACGGGCGTAGCTGATAGGGTCGGGAGCCTGACCCATAAGCGCCTCAAACAGAGACACCGGAAACAAAAGCAGCGGTCCGGCCCATAGAAGCACGGTCACACCAATTTTGAAGAGCAGGACACCGCGCAGCAATTTGAGCGTTGGAGTAACGGGGGCGTTTTGCATATCTGAACCTCGTGGATGCGATTTGTGCTCTGAGCCTCGCGTATTCCCCCTACGGTTGACCATTGGCGAAAAAGACAAATATATGGCAAAATACGACATACTGTCTGGAGGCGGTCATTATGCAGAAGATCTTTGTCCTGGCTTTGCCTGGGTGCGTTGGTTCGGCTGTCCTGGGCATCGCTGAGATATTCTCCCTCGCAAACAAAGTCTCGCGGCAACTGGGAGAAGCGGGACCGAGGTTTGATCCCATAATTGTTGGGCTGTCCGGGGAGCCTGTCACCTCTGATGAAGGAATGGCGCTGCAGGTGACGCGAAAGCTGCCGACCGCAAAGAAGGGGGATCTGCTCATCGTGCCCGGCTGTATGACCAGCAGCCTTGATCTCTCCGCAGCCGTGAAATCAAGAGGAACAGAAATTGCCGCGTTAAAGCGCTGGGCGTCGGCTGGCGGTCTAATCGCTGCGCAATGCAGTGCTGTCTTTCTTCTTGCAGAGGCGGGCCTGCTCACCGGACGTAAGGCAACAGCAACATGGTGGGCGCAGGAGCAGTTGAAAGAATGCTACCCCGATATTCACCTGAGCCTGGATGAAACACTCACCGACGATGATGGCATCATCTGCGCCGCAGGGCCTTATTCTCATCTCGATCTAGGTCTCCACTTGATCGAGAAGTTGACGTCTCGGTCTTTGGCGTCCCTGGTCGCCAAATTTGCAATGATCGAACGGGCACCGCCTTCTCAGTCCGCGTTCCGAACAATGGACCTGATGAAAACAAAACCGGCCCTGGCAAAGCGCATCGAGCGGCTTGTACTAAAAAGCCTTCCCAATATACCAACCGTAGGTGACGTCGCCTCTGAGCTCGGTCTCACGCCGCGGACATTACAACGCCGATTGGCTGACGCGACGGACATGACACCCAAGGCACTAATAGATCAAATCAGGATGGGGGTCGCCAAGCGACTGATCGAAACCACGGCCGCACCCCTGCCAGACCTAATGCTTGCAACGGGCTTTGCCGACGAAAGCGCTTTCAGGAAACAGTTTGCAAGGGCGAGCGGTATGACGCCAAAGCAATATGCCGACAGATATGCTCCCAACCGATAGAACCAACGATGCCTTTTTTCCGCCATTGCGACGCGCTTATACTCAGCCCATGAGTGAGATATTGACTGTTGAGCAAATGTACGCCGCTGACCGATGGGCCATCGCGCGCGGCACGAGTGGTGTTACCCTGATGGAAGCCGCGGGCAAAGCCTGCGCGGACGCGATCATGGACCGCTTTGAGAGATGTCAGGTGGCGGTTCTGTGTGGGCCCGGTAACAATGGGGGAGACGGGTTTGTTATCGCCCGCCTGCTCCGTCAGGCCGGGTGGGGCGTGTCCATCTTTTTGATGGGAGAACGAGAAGCGCTTCAGGGCGATGCGGGGCACGTTGCGCACAAATGGAACGGACCCGTTTATTCCCTAACACCGGATGCGATCGACAATGCAGAACTGGTCGTTGACGCATTATTTGGCGCAGGTCTCTCCAAGGATCTGGAAGGGACTCCCAAAGCGCTTGCGGATGTCGCGGCAGCAAGGGGCACACCGGTCATGTCAGTCGATGTCCCAAGCGGCATCGACGGGGATACGGGCCATGTTCGAGGCACAGCATTCCACGCGGCATTGACCGTAACATTCTTCAGAAAGAAGCCGGCCCACCTTCTGCTACCCGGACATAGTCATAGTGGTGATGTGATCGTCGCGGACATAGGGATCGAAGAAGGTGCTCTCGATGAACTCGACATTCATCTGCGGGAAAATGACCCCACTATTTGGCAGACGGATTTCCCCACTTTGGATGAAAGCGGTCACAAATATTCAAGGGGTCACGCGGTCTCTGTTTCAGGCGGGGCAAGTACAACGGGTGCTGCACGCCTGGGTGCCAGGGCAGCACTGCGTATTGGGGCAGGGCTTGTCACTGTCGCGTCGCCACCAAGTGCCCTTCAAGTAAACGCGATGCAGCTAACTGCCATCATGCTGCAAAGGTTTGAGGGGGCAGAGGGGCTCACCGACATGCTGGACGATAAACGCAAAAACGCCATCTTGATTGGTCCGGGAAATGGGGTTGGGGCGGACACGCGCGAAAATGTTCAGGCAGCGCTGACATCAGGTGCTGCCACCGTTCTTGATGCAGATGCACTGACATCGTTTGAAGCAATTCCTCGCGATCTCTTTGTTGCGATAGAGAATTATTTTGCTGGTCCTGTTGTGCTCACACCTCACGAGGGAGAATTCAAAAGGCTCTTTCCTGACCTGGAGGGCTCAAAGCTCGAACGGGCCTCGGCCGCGGCAAAAGTCGCTCACGCAGTCATCGTCTTGAAAGGCCCAGACACTGTCATCGCATCACCCGACGGACGGACAGTCATTAATTCGAATGCGGGGCCGGAACTTGGCACAGCAGGGTCCGGCGATGTCTTGGCTGGCATGATTACCGGCCTTCTCGCTCAGGGCATGCCGGAGTTTGAAGCAGCGGCAGCTGCCGTTTGGCTGCACGGGGAAGCAGGTCGCAGAGTGGGTCGGGGGTTGATTGCCGAAGATCTGCCGGAACAATTGCCGACCTTGTTGCAGGAATTGTCAGCATGAGCGAGATCACGATCCGCTGGGCTCTGGCTGCTGACATTCCGCAGATCAACAAGATCTACAATCACTACATTCGCGAAACACCCATTACTTTCGACATTGAAGAGAAGACAGACGAAGACAGCGCCTACTGGCTTCAGAAACTGGGAACAACCGGGCGTTATCAATGCTTCGTCGCGGTGAAGGCGGATACCGTTTTGGGCTGGGCTTGCTCTGGCGCTTATCGGCCAAAAGCTGCGTATGGCACCTCGGTCGAAGTCAGTGTCTATCTTGATCCAAATGCAGGTGGTCAGGGACTAGGGACAGCGCTCTATACCCGGCTCTTTGAAGCCCTCAAAGATGAGGACGTGCATCGAGCCCTTGCAGGCGTCACGCTGCCAAACGATGCATCGCTTGCTCTGCATAGGCGCTTCGGCTTCACCGAGGTGGGAACCTATTCGGAAGTCGGTCGAAAGTTCGACACTTATTGGGATGTCATGTGGCTGGAGAAGTTGGTGTGATCGTGACTAAGTATAAATAGTCAAAACTAGCTTTTTGCCCGGCCATGTTTAAAGATGCTGCTAATCTGTGAATTGTATCTGAGGGGCACCCATCACATGAACCATCTGATCGCCAAATTTCTGATGACTGTACTTCTGGTCGTCGGGGCAGCAGAGGCAAAAGCTAAGGCCGCTGAATATCTCATCGGCCGGGGAATGACCGACATTACCGGGCCAGCCTTTGGCATTCAGATGTGGGGCTTTGGCCGTGAGGACCAGCTGACCGAAGGTCTACACATTCGGCAGCGCGCCCGGGCATTCATCATTGCAGAACCAAATGACGGCAAGCGGCTTGTCTTTGTGAGCGCCGACATTGGCAGTATTGAGCACAACATCACCCTTGAGGTTCTCGACCGCCTGAAAGCGCGTTATCATGACCTCTATACCCTTGAGAATGTGATCCTCAGCGCCACACATACCCATGCCGGTGTCGGAGGGCATTGGCATACAAGGGTTGAGCTGGGTCTCGCCGGGGCGTTTTACCCTGAGCGTTTCGAGCGGATCGTTGAGGGGATCGTTGCCGCGATTGTTGCAGCCCACAACGATCTGCAATCTGGCGATATTCTCATCAACAAAGGTGATGTCGACGGCGCGGGCGCTAATCGCTCCATGGCGGCCTATGATCAAAACCCCGCTGAAGAGCGCGCGAGATATCCAGAAGCCATGGACAAGGAGATGACCCTCCTGAGTTTCATTGGGGCGGATGGGCCCATCGGCATTGTGAACTGGTTCGCTGTGCACCCAACTTCCATGACGTACGACAACAAACTCATTTCGGGTGATCACAAGGGGTACGCCTCTTTGGCCTTCGAAAAAGAAATGGGAGTCCGCTACGAGTCCAAAGATGATTTTGTCGCTGCATTTGCCCAATCAACGCCGGGAGACATCACCCCCAACCTCAATTTGAACAACACAGGACCGGGGAAGGGCGATTTTGAAAGCACCGCCATTATCGGGTCGCGCCAGCTGGCCGTGGCGCGCGATCTGTTTGAGACCGCAGAAGAGCCTTTGTCCGGACCGATAGACTATCGGCAGCTCTATGTGGATCTTTCAGGATTGGACGTGAGTGGCGAGTTTACAGGGGCGGGTACACAGACAACTTGTCCCTCGGCTTATGGCTACTCATTTGCGGGCGGGTCGACAGAGGATGGCGGCGGACACTTCTTGTTCGAAGAAGGGATGACCCAGTCGCGTTTCTATCTCGATTTTCTAATCGCCTTTCTCACGGGCGCGCCAAAGCCAACCCCAGCAGTTGTCGACTGTCAGGCGCCGAAGCCGATCCTCTTTGAAACCGGGACCGGTGAGCCACCCCTTCAATCACAAATTCGCTCCATAGGTTTGGCCCGGATTGGCCAATTGGTCATCCTGACAGTACCGGCAGAAGTAACGACAATGGCGGCACGTCGTCTGAAAGAAACGGTGCGCGTGGAGCTGGGAGGTTGGCTTTCTCATGTTGTCATCGCTGGATATGTCAACGGATATGCAGGCTATGTGACGACACCAGAGGAGTATCTGGTTCAGCAATATGAGGGCGGCCATACCCTTCACGGTCAGTGGACGCTTCCCGCCTATCGTCAGACAGCGGCAACTCTCGCGCGGGCCATGGAAGCGGGGCAGTCGATAAGCAACGCAGTGGTTTATGATGATTGGCGCGCCAAAGCGCCTGAGACGGCGCTCCACGATGGCAGTGCTGATGGCATGTCCGAGGGGGCGGAGTTCGGCGACGCCCTTCCGCTCACTCAGGCAATTTTCAAACCCGGTGAGGAGGTGCTAGTGGAATTCCGATCCGCCAATCCAACCGCAGATCACGGTGCTCTTTCAACATTTGTCGAGATTGAGCGACAGCAGGACGGCAGTTGGCAGAAGATTGCGACTGACGGTGACTGGGAAACAAAAATTCGATGGCAAGAGGGTGACAAGGAGGATCAGTTGGTCGCACAGATCATCTGGGAAACCCGGGACACCCTCACTGCAGGAACCTACCGGGTCCGACATTTTGGATCAGCCACGCTGCCATCTGGCGATCAGAAGCGCTTTGAAGGCACGTCAGCCTCTTTTCAGGTGGGCAAGTAGGGCAGGCATCAACGCCCCGCCGTAGCAGTTCCCCGATTGGGGCAAAATCAGACCGCTGTGAGCCCGTATGAAGAGGTAAGGAGGGCAAAGCTTGCAAAAAGGAGGGGCAAGCCAGCAAATACCTGCGTTTATTGGGCTTTCCAAGCCGCAAGACCCTTGCTATAGAGGGCGCCAAATTCAAACGAGCCGTGTTCAGCCTTTAAAGGCGTGAATGCTGCGGCTCGCTTTTGCCCTTATGGCAGGTAATCCGTGCGGGCGTGGTGGAATTGGTAGACACGCTAGATTTAGGTTCTAGTGCCGCAAGGCGTGGGGGTTCAAGTCCCTTCGCCCGCACCACGCCGGGGTTCGTGACGGCCTGATTTCGGGGAAAAAGCGAGAAAAATCGAGCCGATATCGGCTTAAAGCGAACGGAAGCGATAAAAGTCATGCAGGTCAACGAGACGGTTTCTGAGGGTCTCAAGCGCGAGCTCACCATCACGATTGAAGCAGCCGCACTTGAAGAAAAACTCTCCGGCAAGCTCGACGAAATGAAAAACCAGGTCCGCCTGAAGGGTTTCCGCCCTGGCAAGGTGCCTGTGAGCCATCTTCGTCGGACGTTTGGTCGCCAGGTCATGACTGAGGTCATTCAAGAGACTGTGAGCCAGTCGAGTGGTGACGTGCTGCAAGAGCGTGAAATGAAGCCCGCTATGCAGCCAGAAATCAATCTTGAAGGCGAAGTTGAGGAGGTGATCGACGGTAAAGCCGACCTCGTCTTCAAAGTAGCATTTGAGATAGTTCCTGATTTTGACATCGCAGACCTTTCTAAGATCGAGTTGGAAAAACCTGTTGCGGAAGTCGATGACTCAGAAATCGACGAAGCCGTCGAACGCCTTGCTGAAGCTCAGAAGAATTTTGAGCCGAAAGACGGTAAGGCAGAAGAGGGCGACCTGGTTGTCATCGACTTTATCGGCCGTATCGACGGCGAAGCCTTTGACGGCGGCACGGCTGATGATGCGCGTCTGGAACTGGGCTCTGGTCAGTTTATCCCAGGCTTTGAAGATCAGCTCGTTGGCACCAAGGCAGACCAGAAGCTGGATGTGACAGTTTCATTCCCCGACGACTATGGCTCGGCGGATCTGGCAGGCAAAGAGGCTGTCTTTGAAACCACCGTCAAAGCTGTCGAGGGACCTGCAAAGGTCACGATTGATGACGCCTTTGCCGAGAAGTTCGGCATGGAAAACCTTGAAAAACTGCGCGAAGCAATGGCAGGTCAGATCAAGGCGGACTATGACAATGTTTCCATGGCCAAGCTGAAACGCGACATGCTCGACAAGCTTGACGAGCTGCATGACTTCGAACTGCCACCGACATTGGTCACACAGGAGTTTGATCAGATCTGGCATCAGTTCGAGCATGAGCTTGAAAACGAAGGCAAGAAGATCGAAGACGCTGACCAGCCTGAAGAAGAACTCCGCGCTGAGTATCAGACAATTGCAGAGCGTCGGGTTCGTCTTGGACTTGTGATTGCAGAGATTGGCTCCAAGAACGATGTGACGGTCGAAGACGCTGAAGTGAACCGGGCCGTTGGACAGCGTGCCCAGCAGTTCCCGGGTCAGGAGCAGCAAGTCTATGAATTCTATTCAAAAAATCCGCAGGCCATTGCCGAGATTCGTGCACCCCTCTTTGAAGACAAGGTTGTTGCCTTCATTGCCGAGCTTGCCAAAGTCACTGACAAGGTAGTGACCAAGGAAGAGCTGACAGCAGACCCGGATGCCGAAGTAGCAGAGAAGAAGCCCGCAGCGAAGAAAAAGGCAGCAGCGAAGAAAAAGCCAGCTGCCAAAAAGAAAGCGGCGGCCAAGAAGCCTGCTGCTGAAAAGAAGACCGCAGCGAAGAAGAAGCCTGCCGCTAAGAAGAAGGCTGCTCCGAAAAAAGCGGCCAAAAAAGACGACTAAATCGCGTGAACGCGCAAAAAGAAAAGGCCGGAGAAAATTCTCCGGCCTTTTTGCGTTTGTGACGTGATTTGAAGTAGCAGGTTGGTTAGTACGTGCCGGCGTTTGGATCACGTTTGAAACCCTCGTCAGCATCCCGGCGTCTCAACCCGCCTCGCGTCCGCCTTTTGGACGCGTCATTCAATTCAGCTGAGCTAATGACAGTGTCGCCATTTGTATCAAGCGCCAGAAAGTCAGACTCTGGCAATGCCATTATCTCACCAAATGTCAAAACGCCATTTCCATCGAAATCAAGAGCGATGAAGGCAGCCCGTCGGATCCCAGTTTCATCATCGTCTCGGATATCATCCCACTCACCTTCATCGACGACGCCATTCCGGTCCGTATCAGCGTTGTTGAAGATGCCCTCGCGGTAGGCCTTATATTCTTCCTTCGTTACGGCTCCATTGTCATTCAGATCCCAATCGTAGGCAGGGTGCTTGATAATGGTGACGTCGCCGGCTGTTCCGGAACTGCAGGCTGCGATAATCGGCAAAAGCAGGGCAAGCCCAACAATCCGGCCAGATTGAACAAAAACAGATGACACGAAACGCATAGGGCCTCCCGACCACAAAATTGAACCATTTTGGGGATTATACGCGGCTTTTTGAGAAAACGGGTGCTCGAATGGCATTTTTGCGTTTCATCCCCATATTATCGCCAAGACGGTGAAGAATCTTACGCTTGCGCTATAGTTCTCCACGGTCCATTTACCGAATCATCCTATGCCTAGTTGTGGGACGACCCGGCTGGCAGTAGCGCTGTTCCCAAAACAGTGTGCCAGAGATGTGATGCGTGCAAACCCTTGGAAAGCGAACCATGAAAGATCCTCTTGAGCTCACGATGAACCTGGTGCCAATGGTGGTCGAACAGACCAACCGTGGGGAGCGCGCCTATGATATTTTCTCCCGCCTTTTGAAGGAACGGATCATTTTCGTGACCGGGCCAGTCGAAGACGGCATGGCGACGCTGATTACGGCGCAGCTTCTTTTTCTTGAGGCTGACAATCCCAGCAAAGAAATTTCCATGTACATCAACTCGCCAGGCGGCGTTGTGACGTCCGGGCTCGCTATCTATGACACCATGAAGTACATCCAGCCAGCCATCACGACTGTTTGCGTGGGACAGGCAGCTTCAATGGGGTCATTGCTCCTTGCTGCAGGTGAAAAGGGGCAACGGTTTGCCTTGCCGAATGCCAGGATCATGGTTCATCAGCCATCAGGTGGGTTCCAGGGGCAGGCGACAGATATTGAGATCCATGCGCGCGAAACGCTGGCGCTCCGGGAGCGCTTGAACCAGATCTACGTGGAGCACACAGGCCAGGACATTGAGACTGTCCGTGACGCACTGGAACGGGACAATTTCATGTCGCCGGAACAGGCGATGGACTTCGGTCTGATCGACAAAGTTGGCGCCACCCGAGAGGATTTCGGGAAGGCTGAGGACTGATTTGGTCGATTCTGACCTGGTTTCACCAGGTCAAAACAAAGTTATCTAGAGCCTAACCCATTGAAAATGAACGTATTAATGAAATCTTGATGCCTCAGCCGCTAACATGCTCGTATGATAAGACAGTTTCGACGGGCGTGAATCGCGGAACATTTGGGCGTCGGCTTGAGTTTGAAACGAGCCACAATATGTCCATTTTGAGCGTGTAGGCTCTTGGAGCGAAAATCGGGTAATCGTGTCGTGGCGGTTGCCAACTGAAAGACGGTCCGCATGTTGGGCCACAAGGAGAGTATATGAGCAAGGTAAGCGGCGGCGGAAGCGGTGACTCCAAGAATACGCTTTACTGTTCCTTCTGCGGTAAGAGCCAGCATGAAGTCCGCAAGTTGATTGCCGGACCGACTGTGTTCATTTGCGATGAATGCGTTGAACTGTGCATGGACATTATCCGTGAGGAGAACAAAACCTCACTCGTAAAATCCCGTGATGGTGTTCCAACACCGCAGGAAATTATGGAAGTGCTTGATGATTATGTAATCGGTCAGGCGGCCGCCAAGCGGGTTCTCTCTGTTGCCGTTCATAACCACTACAAACGTCTCAGCCACGCAGCTAAGAATAATGACGTTGAGCTGGCGAAATCCAACATTATGTTGATCGGCCCAACAGGGTGCGGGAAGACGCTGCTTGCCCAAACATTGGCGCGTATTATTGATGTGCCGTTCACAATGGCCGATGCAACGACACTTACCGAAGCTGGTTATGTGGGCGAAGATGTCGAGAACATCATTCTCAAGCTGCTGCAGTCGGCAGACTATAATGTGGAACGGGCCCAGCGTGGCATTGTCTATATTGATGAGGTCGATAAAATCAGTCGCAAGTCTGATAATCCGTCCATTACCCGCGACGTATCCGGTGAGGGCGTACAGCAGGCATTGCTGAAGATTATGGAAGGCACTGTTGCGTCGGTTCCACCCCAGGGTGGGCGCAAACATCCACAGCAGGAGTTCCTGCAGGTGGATACGACAAACATCCTCTTCATCTGCGGTGGCGCATTTGCGGGCCTTGAAAAGATTATTTCTTCTCGCGGTCAGGGCTCAGGCATTGGCTTTGGTGCCAAGGTCGAAGATCCAGATGAGCGCAAAACCGGTGAGGTGCTCACCGCGCTTGAGCCAGAAGATCTCTTGAAGTTCGGTTTGATCCCAGAATTTGTGGGTCGTATGCCGGTGATTGCGACGCTGGGCGATCTTGATACAGACGCGCTGGTCAAAATCCTGACACAGCCGAAGAACGCACTCGTGAAGCAATATGAACGTCTTTTCGACATGGAAGATGTAAAGCTCACCTTCTCTGAGGACGCTCAGGTGGCAATTGCCAACAAAGCGATTGAACGCAGAACCGGTGCTCGTGGCTTGCGCTCCATTATGGAAGGCATTCTGCTCGACACCATGTTTGAGCTTCCGGCTCTAGAAGGTGTTGAGGAGGTTGTGATTTCAGCCGAGGTCGTTGAAGGCGATGCACAGCCGCTCTACATCTACTCAGAGCGGTCAGGTGACGTAGAAACAAGCGCCTGATCTGGGAATTTATTTTCCATAATATTAAGTGAAATGGCCTTGAAAGCTTTTGCCTTCAGGGCCATTTCTCTGTTAATCGACATGAAATGCGCTGATTTGGATGATAATCAGCCTGAATTACGCGAATCCGACTAGTTTTGTGGTCAGCATTCGTTCAGCAATCCTATGGCATACTCCTGAGAGATTCAGAACCTGGGTGAGCGCAGGCAAAGCACCAAACCGGCCTCCAGAAACAACAAGGTTTCCAATATGAGTGACAATCACGACGAACCTCAAAACGAAGCAGTAGAACAGGGATCAAGCGACGACGCGCCGGAGTTCACCGGTGGTGTATTGCCTGTACTGCCTCTTCGCGACATCGTCGTATTTCCACACATGATCGTTCCGCTCTTCGTCGGAAGGGCCAAGTCGGTCCGTGCGCTTGAGGAAGTGATGCAGGATGACAAACAGATCCTGCTGGTCGCTCAAAAAGATCCGGGTGATGACGATCCAAACCCAGGCGACATTTATGATGTCGGCACGGTGGGGCAGGTTCTGCAACTCCTGAAACTGCCAGACCAGACCGTGAAGGTTTTGGTCGAAGGAACGACACGTGCGCGGGTTGAGCGTTTCACCGGACGGGAAGATTTCTTTGAAGCAGAAGTGACACCGATCCCCGATACAGACGCAGATGATGAACGGCTTGAAGCACTCGCTCGCACCGTCACGGGGCACTTCGAAAACTATGTGAAGCTCAACAAGAAGGTGCCGCCGGAAGTTCTGGGGTCTGTTACGCAGATCGAGGACTACGCGAAGCTTGCTGACACCATTGCGAGCCACTTGAATATCAAGCTCGAAGAGAAGCAGGAGCTTCTTGAGATCGCCAGCACTGCTGAGCGGTTGGAACGCGTCTATTCCATGATGGAAGGCGAGATTTCTGTTCTCAATGTTGAGAAGAAAATCCGCAGCCGCGTGAAACGCCAGATGGAGAAGACGCAGCGCGAGTACTATCTCAACGAACAGATGAAGGCGATCCAGAAAGAACTGGGTGGCTCCGATGGCGAAGATGGCCGGGACGAGCTGCACGAACTGGAAAGCCGGATCGAACAAACGAAGCTGTCGAAAGAAGCCCGCGAAAAAGTTGATGCAGAAATGCGGAAGCTCAAACAGATGAGCCCCATGTCTGCGGAAGCGACCGTGGTGCGGAACTATCTCGACTGGATCCTTTCTATTCCTTGGAACAAGAAAGGTCGCGTCAAGAAAGACCTGTCCAAAGCCGAAGAGATTTTGGATGCAGATCACTATGGTCTGGAGAAGGTTAAGGAGCGCATCGTTGAATACCTTGCCGTGCAGCAACGGGCCAACAAGCTAAAAGGGCCTATTCTTTGTCTTGTCGGACCTCCAGGTGTTGGTAAGACATCTTTGGGTAAATCCATCGCCAAAGCGACCGGTCGTGAATTTGCGCGCCTGTCACTTGGTGGCGTGCGCGACGAAGCAGAAATCAGAGGTCACCGTCGTACCTATATCGGCTCTATGCCTGGCAAGGTCATCCAGTCGATGAAGAAGGTGAAGAATTCCAACCCGCTCTTCTTGCTCGATGAGATCGACAAGATGGGGGCGGATTTCCGTGGCGATCCGTCATCCGCTTTGCTTGAAGTTTTGGACCCCGAACAGAACAACACCTTCATGGATCACTATCTTGAGGTCGAATATGATCTCTCGAATGTGATGTTCGTAACGACAGCGAATACGCTCAACATTCCAGGCCCCTTGATGGACCGGATGGAGATCATCCGTATTGCTGGGTACACCGAAGATGAGAAGGTGGAGATCACCCGGCGTCACTTGATCCCGAAGGTCATGAAAAATCACGGCCTGAAGGCAGAAGAGTGGACCATCGACGATGAGGGTCTGCTTGAGCTTGTCCGGACTTACACCCGCGAGGCAGGTGTTCGGAGTCTGGAGCGGGAAGTCTCGAACCTCTGCCGGAAGGCGGTCAAGGAACTCATCACGTCAGACAAGACGGCGATCAATGTCACGATAGACAACCTCGCTGACTACGCAGGCGTGGCGAAGTTCCGCCACGGCGAAATTGATGGAGAAGATCAAGTCGGCGTCGTGACAGGCTTGGCCTGGACGGAAGTTGGCGGCGAGCTTCTGACGATTGAGGGTGTTGAAATGCCTGGTAAGGGCCGGATGACGGTCACAGGTAACCTCAAGGACGTCATGAAAGAGTCTATCTCGGCAGCGAGTTCCTACGTGAAATCGAGAGCGACCACATTTGGAGTGGAGCCACCGGTGTTTGACCGGAAGGATATTCACGTCCACGTACCGGAAGGCGCAACGCCGAAGGACGGCCCCAGTGCGGGTGTTGCTATGGCGACCACCATTGTGTCGATCATGACGGGAATTCCGATCCGCAAGGATGTGGCGATGACGGGGGAGATCACCCTGCGCGGTCGTGTTCTGCCAATTGGCGGCCTTAAAGAGAAGCTGCTGGCAGCCCTTCGTGGCGGCATCAAAACGGTCTTGATCCCTAAGGACAATGCCAAGGATCTTGCTGATATTCCCGACAATGTGAAGAATCAGCTGGAAATTGTGCCGGTGGAAACCGTGGATGAGGTACTGGTCCGCGCTCTGACCTCGATGCCTGAACCAATTGAGTGGGACGAAGAGGCCTACGCAGCGCAGCAAGCGGAGCGGGGCGTACAAAACACTTCAGCTGAAGGCCTTACTGCCCACTAAATAAACAGAAAAAGCGCTTTTCAAGTCGGGGAGTCCGATGTGATCAGCGCTTTTTTTGTGCCTGCTGTTCGCACCTGCAATATAGTGATGATTGTCTGAAAACTCGCAGAAATCTGCGCATTTCTGCGCTTAATTCTTTGACCCCGCTCTGGCAGGGTGTTTACACTTTTCCCTGATCTCCTGGGGATTCGCTCCCCGCAGCCTAGAGGGGCCGAACGTGAATAAGAACGATCTCATTGCCGTCATTGCTGATCAGACTGGTCTGGCAAAGGGCGACGCCACAAAAGCCGTCGACTGCGTATTTGATACAATCACCTCCACCCTGAAGGGGGGCGATGAAGTCCGCCTGGTTGGATTTGGCACTTTCAATGTAACGCGACGGAACGCTTCTGAAGGCCGCAATCCGCGGACCGGTGAGAAGATCCAGATCCCGGCATCGAACCAGCCTAAGTTCAAAGCTGGTAAGGGCCTAAAGGACGCTGTGAACAGCTAACGCTTTCTGGTTTGGATCGTCCAAGCCTGAGAACGCAAGAAGGTCGGCGAAAGCCGGCCTTTTTTGTTGGGAGCAGCTATTTCGGTGGGACCTCTTCGCCATCTGCCCGGGGGTCCAGCTCCAGTGGTGCAGCGGTCGTTTGGCTGATGGGAACCGCAACGAAATCCTCTTTTTCTTCTTCTGCAACGGCTTCGCGGGTGAAGATCCGGGCGAGAACAAAGAAGATAAACAGGCCTGAAGATAGAGCAGACAGAGCAAAAACCGCTCCAATGCCCAAGAGACCGATCAAACCAGAGATAACAAGCGGTCCTGTCATCGCGCCTACGGCGAAGACCAGGGTCAGGCCGCTTGCAACCAGGACAAACTGGTGTGGCGCCGCATGGTCGTTTGCCTGCGCGACACAGAGGCCATAAAGCGACAGCGCAAATGCGCCAAAACCAAAAGCGCCGAGATAGATGCTTGAAGTCCCCACCTGTCCAGGCGCAAGGCTGAGATAGGCTGCCGTAAGAGCGACTCCTGCCAGAACAAAGATCAGGACCCACCGACGGTCGATCCGGTCAGACAGCCGACCAACAGGGACCTGCAGTAGGGCGCCGCCGAGAATAGCCAGCGTCATAAAGAAGGAAACCCCCTGAATGTCGAGCCCCACTTCTCGCGCGTAGACGGGCCCCAGCGCCCAAAACGGGCCGTTGACGAGTCCAACGATGAAGCAACCCATCACACCAACTGGCGAGATCGACCAGAGCTCTCCAAGTTTTACCCGGGCCGTCTCAAGCGGGGCCGGTTGCACAGCCGTTGTGAGCGAAACGGGCACAAGGGCAAATGACGTCAGGATGGCGACGACAGCAAAAAGTTCGAAGCCGCCTGGATCAAACAGGTTGAGCGCCAGCTGGCCGAGCGTGAGCGACGCGAGGCTGACGACGCGATAGACCGCGAACACCGTCCCTCGGTTAGAGTTGTTGGCCTGTTCGTTGAGCCAGCTCTCGATAATCATGTAGAGACCGGCGATACAGAAGCCTGTCGCAATCCGCAGCAGTATCCAGGCCACAGGCTCTGAGAAGAGCATGTGAGCAAGCGGTGCTGCTGAGGCGATCGATGCGAAGACAGCAAAGGAGCGAATGTGGCCGACGCGCATGATACCGGCGGGCCCGAACAAGGCTCCGAGCATATAGCCGGCAAAATAGGCTGATCCCATGAGCCCGAGGCTCGTGGCTGAAAAGCCGTTGAGGCTCCCTCTGATCGGCAGAAGGGTGCCAAACAGGCCGTCACCGAGCAGCAGGATCGCCGTGGAGAGAAACAGGGAAAAGAAGGGAGCGAGACTGCGCGTCATGGTTCATCTCCACATGGCGTCAGGTGAGCGGCCACGCGAAAAGAGGGCGGGATTTCTAAACTGCCTTTGATCTGAAATCAGGCTGTGCGGCAAGCACTTTTTTTGCTTGGTGCTAACGCGGGTCAGGCGTCAGCCGTGTGCTCGTTCGCCCATGCGGCAATCTGCATCAAATGCTCAATGAGGGGACCGGCTTCTGGCGTTAGCGCATAGGTGACCTGAGGAGGCGACGTATCGACGACAGACCTTGAAATCAGGGCCGCCTCTTCAAGTGCGCGCAGGTTTTGGGTCATGACCTTTTGAGACAGGGTTGGGATGCGTCGACGCAGCTCGCCAAAACGCTGCGGCGCCTGTGCGAGGTTGAGAAGGATAAGCGGCGCCCAGCGATTGAGGACAACCCGCAACAATCGACGGATATCACATTCCGGATTGGCGCCAGCCTCTTCGAGTTTTGCCCAAAAACCGGCTTCGTCCTGCCAGGCACCTGCGTCTGGCGCACTTTTGAGATCGACTTTTTTCATGGGAACCTAAAGATACCTAGTTGCTTTTAGAAACTACTGTCTCCAGCTTAAGCGCCAGAACGGAACTGGGCAAGGAGATGGATATGGTCTGGCTGCGAAACACGGGGCTGACATTGGTTGTATTGGTGACGATTGTGGCCCTTACGCTTTACAGCCGATACGGCGGCGGGGAGCCTTACCCAGACATGTCGACAGCGCCACTCTTCGGTGATGAGGCGCTTGAAACAGTCTTGGCGTTTCCAGAGCCCTTTGGAAATGTTGCTGCATCAGAAGATGGCAGGGTGTTTTTTACCGTTCATCCGGAATCCGGACCGACGGGTCCTGTCCTTTATGAAATCCGCAATGGGAAGGCCGTTCCCTATCCGACGCGGAGACTATGTCTATTACGGCGCCATGACCCATGATGGTCTGTACCGGGTGCCGACCTCTGTTCTGAACGATCAGTCCGCTTCACCCGATGCGGTCGCTGCGGCAGCGGAGAGAGTAGGGGACAAGCCTTTGACCGACGGACTGAGCATTGATATGGCGGGGAACATGTACATCACTGATGTCGAACATGGTGGCATTGCGCGCATGGCACCTGACGGGTCACTGCAAACCCTGATCGCCAGTGAGCGAGTCCGCTGGGCGGACGGCATCTCCTATGGATGAGACGGATATTTCTACTTCACCGACAGCGCCATCCCGGACCAGATGCTTCAATCAAAATCTCACATAAAGGCAGCAGCGCCTTACTACCTCTATCGGTTCAAGGCAGACATCCCTGGGATGCCTGGGCGCTAGCATTTAGCGGTCGGGAAGCAGCCGCGGTTTGATCTGATTGACCATCACATCGAAAAAAAGGTCGGGCTCTTCCCACGGCGGTGCATGTGCAGAGTTCTCAAAATAGAAGAGCTGCTTGTCAGGAGCGGACAGACGATTGAAATAGGCTTCCGCTAGCTCTGAAGGTGTTTGATGGTCATAGCGACCAAGTGCAAAAAAGACCGGCACCTCAAACGACAGGTAGGTCCGGTCGAGATTGATATCCCCAATCTGATCCCACAGATGATCCATTGAGAAGAGGGCGCTTCGAACCAGATTGATGAGATCAATCAGATTGAATTCAGGAATGGAGAGCGCCGTCCAGGCGAGACTGAGTTGCGAGCGCCCATCATGGGTGAGCCCACCGCCAAACTCAGTGAGCCACCCTCGTTGAACAAGTGTTTCATCGACGCCATAGGGTGGTGCGCCGATTTCCGTCAACTCAGCTATCGCGGCTTCATTGCCCAGGCGCTCAGCTTCCGCCAGCGCAAACGCATAGGAAGTGGTTTCATTAGCTGCCATGTCGGAGATCTGGCCGGTCCCAATGTATCCCGACAATTTTTCAGGGTGGGCAGCCGCATAGGTCGTGCCGAGAAGGGATCCCCAGGAATGGCCGAGAATGGCAACGCGGTCGCGTCCAAACTTGGTGCGCAGGTGATCAACGACGACATCAATGTCGGCAATGATCTGGGGCAGGTTCATGGTTTCAGCAGGCGTATCCGGATCGAAGCTCTTCCCGGCACCGCGCTGATCCCAGTGGACCACAACGAATTCGTCCTCAAGGTTGCTGTTATAGGCGCGGAACCAGGCAAACTCGCCGGCTCCAGGCCCCCCATGCAACACCAGCAGAACCGGATTGTCTCGGTCGCGCCCCCGGGTCAGCGTCCATTGTTTAAGGCCGTTCACCTCAACCCACTCTTCCTCGGCAATGCTGCCTGAAACGGTGGCGCCATTGGCGTCGACGATGGCTGGGGTTGAGGTTGGCCAAAGCAGCCAAACCAGCGAAATGCCTAGGGCGATAGCAATGGCACTGAGCAATCTGACGGTGATTTTCATGGGGCTCCCCCGTTTGTGACCAGGCCTGACCATATATCAAGGCTTTTGGCCATGTATTGCGGCAAATTGGGTGCAATTGGCGCTTGACGTGGAGCTTTCCATGACTAATGTCGGCGGCGCTTCAGACACTTCTGAACGGGCGGTTAGCTCAGCTGGGAGAGCATCTCGTTTACACCGAGAGGGTCGGCGGTTCGATCCCGTCACCGCCCACCATTTTCCTTCAAGATACTCCTGAACCCGAACCCCTCACGTTGAGGCACCAGCCAGACTTGGGTGCACCTCAGTAATGAGGTGCAATTCTTTCGAGAAGAGTTTCTTCGCGCGCTGCCGCGTCCCCAGTCATGGCGTTGGATGATGTAACAGTCGAAGAGGTGGTGAAACGACTGGGTGAGCACTAGCGGCAACGGAGGATCACTTAGATGGCCCCTTTTTGTCAGGGGCAAGACGTCAAACGGGGGACAATCGTTCTTGCAGATTGATGATTAGAGCAGCACCAAAAGCTACGGCGGCCAACATCGGCCCGAAAAAAGCTATGCCAGTTGCCACCCTCGTAAACGTTTCATTGAGCTCCTCTGGGTGGTTCGGTAGATCGTCTACGATCACAACAACGAAACCCGTTGCGGCGAAAGACAACAGGGTACTGATGGCTACTGCAGTCAGAAGGACTAGCGAAACAACTGACACTGGGTTAGCGATTATGAGTTGAATGCTGAGGGCGAGCAGACCACCGCTTGCCAGAAGAAATACAGTCTGATGAGTTGACACAATAAGTGTCATTCTAATGTAGGCCTTCCTGATCTCTTCTTCGCTTGGATTGGGCAAAATTTGTGCCTTCCGCTTATGTCTATCGATTTGGGGCCTGACGACCAAAATGACATTGTTGCCAGCACTTTAATCCAAATTCGCGGTTTTATTTCAGAGTGAATCCGGTTTACCGTGGACTCTCCATTTTGGATTGCAATGACATGTATCGTTGGTGGGTAAAAAATGAACGGTATAGGCCTTTTGGCAATGGTCTCTGGAGTAAGCGCAACTTTTCTTGGTGGTGCTTTGTGGATAGCTCGTGAGGCTGACAAAATACTTCGCACAGAAACACGCGACAGACTGGTTCTCTGGCTGAAGGGAGCAAGCAGTTCCAGTGATTCAATCTGGTATGAAACGTTTACAAACAGTTTGGACGACTTTTTCGGCAAAAGAAATGTTGCCATTGGTGGATTCAGTTTCACATTGCTTAGGCTGAGGCGGACCGCTCTGCTGTCTGTGTTTTGCGTCACCGCGTTGTCTGTTGTGTACCTTGCAATCCATCAACAGGAAATGGAGAGCTTAACACACGGGTACGGAATACCAGTCCTAACTGCTGGTCTCGTCGTGGCTGCATTGTTCGTCAATATTCCGACAGACTACATATCTGTAATGCAAACTAGGTGGTTCCTTGCGAAGCTGAATCCTGCGCGACAAGGGACAAGAACAATGTGGCGCAAGTTCGCTTTTCTATTGTTTGCAGATTTCTTTGCTTCTGCAATCATCTACTTTGTGCTGTTCACGCTATTAGCGAACGTAATCGATGTTGTTTCTAGAGTAAGTCTGGGAACGGAACTTATGGTGGTGGCACCAGCATCCGAAGTGGTGTGGAATCTCTTAAGTGATTTTGCCAGTATCCCTAGTGTGGTAGTCGCATTCTTTGAAGGTGACGGAACAGCAGGGCTTACAGGAGCGTTCTTGCTATCAACCGCACTGACATCAGTGTGGTTGTGGATCTATATCATTGGCGTTTCGACTGTGCGCTTGGCCGGGTATTATATTGGGTTCTTGGGGTGGCTGAATATCCACTTTGAGATTGATCGGCACTTAGAACGCTATCCAATAACTTTCATTGTGTGTGCAGCCATCGCGATTGTATCTGTTTTCAACGTAGTTGGTTACGTGCTCCTAACGCTAGTGTGACGCGATTCCCTGACCCGACTGCGTAATCCGCTCTAAAATAGTATGATATTGTAACCGATCACAACCGCCCGCCCTTGAGGCGGGTTTTTCTATGGCTGAAACGAAAGACGCAGGCGACCGCCTGGCAGACTTCATTCTGGGCTGCGTTTTGGCCCTGATCATTCTCTGGAAAATTGGGGACACATTGATGGGAAAGGACGATGGAGATCGTTCTAAGGCGCTGTCAGGACGACAGCGATGTCGCCATAGGAAAACAACAGTTTCAAATTGAGATGTCCTGTGAGACGCTGATGAAAGGGGATTTGATTGGAGGCTGCAATGAGACATTTCGTTGAGAGTGAGTTTGGTGAGTCATGGGAGCATATGAGTGAGGTGTTGCTGACGAAGTTAGACGAGTTTCGGGAGCAGGTCGGGCACTCAATCATTATTTCTCCCGCGCCGGGAGCGCTTGCTCGTTTTCTAGGCCCAACAGGCAAAAGCCAGCACAATGTCGACAAGTGGGGCGAATGTCGTGCCGCTGATATTATGTCTAAGCATTTTGAGACGGACGACCATATGCGGCGTGCCTACGGTATTGCTAAGGAGATTGGTTTTACGGGCATCGGTGTCTCGATGATTTGGAGCCCTCACTGGGGGTTCCATCTGGATGTCAGACAAGGCAGGCAAGTTGGTAGCCCCGCCAAATGGGCCTACACACGGGAAGAGGGGCAGCAGAGGATTGTCGCAGTTGATGCGGTCTTCGGTGAGACTTTCATTGCCTAACTCATTGCCTGGGTAATTCGTCTAAGGGCGCAAAGTTTCTATCTAGTTGGGTGTTTTGCAGAGCTGCCGGAGTTGCCGTGATCACATGAACGTGTGAGGAGTGTGAAAGCCGCCCGAGATTGGTTAGGGTTTTCCAACTATTGAAATTGGGCGACCCGATAGGCACTTAGTGCCCCATCGGTAATCAACAGGGCAGGAGCACTTCATATGAGCAATGCAGACGTTTACGTACCACCAAAAGTTTGGACATGGGACAGTGAGAGTGGGGGACGGTTTGCCAACATCAACCGCCCCATCGCAGGTCCAACCCAGGAGAAAGAACTGCCGGTCGGAAAACACCCATTGCAGCTCTATTCACTTGCGACACCGAACGGTGTGAAAGTAACCGTCATGCTTGAAGAGCTGCTGGCGCTTGGACACAAAGGGGCAGAGTACGACGCCTGGCTTATCAATATTGGTGAGGGTGACCAGTTTGGCAGCGGCTTTGTTGACATAAACCCGAACTCCAAGATCCCGGCGCTCATGGACCACAGCACTGAGACGCCGACACGGGTGTTCGAATCCGGTGCAATCCTCTGGTACCTGGCCGAGAAGTTCGATGCCTTCCTGCCAAAAGATCACAAAAAGCGCACGGAGTGCATGTCCTGGCTTATGTGGCTCATGGGCAGCGCGCCTTATCTCGGCGGCGGCTTCGGTCACTTCTACGCCTACGCGCCAGAAAAGTATGAGTACCCAATCAATCGCTTCACGATGGAAGTAAAGCGTCAGCTCGATGTGTTGGATCGTCACCTGGCCGACAATCAGTTCCTGGCTGGCGATGAATACTCTATCGCCGACATGGCGACGTGCCCGTGGTACGGAGCATTGGCCAAAGGTCTGCTTTACGAGTCCAAAGAATTCCTGGATGTCGCCTCCTATAAAAACGTGAACCGCTGGACCGACGAAATCTTCACGCGCCCAGCAGTGAAACGCGGCCAGAAAGTAAACCGCGTGTGGGGTGAGGAAAACAGTCAGGTTCCTGAGCGTCACGACGCAAGCGACATCGACGCCAAAGACTGACCTTGAGAGTTAGGGTGTTCTACTTTTTGAGGATCATGGATATCCCAACAAGCAGGGCACCCAATGCTGCAAGGCTGGCCGACGCCAGAAACGCATAGGCTCCAAACATCCCCGCGAGCCAACCAAAAGAAATCAATGCCAGGATTGCGACACCGGATTGCAAAATCCCAAAGAAACTTTGGGCCTGAGCTGCAATGCTCTCGTCGGTAGTATCAGCGATGAAATGGGTGCAGGCGAGGAACCCCAGCGCATAGGTGAGCGCCTGAAGAAGCTGCAACCCGAAAAGAACGGGAACAGACGGCGAAAAGGCGAAAGCGGTCCACCGAACCACAGCAACCAAGCATGATGTTAGGATGAGCGCACGTGGTGTGATGCGACCCGCGAAGCGTTTGAACCCGATAAACATCCCAAGCTCAGCAATACTGCCAACGACGATCAGGAGTCCGATTGTGCTCTCGGAGATACCCTGCTCGTGCCAGAGAAGGCCGAGGAAGCCGTTCAATACAAAATGGGTAGAGTGGACCAAGGCCCAACCGAAAAGCGGAAAGAGAAACCATGGGCGCAGAACATTGCGTAATGAGCCTGTGCGCATTGATGCTTTGAATGTCTCTTTGGCTTCACGAAACTGCGGCAGCCCAAAAGCCGTGGCAGCTCTCAGCAATGACAGGCCAACAAAGACCGGTACAAACGCAGTGATACCGATCTCTGCGATGGCGAAACCCGCAACAAAAATCGTGAGCATGTAGCCGATAGTCTTCCAAGCATAAAGATGACTGAATTCAAATCCTACCCGTCGTCCAAGTCGGATGGAGGCAGCATCGACGACAGGCAAGATGGCCATTTGAGAAACAACGCATGCTGTCCAAACGATCAGGATGCCCACAAACCCTTCGGCAATGAACAGGCATAGAGGGAGAACGCCGGACAGGAACGCGCCGACGACGATGACGGGACGCCAGTCTGGCGCTTGGTCAGCAATACGCCCAACCCTGACTCCAAGAAACAGGAGGACCAAAAGAGGGGTGGACGTAACAATGCCGATTTGGTCTGGCGAGAGGCCTTGAGAGGTAAACCAGATGCCGGCGAAGGCATTGATCACCCCCACACTCATGGCCTGAAAGAAGTAGTAGTTTGTTACGCGGACTGCAGGCGTGAACCGCAGTGACGGGTTGAAAAGAAACATTTTTGAGAAACCAGAAAGAGCGCGACGTGAATATGCGCGCTTGGCCCGATCTTGCGCGGAGCAACGGGCGACACACCTTCAAGCCCACGGAAGGGTGAAGGTGGATGAGATCTTTTCTGGCGACTTATTTTAGCATGCCGTCACTTTAGACAGATATCGTGTCCTCAGCAAACGGCATCCGGTCGACGGACAACAAGTCGGCTCAGGATATCTCTATTGGCGGCAGAAAGTTTAGGTGCCATCTGGCAAGCAGAGGCCAGAAGCTCCTCTCGATCTAGCGCCGGTGCCTCAATGCCCTGCCACGACGCATGAACAAACTGCATGGGGGTGCGACATTCGCCGTGGAGATGTGGTTCCCTTGCGAGTGTTCGAAGGTGGCTGAGAAGGTCATTGTCTTTCGGGTGTCCTGGAAGGCGGGCCAAATAATGTCCAAGAGCCAGCCGGTCGTCTGTACCCGGATTGGTTTGATCCAAATCCAGGATGAAGTCAGCATGGAGCACACCGTTTGCTAGAGCATTTGCATAGGCCTGCCAAAAAAGCGGCTTGATCCGATCGTCAGAGATCTCAGCTATCTTACGTTTGAATGTTCGCTCAGTTCTTACCCGTTCAAAGAACGAGAGGTCGGCGATTTCTGGGAACGCCTCGTTCGTTCCCTCCGGTTCAGACATTGAATAGATATAGAGGAGCTTTGCGAAGAAGTAGCTCCGCCGGGCTTTTTGTGATTCCCAGGTTGCACAAGGATTGCGGAGCGAAAAGATATGGACGCTTTTCGGGAGTAGGTCCCTGAATGTCCTCATCCGTCCCCAGCTGCGATTGAGGCAAAAGACTGGTATCTTGTCCTTGGACCTGGCGAATTCGGCGAGAAGCTGGAAATAGGCCCGCAACTCTGAGAGGCCTGTCATGCTGACCTCAAAGAATTCGCCATATGAGAGGTGTGCCGGGAATGCAGGGGCCCCGTGGCGGGGCGCGAGCAACTCGCAATATTCAAAGAAGTAGGGTTTTGTGAGGCCTTCATGGCCCATGCGCCGGACATCGTCGGGATCGTACCGCATGGCTTTGCATTTGGTCATGGTGCGCAGCCCCTCATGAAGGGGCTCATAGAAACACATGAAACGCGGGTCAGCGCGAAAGGCGGTGAAGATTGCAGTGCTGCCGGTGCGCCACTGCGCATGGCAGAAAACAGCCGCAGGCAACGGCAGGAGGGGGCGTGTCATCGGGTGTTTCGTTCCAAATGCCCAATCGCGCTGCAAACAAGACGCTGATTGGTGAGGTTCACGCACACCAGCGCGGTGTACGTGCCTCATCCCTCGTTAGTTCAACGCATCGCAGAAGATTTCCCGTCGTTTGAAGGACCAGTTTTTTTCTGCAGACCTTGAAAGGGCGCGCAACGCTGGCTTGGTCAGGCCGCCCGATCAGGTGACTAGATCAGGTGAATCGCCAAACCAAGCGATGATTTACCCCTACAGTCAGGTTGATCATGAGGTTCAGCCATCAATTGGAAGGCCTCAACCCTAGGCTTCATAAGGAGAAGCAAATAAACGCGGAAAACAGCCATTCGCTGCTTGACAGCTTCTAGGGCCTGCCGTACATCACCGCATCCCCGAAGGCGTTTCGCCTTCGATTTAGGGGGTGTAGCTCAGCTGGTTAGAGCGCTGGCCTGTCACGCCAGAGGCCGCGGGTTCGAGTCCCGTCACTCCCGCCATTTTCTAATGACCTAGCCGTGACAGGGCTGGTCATCCCAACTTTCAAAGCCCGCTCATTCCATTTTTGAGCTCCTTGCAAGCTGGTCCTGCGAGTGGTTCTTAAGCCCTGTCGCCTGCGCGGCAAAAAGCCTCAAAAATCTGTGCATTTTAGCGTGTTTTTGACGTGCTCAGTCGTTTGACTTGGGGCAGGCGAGGGCTATACTCCGCGCGATTTTAGAGGGGCAACACGCGAGAATCACTCAAGTCTTCGCAGACGCGAAACCACTGCAGTGATTTCCGCCGACAGGTCAGGCCAGACCACCACACTGGGCCAGACCATTCAGGTGCTGAAAATGGAACAGCTCTTAAGCGAGTATCTGCCGATCGTGATTTTTCTCGGTCTGTCGGCCGTCATATCTATTGCTTTATTGATCGTCCCATTTGTGATCGCCCCGTCGAACCCGGACCCGGAAAAACTCTCAGCATATGAGTGTGGGTTTGAAGCCTTCGACGACAGCCGCATGCGCTTTGACGTGAAGTTTTATCTCGTCGCAATCCTGTTCATCATTTTTGATCTGGAGGTCGCTTTCCTCTTCCCCTGGGCGGTGTCGCTTGGCGATGTTGGTCTGTTCGGGTTCTGGTCAATGATGGTGTTCCTAGGGGTTCTGACAATCGGCTTTATCTACGAGTGGAAGAAAGGCGCCCTGGAATGGGATTGAGCGAAATGGGACTGAGCCTTTTTCTCCGTCAGATGTGTGGAGTGCGCGTATGACCAGTAGTCCAATCATCACCGAAGCCCCAAAGGGCGTCATTGATCCCAAGACTGGCGCGCCGGTTGGAGCTGATGACCCTTTCTTCAAGCAGATGTCGGATGAGCTTGCTGACAAGAACTTTCTGGTCACCTCGCTGGACAATTTGATCAACTGGTCCCGGACCGGCTCACTGATGTGGATGACCTTCGGTCTGGCCTGTTGTGGCGTTGAGATGATGCAGACCAACATGCCCCGCTATGACCTTGAGCGGTTCGGAACTGCACCCCGCGCCAGTCCGCGCCAGTCCGATGTGATGATCGTGGCCGGAACACTTACAAACAAAATGGCACCTGCACTCCGCAAAGTTTATGACCAGATGCCTGATCCCCGCTACGTGATCTCGATGGGATCGTGTGCCAATGGCGGTGGCTACTATCACTACTCCTATTCGGTCGTGCGCGGATGTGACCGGATTGTTCCCGTGGATATTTATGTGCCTGGATGCCCACCATCTGCTGAAGCTCTGCTGTACGGCATTCTTGCCTTGCAGCGAAAAATCAGGCGCACCGGGACGATCGAACGTTAGAAGAATACCGCAAGGGTGAGGCCTGCTCGCCGCGGTGACAACATTGTTAGAGATGCCAATTGTCTGAGAAAAACGACATGGACGAAAGTCTGCAAGATCTAGGGGATCATATCGCCGCCGGTTTGGGTGACGCGATTGTCTCGTCAGAGATCGACCGCGGTGAACTGACGCTGACGACCAGCGCGGACAAAATCGTCAAGGTTCTCAAGTTCTTGAGAGATGACCCGGCATGCCACTTCTCTGTTCTTGTCGACATTTGCGGTGCAGACAATCCAGGCCGCGCCAGACGTTTCGATGTTGTCTATCACCTGCTGTCCATGCATCAGAACCAGCGCCTGCGTGTGAAACTGGAAACGGATGAAGAGGCTCAGGTGCCTAGTGTTGTTGGGGTGTACCCCGCAGCCAACTGGTTCGAGCGCGAGGCTTTTGACCTCTATGGTATCCTCTTTTCGGGTCATCCTGATTTGCGGCGTATCCTGACCGATTATGGATTTTCTGGACATCCACTGCGCAAAGATTTCCCGCTCACCGGCTTTGTTGAAGTCCGTTATGACGATGAGCTGAAACGGGTGGCATATGAGCCCGTGAAACTCACGCAGGAATTCCGGAATTTCGATTTCGAAAGTCCTTGGGAAGCAGCTGAATATCTGCTGCCGGGCGATGAAAAAGCATCTGAGGGTGAAGGATAGTCCATGGCCGAGTCTCAGATTAAAAACATCAACATTAACTTCGGGCCTCAGCACCCGGCCGCGCACGGGGTGCTGCGCCTGGTGCTTGAGCTCGAAGGTGAGGTTGTAGAGCGGGTGGATCCGCATATCGGACTGCTGCACCGCGGTACCGAGAAGCTGATTGAGAACAAAACATACCTTCAGGCACTGCCTTACTTCGACCGCCTCGACTATGTGGCGCCGATGAATCAGGAGCATGCCTATTCGCTGGCAGTTGAAAAGCTCCTCGGCATCGAAGTGCCAAAACGCGCGCAATATATCCGTGTTCTCTATTCAGAGATCGGCCGCATTCTCAATCATTTGCTGAACGTGACCACACAGGCGCTGGACGTTGGTGCGTTCACACCCTCGCTTTGGGGATTTGAGGTTCGTGAAGAGCTGATGTCGTTCTACGAGCGCGCGTCCGGTAGTCGGATGCACGCGGCCTATTTTCGGCCCGGTGGTGTCCATCAGGATCTGCCGCCAAAGCTCTTGGAAGACATTCACGCCTATTGCGACTTTATCGAGAAGATCGTCGATGATGTGGATGCACTCCTCACTGGCAACCGTATTTTTAAACAACGCAATGTGGACATTGGCAATGTGTCCGCTGAAGACGCACAAGCCTGGGGCTTCTCTGGCGTGATGGTGCGCGGATCTGGCATGGCATGGGACCTGCGTCGTTCGCAGCCTTATGAATGTTACAGCGATCTTGAGTTTGATATTCCTGTCGGCAAGAACGGCGACAATTTCGATCGTTACCTCATCCGCATTGAAGAATGTCGCCAATCCGTCCGGATCATGCGTCAGTGTATTGAGCAGATGCCGGAAGGTCCGGTGGTCACGAGCGACGGCAAGATCGCGCCGCCGAAACGTGGTGACATGAAGAAGTCGATGGAAAGTCTGATCCATCACTTCAAGCTCTACACCGAGGGCTATCATGTGCCTGCCGGTGAGGTGTATGCCGCCGTCGAAGCGCCGAAGGGTGAGTTTGGCGTCTATTTGGTTTCTGACGGGTCGAACAAGCCAAGCCGCTGCAAAATTAAAGCGCCGGGCTTTTCGCATCTACAGGCAATGGATTTCTTATGTAAGGGCTACATGCTCGCTGACGTCTCAGCGATCCTGGGCTCACTGGACATTGTGTTCGGGGAGGTTGACCGATGAGTGTGCGCAGACTGGACCCGAACCAGCCTGACAGTTTTGAGTTTACGGCTGAAAACAAAGCCTGGGCTGACGGTCAGATCAAAAAGTACCCGGACGGCAGACAGGCCTCTGCAATTATTTCGCTTTTGTGGCGCGCACAGAAGCAGGCAGGTGGTTGGTTGCCGGAGCCGGCAATCCGGTACATTGCTGACTATCTAGACATGCCGCACATGCGGGCGATGGAAGTCGTGACCTTCTACACCATGTTCAACCTGTCGCCGGTGGGTGAGCATTTTGTTCAGCTCTGTGGAACGACGCCTTGCTGGTTGCGCGGGTCTGATGATCTGAAAGCAGTCTGCAAAAAGATGATCGGCGACGAGAAGCAGGTTTCAAGCGACGGCAAACTCTCCTGGATGGAAGTTGAGTGCCTTGGAGCATGTGCTAACGCACCCATGGTGCAGATCAATGATGACTTCTATGAAGACCTGGACGCTGGGAATTTTGAGAAACTTCTAACGGACCTTAAGGAAGGACGGCCTGTAAAGGTTGGCCCTCAGAACGACCGCAAAGGGTCTGAGCCAGCAGGCGAGCTGACAAGCCTCACCGAAGTGGGGGGAGCAGACTGATGTTGCGGGACAAAGATCGCATCTTCACCAATCTCTACGGCCTGGATGACTATGGCCTCGAAGGCGCTCGTCGTCGGGGTGATTGGGACAATACAAAAGACCTTATTGCCAAAGGCCGCGATTGGATCATCGACGAGATGAAACAATCGGGCCTGCGTGGTCGCGGTGGCGCTGGCTTCCCGACCGGACTCAAATGGTCTTTCATGCCAAAAGAGTCAGATGGCCGTCCACACTACCTCGTTGTGAACGCAGATGAGTCTGAGCCTGGCACGTGTAAAGACCGCGAGATCATGCGGCACGATCCGCATAAACTCGTCGAAGGCTGCCTCGTTGCTGGTTTCGCCATGGGCGCAAATGCCGGATACATTTACGTGCGCGGCGAGTTCATTTTTGAGCGCGAGCAATTGCAGCGCGCTGTCGATCAGGCATATGACGCGGGCCTCCTGGGTAAAAACGCGGCTGACAGCGGGTGGGACTTTGAACTCTACGTTGTGCATGGTGCCGGTGCCTATATCTGCGGTGAAGAGACCGCGCTCATTGAAAGCCTTGAAGGCAAAAAAGGCATGCCGCGCCTGAAGCCGCCATTCCCGGCAAATGTTGGGCTCTATGGCGCACCGACCACCGTGAACAATGTGGAGAGTATCGCAGTTGCGCCGACGATCCTGCGTCGTGGCGCCTCCTGGTTTGGGGGGCTTGGACGTCCGAACAACACGGGAACCAAAGTCTTCTCCATCTCCGGTCACGTCAACAATCCGTGCAATGTGGAAGAAGAGATGGGCATTCCTCTAAAGGAGCTCATCGAAAAGCATTGCGGTGGCGTTCGGGGCGGCTGGGACAATCTCCTCGCGGTTATTCCGGGCGGATCTTCTGTTCCCCTTCTGCCGAAAAGTATCTGCGACACCGTTCTCATGGATTTTGACTCGCTCAAAGATGTGCAGTCCGGTCTGGGGACAGCCGCCGTGATCGTCATGGACAAGTCCACCGATGTGATCAAAGCAATCGCCCGTCTCTCTGCTTTCTATAAGCACGAGAGCTGCGGCCAGTGCACTCCGTGCCGGGAAGGAACCGGCTGGATGTGGCGCGTGATGGAACGCCTTGTCACCGGTGAGGCAGAAGTCGAAGAAATTGAAATGCTGTTGGATGTAACAAAGCGTGTGGAAGGCCACACAATTTGTGCCCTCGGCGATGCGGCCGCCTGGCCCGTCCAGGGGCTGATCCGGCATTTCCGGCCAGTGATTGAAGAGCGTATTGCGGCCCGCAAGGCGGGTGGTGCAGCGCCGGTAGCGGCGGAGTAGACCCATGCCAAAACTCACAGTGGATGGCGTAGAAGTGGAAGTGGAGAACGGTGTAACCGTTTTGCAGGCCTGTGAAGAGGCCAATGCCGACGTGCCACGCTTCTGCTATCACGAGCGCCTGTCGATTGCGGGCAACTGCCGCATGTGCCTAGTCGAGATCGAAAAATCTCCAAAGCCTGTTGCAAGTTGTGCCATGCCAGTTGCCGACGGCATGGTTGTTCACACCAAGACCGAAACAGTGAAACGCGCCCGAGAAGGCGTGATGGAATTCCTGCTCATCAACCACCCTCTTGATTGTCCAATCTGTGATCAGGGTGGTGAGTGTGACTTGCAGGACCAGGCAATGGCCTTTGGTGTCGACACATCACGCTTTGACGAGAATAAGCGTGCGGTCGAAGACAAAGAAATGGGCCCGCTTGTTAAGACCATCATGACCCGCTGCATCCACTGCACCCGCTGCGTACGGTTTGTGCAGGAAGTGGCTGGCGTGCCGGAGATTGGCGCGATTGGTCGTGGTGAGGATATGGAGATCACGACCTATCTTGAAAAATCGCTGACCTCAGAGCTGTCAGGCAATGTGATTGACCTGTGCCCTGTGGGCGCGTTGACTTCAAAGCCTTATGCCTTCACTGCCCGTCCGTGGGAATTGCGGAAGACAGAGACTGTAGATGTGATGGATGCAGTAGGCTCCGCCATTCGGGTTGATGCGCGCGGCAAAGAAGTTATGCGGGTGATGCCACGTCTCAATGAGGATGTGAACGAAGAGTGGATTTCTGATAAGACACGCTTCATCTGGGATGGGCTGAAATCTCAGCGTCTCGACCGTCCTTACGTTCGGGAGAACGGCAAGCTTCGCGCTGCTTCCTGGAACGAAGCGTTCGAGGTAATTGCAACCAAAGTAAAATCGACAACACCTGAAAAGATGGCGGCGATTGCCGGTGATCTTGCTTGTGTTGAAGGCATGAGCGCACTGAAAGATTTGATGGTGTCGTTAGGCGTGACCAGCCTGGACTGTCGTCAGGACGGGACAAAGCTGAATGCAGGCGATCGCGCCTCTTATCTGTTCAACTCATCCATCGCCGGTATTGAAGACGCAGACGCGCTGCTCATTATTGGCAGCAACCCACGCACAGAAGCGCCGGTCTTGAACGCACGCATCCGTAAGCGCTGGAGCCAGGGCGGCTTGCCCGTCGGGATCGTTGGCGAAGACGCCGATCTCACATATGACACTGACCATCTTGGTGCAGGACCACAGACCCTCAAAGAAATCGCAGATGGGTCTCACCCGTTTGCCCGTGTTCTCGAAGTTGCTGAACGCCCAATGATCATTCTGGGGCAGGGCGCGCTGACCCGCGCGGACGGCGCTGCGGTTCATGCAACGGCTCTTCAGATTGCTGAGAAATCAGGCGCCATCTCAGCCAATTGGAATGGCTTTAACGTTCTTCATACAGCTGCCGCTCGTGTAGGTGGCCTGGATCTAGGCTTTGTGCCCGGTGAGGGCGGCAAGGACACTGCTGGTATTCTGGATGCGGCAGCGTCTGGCGACATAGATTTTGTCTTCCTGCTTGGTGCCGACGAAATCGACACAAGCAAGCTTGAAAAAGCATTTGTCGTTTATCAGGGAACGCACGGGGATGCTGGAGCACACGCCGCTGATGTCATCTTGCCTGCGGCGACCTACACAGAAAAAAGCGCTCTATGGGTGAACACGGAAGGTCGTGTGCAGATGGGCCGTCGGGCAGCCTTCCCGCCGGGAGATGCGAGAGAAGATTGGGCTATTCTCCGCGCGCTGTCTGATGTGCTGGGACAGACACTTCCATATGACAGCCTGCAGCAGCTCCGCGCGGCGCTCTTTGAGGCGCACCCGCATTTCGCACAGATCGACACGGTTTCGAGCGCTGCAAGTGTGACAAGCGGGCCTGGCGGTTCGATGGACGACGGGCCATTCAGTAACGCCATAACTGATTTCTACTTTACGAACCCGATTGCTCGCGCAAGCAAGATCATGGCGGATTGTGCTGCGACCTACGGCAACAAAGAAGCAGGAGCAACCGGCACCAATGGCTGAGCTCTGGACCACATACGGCTTTCCGCTGTTCATCATCGTTGGCCAATCGCTGGGTGTGCTGGTGGGGCTGCTGCTCTTCACCGCGTACATTCTCTACGCCGACCGGAAGATTTTCGCCGCCGTTCAGATGCGCCGCGGACCCAATGTGGTGGGGCCATGGGGCCTTCTGCAATCCTTCGCCGACCTGACAAAGTTTCTGTTCAAAGAAGCGATCATCCCTTCAAGCGCTAACAAGGGCATCTATCTTCTGGCCCCCGTCATCACGGCGACCTTGGCGCTGAGTGCCTGGGCAGTGATCCCCTTTGATGATGGATGGGTTGTTGCCGACATCAATGTTGGGCTGCTTTACGTCCTCGCGTTTTCGTCCCTGGGTGTCTATGGCATCATCATGGGCGGATGGGCATCTAACTCGAAATACCCGTTCATGGGTGCGCTGCGGTCTGCCGCGCAGATGGTGTCCTACGAGGTCTCGCTCGGCTTTATTGTTGTTTGTGTGCTGATGACAGCGGGTTCGATGAACCTCTCAGATATTGTTCGCGCGCAGGATACAGGCGCGGGCATGTTCGGTTGGTATTGGCTCATTCATTTCCCAGCCTTCGTGATCTTCTTCATCTCAGCGATCGCTGAGACCAACAGGCCACCGTTTGACCTGCCGGAAGCCGAATCTGAACTGGTTGCGGGTTATGCCACTGAGTATTCCTCGACACCGTTCTTGCTCTTCTTCTTGGGTGAGTTTGTTGCGATTAACCTGATGGCAGCGATGGTGACAATCCTGTTCCTCGGCGGCTGGCTGCCCCCGTTTGACTGGGAGCCACTTCATGCAGTTCCCGGCATTATCTGGTTTGTTCTGAAAGTTTGTTTCGTCTTTTTCCTCTTTGCGATGGTTCGCGCCTATGTGCCGCGCTACCGCTATGACCAACTGATGCGCTTGGGCTGGAAAGTGTTCCTGCCTCTTTCGCTCGGTTGGGTTGTAGTGACAGCCGGCGTTCTGGTCGCGTTCGATCTTGCGCCGTAACCTGAAGGAGAGCTGATCCATGTCTGGTCTGACACAATCTGTACGCTCCCTGTTTTTGGCGGAGTTTGTTTCAAGCTTCGTCTTGGCTTTGAAGTATTTCTTCGGGCCTAAGGCGACATTGAACTATCCGTATGAAAAAGGCCTTCTAAGCCCGCGCTTCCGAGGGGAGCATGCGCTTCGCCGCTACCCGAACGGAGAAGAGCGCTGCATTGCCTGCAAGCTCTGTGAAGCAATTTGCCCGGCACAGGCTATTACCATTGAAGCGGGCCCCCGTCGCAATGACGGGACCCGGCGCACCGTGCGCTACGACATTGATATGACGAAATGCATCTATTGCGGCTTCTGTCAGGAAGCTTGTCCGGTAGACGCCATCGTTGAAGGACCAAACTTCGAATTCGCAACGGAAACCCGCGAAGAGCTTTTCTACACAAAAGAGAAGCTGCTTGATAACGGTGACCGTTGGGAACGCGAAATCGCTAAGAACATCGAACTTGACGCGCCTTACCGGTAACACCGGGGGCGGGTAACGCAACACGAGAGAGGGCAAAGGGGCAATGATCGTCGCCACCATAGCTTTTTATATATTTGCAGGCGTCGCCATTGCCGCGGGCTTCATGGTTATTGCTGCCCGCAACCCCGTGCATTCCGTACTCTTTCTGATCCTGGCGTTCTTCAATGCGGCAGGGCTCTTCGTGCTGATGGGGGCAGAGTTCCTCGCGATGATCCTGATCATTGTCTATGTCGGCGCGGTTGCAGTCTTGTTCCTCTTCGTGGTGATGATGCTGGACATCGACTTTGCGGAGCTCCGTGAGGGCTTCCTGCAATACATGCCCATTGGTGCGTTGATTGGACTGATCGTTCTGCTCGAACTGCTCTTGGTTGCGGGCACCTGGACGCTCGCACCTGAAGTGGCGTCGCTGGCAGCGTCCCCAATTCCGCCTATTTCCGATGTGACCAACGCAGAAGCGATCGGCCAGGTGATGTACACGCAATATGTCTACTTCTTCCAGGCTGCCGGCATGGTTTTGCTGGTGGCCATGATCGGCGCCATCGTGCTGACGCTCCGGAAGAAGCCAGACGCACAAAGACAGAGTATTCCGGAGCAGGTCGCTCGCACGGCCGAAACCGCAGTAGAACTTAAGAAGGTGGAGCCTGGTCAGGGCCTCTAAGGGCCGACCACGAGAGAAACGCACATGGAAATCGGTCTTGCACATTATCTGACGGTGGCGGCGATCCTCTTCACGCTGGGGATTTTCGGCATCTTCCTGAACAGGAAGAACGTCATCATTATCCTCATGTCGATTGAGTTGATGCTCCTCGCCGTGAACATCAACCTAGTGGCTTTCTCCACGCATCTGGGCGATCTCACCGGGCAGATATTTGCCATGTTGGTTCTGACGGTCGCGGCGGCAGAGGCGGCCATCGGTCTGGCCATCCTTGTTGTTTATTTCCGTAATCGCGGCTCTATCGCCGTCGAAGACATCAATTTGATGAAAGGCTGAGCGGCACATGTACGAAGCAATTGTCTTCCTTCCGCTCGTCGGATGTTTGATCGCTGGATTGTTCGGGCGCCAGATCGGCGTCACCGCGTCTCAGTGGGTGACCTGTGGCGGCCTTGTTATTTCGGCTCTGTTGAGCTGGGTTGCGTTCTACAACGTGGCGCTTCAGGGGCAGGCTGAAACCATCAAGGTCCTTACCTGGATCGATAGCGGCTCTTTTGAGGCGGACTGGCGCTTGCGCATCGACACACTGACAGCCGTCATGTTGGTGGTTGTTACCAACGTGTCGGCCCTCGTGCACATCTATTCTGTTGGCTATATGAGCCACGACCCACACCAATCGCGTTTCTTCGCTTACCTCTCGCTCTTCACCTTCGCCATGCTGATGCTGGTCACGGCAGACAATCTGGTGCAGCTCTTCTTCGGTTGGGAAGGAGTGGGTCTCGCGTCCTATTTGCTCATTGGTTTCTGGTACAAAAAACCGACCGCGAATGCAGCTGCGATCAAAGCCTTTGTTGTGAACCGGGTAGGTGATTTCGGTCTTATCCTGGGGCTTTCCGCGATCTATCTCACGGTCGGCTCCGTCGAATATGACACGATCTTTGCTGCCATTCCGGGTCTCGCAGACGATAGCTTCATGTTCCTCGGCGCAGAGTTCCCTATTGTCACGACGATCTGTCTGTTGCTCTTCATGGGAGCGATGGGCAAGTCAGCCCAGTTCCTGCTCCACACCTGGCTGCCGGATGCGATGGAAGGCCCAACGCCGGTATCTGCGCTGATCCACGCCGCGACCATGGTGACAGCAGGTGTGTTCCTCGTCTGCCGCATGTCGCCACTCTTTGAGTTCTCGCAGGACGCACTAAACGTGGTCGTGTTTATTGGGGCAACGACAGCGTTCTTTGCCGCAACAGTCGGTCTGGTTCAGAACGACATCAAACGCGTGATCGCGTATTCCACATGTTCACAGCTGGGCTACATGTTCGTTGCTGCAGGGGTAGGCGCTTACGAAGTCGCCATGTTCCACCTCTTTACGCACGCGTTCTTTAAGGCACTTCTCTTCTTAGGCAGCGGCTCCGTGATCCACGCCATGTCCGATGAGCAGGACATGCGCAAGATGGGCGGGCTCTACAAGTTCGTGCCGGTCACCTGGGTCATGATGCTGATCGGGACCTTGGCGCTGACAGGCTTCCCGCTGACTGCCGGCTACTTCTCCAAGGACGCAGTGATCGAAGCAGCCTTCGCAGCTCAGAACCCGGTCCACATGTATGCTTTCTGGGCCACCGTTGTGGCAGCGCTCTTCACAAGCTTCTATTCCTGGCGCCTCATTTTCATGACATTCCATGGCAAGAGTCGTGCTTCAAACGAAGTGCTGAGCCATGCGCATGAAAGCCCGCCTTCCATGATGATCCCGCTGTTCCTGCTGGCAGGTGGTGCATTGGGGGCAGGTGCCATGTTCTCAAGCCTCTTTATCGGTAGCTCTGCAGAGGGCTTTTGGGCCGGCGCGGTCTTCACGCTGGAAGGCAACAATATTCTTGAGGACCTGCATCATGTTCCAGCCTGGGTGAAATTCTCACCATTGGTCATGATGTCCCTTGGGTTTGTAACGGCCTGGTACTTCTATATCCGCAGCCCTGAGACTCCGAAAGCGCTGGCGAGGGAACAGGAGCTTCTCTACAAGTTCCTGCTCAACAAGTGGTACGTGGACGAGATCTATGACTTCTTGTTTGTGAAGCCTGCCTTCTGGATCGGTCGCTTCTTCTGGAAACAGGGAGACGGGCGAACCATTGACGGGCTTGGGCCGGACGGGATCGCTGCACGCGTCCTTGATGTGACGCGCGGCATCAATCGGCTGCAGACCGGTTACGTTTATCATTATGCGTTCGCCATGCTTCTGGGCATCGCAGCGCTGACGACTTACTTCATGTTCGGGGGTTCCCACTAATGTTTGGAATTCCAGTTCTATCCATCATTACTTTCCTGCCGCTTGTTGGTGCTCTGGTCATTCTCATGATCCGGGCGGACGAAGAGGTTGAGGCACGCAACGCCAGATGGACGGCGTTTTGGGTGACGATGATTACCTTCATCGGCTCTCTGTCGATCTGGTTCGGTTTCGATAAGACGACAGCTGAGTTCCAGTTTGTTGAGCAGGGCGAGTGGCTCGGTGGCGCGATCAATTACCATATGGGTGTTGATGGCATTTCCATGCTGTTTGTGATCTTGACCACGTTCCTGATGCCGTTCTGCATTCTAGCGAGCTGGGAGGCGATCCAGACCCGCGTGAAGGAATACATGATCGCGTTCTTGATCCTGGAAACGCTGATGATCGGCGTGTTCTGTTCCCTGGATCTGGTACTCTTCTACCTCTTCTTTGAAGCTGGCCTCATTCCGATGTTCCTGATCATCGGTGTCTGGGGGGGCGCGCGGCGCGTCTATGCGAGCTTCAAATTCTTCCTCTACACTCTGGCAGGCTCCGTTCTCATGCTGCTGGCCATTATGGCTATGTACTGGCAGGTCGGCACGACGGATATCCCAACGCTGCTGGCATATGACTTCCCTGCAGGCATGCAGACCTGGCTATGGCTTGCTTTCTTTGCTTCCTTCGCGGTGAAGATGCCCATGTGGCCCGTACACACCTGGCTGCCGGACGCTCACGTGGAAGCGCCGACAGCGGGCTCAGTGATCCTGGCGGGCATCCTGCTGAAGATGGGCGGCTACGGTTTCTTACGGTTCTCTCTGCCTATGTTCCCCATTGCGTCTGACCTTTTCGCGCCGATGGTCTTTGGATTGTCAGTGGTCGCGATCATCTACACGTCGCTGGTGGCCTTGGTGCAGGAGGATATGAAGAAGCTGATTGCATACTCCTCCGTCGCTCATATGGGCTTCGTGACCATGGGGATCTTTGCGGCGACGACCCAGGGCGTGCAGGGTGGCATTTTTCAGATGCTCTCCCACGGATGGGTCTCAGGCGCGCTCTTCCTTTGTGTCGGCGTGGTCTATGACCGCATGCACACGCGTGAGATTGCTGCCTATGGCGGTCTTGTCAGCCGCATGCCGATCTATGCGTTTGCCTTCATGATCTTCACCATGGCGAATGTCGGCCTGCCGGGCACAAGTGGGTTCGTCGGCGAGTTCCTCACCATTGTTGGGGTGTTTCAGGTGAACTCCTGGGTCGCTCTTTTGGCAGCAACTGGGGTGATCCTGTCGGCCTGCTACGCGCTTTACCTCTACCGCCGGGTTGTTTTCGGTGAGCTGGAAAAAGACACGTTGAAGAACATCAAAGACGTGAGCCCGCGGGAGCTCGCAACATTGGCGCCACTTATCGTTGCGACACTTTTCTTTGGTGTGTATCCGCTGCCAATTCTGGATGTGACCGCCGTGTCCGTCGACAATCTGGTAGCCAACTACCAAGCCGCTGTGGAGGCCCATGAAGTGGCCGGTGGTGGAACATTTGACTTTGCTTGGGCTGGCTTAGGCCGCTAACGCGCAAGACGTCTGGAGATACAAAGACTATGGAAACCGCCCTCGCCATGCCGGACTTAGGTCCCGCCCTTGCGGAAATCATCCTCGCTGCCGGTGCAATGGCGCTGCTCATGTTGGGTGTGTTCAGAGGTGATGGATCAAGCCGTGCGGTGAGCATTGGGTCCATTGCGCTGCTTATTGTGGCGGGCTTCGCAGTGGTCAGCCAGCCGGACGAGCGGGTCCTGACCTTTGGTGGCGCCTTTGTGATGGATGGCTTTGCCATTGTCATGAAGTGTCTCGTGCTCGCAGGCTCAGCAGTCGCCATCGTTATGGCGCAAGGCTTTATGGCGCGCGAAAATATTGACCGGTTTGAGTTTCCTGTTCTGATCCTCCTTGCCACACTTGGCATGTTGATGATGGTCTCTGCGAACGGGTTGATCGCGCTCTATATGGGGCTGGAGCTGCAGAGCCTGGCGCTCTACGTCGTTGCTTCTTTCCATCGTGACAACACGCGCTCTACAGAAGCAGGCCTCAAATACTTCGTCCTTGGCGCGCTTGCCTCAGGCATGCTGCTTTACGGGTCATCGTTGATTTACGGCTTCTCTGGCACCACAAACTTTGATGTGCTCGCTGGCGTTATTGCGCTGAACGGCATGTCGACTGGCCTCATTTTTGGCCTGGTCTTCCTGCTTGCAGGTCTTGCCTTCAAAATCTCTGCCGTGCCGTTCCATATGTGGACACCGGATGTGTATGAGGGGGCGCCGACGCCTGTAACGGCCTTCTTCGCTGCAGCACCTAAGATCGCAGCCATGGCGCTCTTCCTGCGTGTCATGTATGGCGGTTTCGCAGATGCTGTCTTCCAATGGCAGCAGGTGGTCGTTTTCATCTCAATCGCTTCAATGGTGCTGGGTGCCTTCGCGGCGATCGGTCAAACCAACATCAAACGACTGATGGCCTACTCGTCCATCGGGCATATGGGCTTCGCGCTTGTGGGCCTCGCGGCTGGCACACCCGAAGGCGTGAAGGGCGTGGTGATCTATCTCACCATCTATCTGATCATGAATGCAGGCGTCTTCTGCTGCATCCTCGCTATGCGCCACAAGGAAGGCCCGGTTGAAGAGATATCAGACCTGGCTGGTCTGTCGCAGAACCAGCCCATGCTGGCTGCTGTCTTCGCTATGCTCATGTTCTCGCTTGCAGGTATTCCGCCGCTTGCTGGGTTCTTTGCAAAATTCTATGTCTTCCTCGCTGCGATCAATGCCGGGCTGTATGCTCTTGCGATCATTGGTGTTTTGGCGAGTGTCGTTGGAGCCTTCTACTATCTCCGCGTTGTGAAGATCATCTATTTCGACGATCCAGCCCCAGCATTTGCCGGGCCCATGGGGTCGGAAATCAGAGCTGTTCTGGCGGTATCGGCCTTGTTCACGCTCTTGTTTATTCTTTATCCAACGCCTGTTTTGAAGATGGCGGAAGGCGCTGCAAACTCTTTGGTGCCGACTGTGGAAGCAGCTGAAGCGCCAGCGGCATCCACCGAGACTGCACACTAGAGAATGCCAGACGCTCTCGCGGTTCCTGCAGGCTACAAGCTGAACCGGCACGGCGAGATTGACTCCACCAATGAAGAAGCCAAACGCCTCGCAGCCAGCGGTGTGTCGGGGCCTGTCTGGATTGTCGCCGATACTCAGACTGCAGGCCGGGGCAGGCGAGGTCGCGCTTGGACATCTCCCATTGGCAATCTCATGTGCACGCTCCTGCTGCGCCCGGGGTGTGGCCCTGCAGAAGCTGGCGAACTTTCCTTTGTGGCGGGCTTGGCACTCCACGATGCGGCGTCACAACTCTTGTCTGACGAGGTCTCCTCCAAAGTGAGCCTCAAATGGCCGAACGACCTCCTGATAGATGGCAAGAAGGCTAGTGGTATTCTTCTGGAGTCAGAAAGTGCGGGCGGTTTGGAAGTAAGCTGGCTGGCCATTGGCATTGGTTTGAACCTGGTTCATTTCCCCAACGACACGCCATACCCTGCGACAAGCCTTCAGGCAGAAAGCGGCGTCGTTTATAGCGTCGGATATGCATTAACCGCGCTCGCGGCCGCATTTGATAAATGGTACGCGACCTGGCAGCAGCCAGGTGGGTTTAACGCTATCAGGGAAGCCTGGTTGAAGAGCGCGCGGGGTGTCGGGCAAAAGATCACTGTGCGCCTTGCTGATGAAACGCTTGTCGGGACGTTTGAAGGTCTGTCGGAAGATGGAGCATTGCAATTGCGGTTGCCCTCGGGGGCACGTCAGCAAATAGCTGCGGGCGACGTCTTTTTTGGCGCCGGCGGCGGTAGCCGGTAAGGTAAGCCATGGATCGCAATTCACCTGATAATGCTGAGCTGGTGTTCGTGCCTCTAGGGGGCACGGGGGAAATCGGCATGAACCTGAATCTCTACGGGTTCGGGACGGAAGAGGACCGCAAGTGGATCATGGTGGATCTCGGCGTCACCTTCTCTGATGGCCGAACGCCGGGCGTAGACGTGATTATGCCGGACCCCACCTTTATTGAAGAGCATCGGCAGGATCTGATTGCCATTGTCCTGACCCACGCCCATGAAGATCATATCGGGGCTGTCGCACATCTCTGGCCAAAGCTCAGGTGCCCGGTCTACGCAACTCCGTTCACCGCGGAGCTTGTGAAAGGCAAGCTGATAGAGGCCGGGATTGAGCAGGAGGTCCCTTTGAATATTGTGGACCTCGGTGCGCAGTTTGACCTTGGGCCCTTTGATATCGAATTCGTCACGCTAACCCACTCAATCCCCGAGCCCAATGCATTGGCCATCCGCACACCGCTTGGCACCGTCATGCATACTGGCGATTGGAAAATCGACCCGGGCCCGGTAATCGGGGAGACGCTAGACAGCAAGCGTCTGGCCGAAATTGGGGAAGAAGGCGTGCGCGCAATTGTCTGCGACAGCACCAATGTGTTTACCCCGGGCGAGGCGGGCTCTGAAGCAGACGTGGCGACCAGCCTTACAGACCTTATCGGCGGGCTCGATGGCCGTGTGGTGGTAACGACTTTCGCCTCAAACGTTGCTCGGCTGGAAAGTATCATTCGCGCGGCAGAGGCGAACGGTCGGCACGTTGTCCTGGCAGGCCGGTCTATGTTCCGTGTGATCGCCGCCGCGCGTGATACGGGGCATCTTAAGAACTTGCCCCCCTTTGTTGAGGCGGCGGACGCAGGCTACTTGCCTAAAGACAAAGTGCTGTTCCTTTGTACGGGCTCTCAAGGTGAACCGCGAGCCGCGCTTGCGCGCATCGCAGCGGACGCGCATCGCGACATTGTCCTGGAAGAGGGCGACACGGTGATCTTCTCTTCGCGGATTATCCCGGGGAATGATGTTGCCATCTTTGAGATGCAAAACGACCTTGCGCGGGCCGGTGTTAGAGTGATTACGGAGAAAGATCATTTTGTTCATGTCTCCGGTCACCCCTGTCGCGATGAACTGACGGCCATGTATCAATGGATCAAACCTGAACTCGCAATCCCGGTTCATGGCGAAGCCCGGCATCTCCTGGAGCACGCAGCTCTTGCCAAAGAGTTGCAGGTGCCAGAGACGCTGGTTATCCAGAATGGGGATATGGTCCGCCTCGCACCTGGCGCTGCCGAAGTGGTGGATGAGGTGCCGTCTGGCCGGGTTGTCATGGACGGGGATGTCCTTGTCCCGTCCTGGGATGCGGGTATTCAGGAACGTCGGCGTTTGGGCTTTGCCGGTGCCGTCTTCGTTTCCGTTGCAATCAACGAAAAAGGTGCTGTGCAAGGGGATCCAGAGATCCGCTTAATTGGACTGCCCGAACGGGACAATTACGGTGTGCGTTTTGATGAACGCGCCTACGACGCCTTAGATAGCGCTCTTGATCAATTGCCGCAGCGGAAACGGAAAGATGAGGCGCAGGTAGGCGAGTATCTGCGCCGGGCTGTTCGTGGTGCTATCCGCAAGGAATGGGGCAAAAAGGCCGCTGTCGAAGTGGTCGTCACAAGGGTCTAGTCGTTCATTTTGTCGCATTTCCGGACGGTGAACCGGGGCCACTTCACCTGGAAATGCTCAGGCGCTTGCCGCCACACCCGCATCGGCCTAAATAGAAGCTTGGGATTTACGAGGAGTTACAAATGCTGGGTCAACTAAACCATGTTGCCATTGCCGTGCCAAACATCGCCGAGGCGGCAGAAATGTATAAGGTAAAGTTCGGTGCCAAAGTATCCGGACAAGTGCCCCAACCGGACCATGGCGTGACAACCGTGTTTGTTGATCTGGGCAACACAAAACTCGAACTGCTTGAACCCTTGGGGGAGGATTCACCTATCGCGGGCTTCCTCGCGAAAAACCCCAAAGGAGGCATCCATCATATCTGTGTCGAGGTGGATGACATTGATGCGGCCTGCGAGCAGGTCACCGACCATGGCGTGACCATCACCGGCACAGGCAAGCCAAGGATCGGCGCGCATGGGAAACCGGTTGTCTTCCTGCACCCGAAAGACCTGTTTGGGACGTTGGTTGAACTGGAACAGGCATAACCGCCCATGACCCTTGTTAGCGGATTTGCGACCTACGCCATTATCTGGTGGTTGACGCTCTTCGTCGTCTTGCCGTTTGGCATTGTCACCCAGGAAGAAGTGGGAGACGTGGAGGAGGGGTCCGCGCCGAGCGCCCCTGTCCGACCTCAGATTATCCGAAAAGTCCTCATCACAACGGTGGTCTCCGCGATTGTCTTTGCAGGCGTTTACTGGTTTCTGGAACATAGCGGTGTCGGTCTGGACGACATGCCGTTCGCGCCCACATTTGATGAGAAGTACTAATCTCGGGGCTGATAGCCCAGATATCGGTCGGGAAGCTTGCAGATCCGCTTCATCCGCGTGTCCCCGTCGATGACGGGATAGGTCCACACAAGCGTGTCACCCTCCATGCGGCGTGTGACGATGGTGAAGGGCAGGCCGAAGGGGCTGAATTCCATCACACCCTCATCATTGAATTCAATAGACGCTAACGTGTTCATGCAGCTGGGGGGCTCCACGTCCCGCGATCCATTTGAGAGCGTCCCATCGGTATGAAAATCGTGGATAATGCCCGATGAGGTGACAACGGTCCGATCACCACATTGTTCAATGCGTTCCACATGGCCCACGGCCCCTGTTTCAGCGAGCCACAGGCCACGCATGTCAACGACACCCTCAGCAAGCGGCTCTGTGCAGGTCGCTAGTATGGGCTTCGGGAAGCTCTCCCACCCACAACTGGGTGTATAGGCCTTGGGGACCTGAGACGCGGTGAGGCCGGATCCATCGAGCGCTGGCAGATCGCAATAGTCGATGAGTGACGCATCGCCGTCGAAGATGCTGACATCCGTCGTATCCGCAGGGCGGGGTGCCAGAAAAAGGAAACTACCAAAGCCTCCAACGGCCAACACCAGAAACAGCGCTATGAAGCCGATCAATTTTTTCACTGCAAGTCCTTCTTATAAGTGAGGCACTATCGTACTATTGGCATATATAGTGTCAATATATTTAGCGTATGGCGGAAATGCAGGCAAAAAAAAGCAAGGCGCGTTTCCACGACCTTGCTGCAGTCATCCCATCTGGCGCTTCGATCAGGTTTTTCCCGGAAGCCGAGCGTGATGTGGTCCGCTCTTGGCCAGATGTGTCCTCCCTAGACTTGGGTTTAATGCCCAGCCCCTTTTTATGGTGAGGGAATATATCGACCGTTTTCCTGTGAGTCACGCAATTTTGGAACCTTTTTGTGCGGTTCTCGGAACGATTCTAATTCAATCCAAAACCGGAGAACCGGGTCGGTGAGCCTCGGCCCATCTCCCTGATCACCCGCAATCTGACAGGCTGCAGAAATCGCGGATTGAAGGGCTTTGAAGTTTGCTACGGTCACACAAAACGAAGATCTACTGGGAGAGGGTACATGGAAAAGGTCTGTTTGGTTTTGGGGGCGGGCGCCGGTATTGGCGGGAGTGTTGGCCGCAGGTTTGCGGGCGATGGATATTATTCAGTCCTCTGTCGACGGAGCGACCAGAGCGGATTGGATAAGATGGTTGAGCAAATCGGGACCGAGGGAGGCAAGGCAAAGGGACATCTTCTGGACGCGACGGAGCCCGACGTGATCGAGGATCTGATTGTTCAGACAGAACAGGATACAGGTCCCATCGATACGGTGGTTTTCAACCTAGGCGCCCAGATCGGCAATCGGTCTATCACGGACACCAGCTACAAAGCTTTTGAAAGATGTTGGCGTATCGCGACCTTTTCCCTGTTTCGGCTCGCTCACACAATTGCGCCGATCATGGCGGAGCGGGGCAACGGCAATATTCTCGTCACGTCGGCGACTGCTGCTGTCCGTGGAAACGCGGGTCAGCATGCGCACGCGGCGGCTGTGGGCGGTCGGCGCATGCTGTGCCAGTCTCTCAATGCTGAACTGGCGCCTCAGGGCATCCACGTGGCGCATGTCCTGGTTGATGGGGCTGTTGATGCACCAGACACACTGGGCAAACTACTCGGACCAGAGGCATTCCAGAAACTCCGCGAGGAGCGGGGCTTGGAACATGATGGCTTATTACTGCCTGAGAAAATAGCCGAAACCTACCTCCATCTCGCCCAGCAACACCGCAGCGCTTGGACCCACGAGATAGATCTGCGATCATTCTCAGATCAGCCTTGGTGGAACACCTGACAGGTAATCGCGGTCAGCCCAGAAATGGCGAATTGAATTGATGGGCTGATTGTCAGTACACCATGTTTTTATGTCGCAGGTGGTTGTCGAGCGCCTCCTGTTGTTCTGCCTACGGAATAGGTGCTAAGACTGATCTTCAGCGTGTTATCCACAATTCATCTGAGCCATTGAAGCCGCCGGTTTTGTTGAAAAGGCCCGATTTTCAATAGGTTTTTGTAATTGGAGATGATATCTCGCCAAATTTATTGAAAGACGGTTAACCCCAAGACAGGACTCCTTAAAGGGTTGGACGTTAGGATGCTCTCATGAACGATCAAGCACAAATGGCAGCTGTTCTCCTCGCGGGATTTTTCGCGACGGGTGATCCCGTGCCACAGGAGGCAGGCCTTGCCGGGGCAGATATCCTGACATCACGGGCAAAACCGGAGATCGTTGAGATCAGCTCAGGAAGCTGTGCAATTGTGACCGCTCACCAGCCGCGCGAAGACGTGGCCTTTAAATCAGGTGTCACAATCAATGGCGCCAAGACTGTTCCTGCCAATATTGCACACACTGATGTCTACGCGCTGCGCCCCATCTATGAGTTCGATGTGCGTATTAACCCGCTCCCAAATAGCTCCATAGCGGTTACACCTCGCATGGATGTCGCGACAGTGACTTATGAGCCAGAGAATGGCCGGATCATGCTGGATGGCCAGGAACTGGTCTGGATGCACGAAAATGCCCTCCGTGCTGCCTGTGAGAGCCACACCAGCGTGACCCCTTAACCGGGTTCTCTCGGTCACAATCCCTCGATTTCCCGCGACTTTTCCCGAGTTTTCTTGACTCTTGCCCGTCTGTTTTGGAGGCTGGCCCAGCAATCGCGTCATAGGTGGGGTACGGAAAAGGGGCAATGGGGATGATCTCCAAGGTAGGTGAGTTTTTTGGCCCATCCGTAAGGAAAGTGGTCGTTGGTGTCGGCATCGCCGTGAGCATGGTTTGCGTCAGCCTGAGTACAGCGAGTGCGGCTCCTGCGCAGTCTTGGCGGATCACCCAGGAAACCTGGACTGAAACAGACGAGCGTGGGTACTCGGAGTTTGTCGCCGCCATAGGGGCAGCAGACTGCTGGAACGTCGATGATTGCCTGGAGAGTCCGGCAAACCCCTATCGGCATCGCCATGGGTATATGAGCTTTCGAGCCGACTGCGCTGATTTCCCCTACCTGTTTCGAGCTTATTACGCATGGATGAATGGGCTACCCTTCGCTTACCAGAATGGTGTCCTCCCACAGTCTGGTTGGACCCGGGACATTCGCTATACCCGTGGGGGCAATCGGGTCGTTTCTCGCAAGTCTGTTCCGGCAACAGCAAATGGGATCAACGCCAACTCCATTCTGGTGGATCTAAGAAGCGCCATCTCTACTGGCAGCTATCGGCACCATGCCGCAGCAAATGATCAGACCTATTTCACCGACATGTACTCGCCCGTCATTGACCGTGGCTCAATCCGACCGGGCACCATTGTCTATGATGTGAACGGGCATGTTGTGCTGGTTTGGCGCGTGGAGGATGATGGGCGGGTGCTGACATTGTCGGCGCACCCCGATAATTCTGTGTCCCGCTCTTTTTATGGACGGAACTTCCTTCGAACTCATCCCCGGCTGGGAACTGGGTTTAAAGAATGGCGCCCCGTTCGTCTCGTGGGAGCAACACGGCTTGCCGATGGTACTTTGGTTGGTGGACACATAGAGGCCACACCGAACCAGGCCCTTCCTAACTACTCCCTTATGCAATACGTGGGAACCGACACGACAGACGCGTCAAAGCGAGCGCTGGATCAGTGGCGGCAGGCATCGTTTGCCAGAAATGGAGAGACGCTCGACTATTATCATTATGTCCGAGCAGTCATGGCGCGCGGCAATCTGGTGATGGAGCCAGTCCGAGAAATTCGTTCGTCCATGCGCTCCCTCTGCAATGACGTTCGTGCAAGGAAACAGGCGGTTGACGCGGCCATTATGAACGGCATCGATAAGGTGAACGCACCGGGCCGCCTGCCTCAGAACATCTACGGCACATTCGGCTATTGGGAGTTCTACTCAACACCGTCCCGTGATGCCCGCTTGAAAACCGCCCTTAAGGAGCAGCGGGACCACGTGGAAGCGCTGATTGAGATGCACCGTCAGGGCGCCTCGACGGTGACCTATGAGGGCAGCGACCTGATCGGTGACCTGATCAACGCCTATGACGAAGAAAGCGCTAATTGCGTAACCGCCTATGCTCGGTCCAATGGAGCACCAGTGCGCCTCTCGCTCGATGATGTAATCGGGCGTGTCTACGATCTTTCCTTTGATCCTTACCAGTGCATCGAGCGTCGGTGGGGGGCGACAGATCCGTCTGAGCTGGCCTCTTGTGCTGACGGTGCGGCAAAAGACCGTTGGTACCGAGCGCAGCGTTTCTTACGAAATCAGATTGATCGGACCTATGACGTGGATATGGGCTACACGCCGGCGCAGCTTGAAGCAGGTCCCCATGATCTGTTTTCCGGCCGTGGCGTCGCTGAAGGACCCGATGTGGATGTAAGAGGCTTTCTTACTTCTCTCAAAGATCGACGCCAAGCCTCAATCGGAGATCCTGCCGTTCGTTAAACGTCTTGCCTTGGACGTTGCCAACAGGCAGCTAAGTCCCTAATACTGACGCATAATTTCGAAGCGGCGGCGTTCTTGGTGGAGCGGTGGTGCTCGTGTTCCCGCTGTTACCAGAGACGTCAATTCACATGCGCCTATCCCAGTTCCTGCTCCCTACATTGAAAGAAGACCCCGCCGAAGCACAGATCGTGTCTCATCGGCTCATGTTGCGCGCGGGGCTGATCCGACAGACTGCTGCTGGAATCTACGCCTGGTTGCCGCTGGGCATTCGGGTGCTGAAAAACATTGAAAAGATCGTGCGCGAAGAGATGGATCGGGCAGGGGCTGTCGAGCTCCTGATGCCAACGCTCCAATCGGCGGAACTCTGGCAGCGCTCCGGTCGGTATGACGGGTATGGCAAAGAAATGCTGCGGATCACCGACCGTCACGACCGGGAAATGCTCTACGGACCCACCAATGAAGAGATGGTGACAGAGCTCTTTGCAAACGGGGTGCGGAGCTACAAAGACCTGCCCATGAACCTCTATCATATTCAGTGGAAATTCCGTGATGAGATCCGGCCCCGTTTTGGGGTCATGCGCGGGCGCGAGTTTTTGATGAAAGATGCCTACTCCTTCGACCTGGATGAGGAAAAAGGACGCGAAGCCTACTACCGCATGTTTGTGGCCTATCTGCGCACATTTGGCCGCATGGGCCTGAAAGCAGTGCCGATGGCTGCGGACACAGGGCCCATCGGTGGAGACCTCAGTCATGAATTCATCATCCTGGCGGAGACCGGCGAGTCTGAAGTTTTCTGCCATAAAGATCTGATTGAGATGGAAATCCCCGGCGAGGATGTTGACTACACCGCCGATTTGTCTTCCATCGTTGATGAGCGTCGCTCTCTTTATGCCGCGACGGATGAGATTCATGACCAGGAAAAATTTGAAGCCGAAGTGCCCGAAGCAGACCGTCTGTCAGCTCGCGGCATCGAGGTGGGACACATCTTCTTCTTTGGGACGAAATACTCAGAGCCCCTGAACGCTGTCGTTACAGGGCCTGATGGCAAAGGCGTGCCTGTGCAGATGGGGTCCTATGGAATTGGTGTCTCTCGTCTGATGGGCGGCATTATTGAGGCAAGCCATGATGAGAACGGCATAATTTGGCCAGAATCTGTAGCTCCTTATAAGGCCGGACTTATCAACCTCAAATCAGGGGATGCCGAAACCGACCGAGTGTGCGAGGAGCTTTACGCGAAATTGACTGCTGCCGGTGTAGACGTCCTCTATGACGACACCGATGCACGCGGCGGCACGAAGTTCTCGAACATGGATTTGATCGGTCTGCCTTGGCAGATTGTTGTTGGCCCTCGTGGGCTGAAATCCGGTGTGGTTGAAATGAAGAACAGAGCGACCGGTGACCGCGAAGAAATGACACCGGAAGCTGCACTGAAGGTGTTGACTGGAGCGTAAGACCGCACTGGATTTGGCCGTAATGGCGTTGGAGTGACAGGACGTATGACAGATACGGTGATCGGCTCAACTGATATCGAGGCCACACAAAAATCTGCGACCGGACCGTTCTCGCGGTTTGAATGGATGGTCTCGCTGCGATATTTACGCGCCCGCCGCCGTGAAGGTTTCATCTCAGTGATCGCTGGCTTCTCCTTCGCAGGGATCATGCTGGGGGTAGCAACCCTCATCATTGTTATGGCGGTCATGAACGGTTTTCGGACTGAACTGCTCGACAAGATCCTGGGCCTTAATGGCCACATGATGGTGCGGGCACTGGGCACGAATGTGAGCGAATTCGATGCGGTCGCCGACGCCATGCGAAAAGTCGATGGTGTTGTTCGCGTCGCCCCCCTGGTTGAGGGGCAGGTGATGGCATCAAGCAGCAGCAATGCCGCCGGGGCTTTTGTGCGCGGTATGCGTGCCTCCGATATTGCGGGTCTTGGGTCTGTGTCCCAGAACCTGATTGCAGGCACATTGGCTGATTTTGATACGAGCGGCGGTGTAGCGCTTGGCAGTCGCTTGGCATCTGCGCTCAGAGTGAATATTGGCGATCAGGTGACCTTGCTCTCACCCAGAGGGGCAGTGACACCGTTTGGGACCGCACCGCGTGTTCGCGCTTACACAGTCCAGGCGGTCTTTGAGATCGGCATGTCGGAATATGACAGCTCGGTCATGTTCATGGGGCTTGAAGAGGCGCAGCAATACTTCCGCACTGGCAATGGTGTCACAGCTCTTGAAGTCATGGTGGAGGAACCGGATCAGGTGAACGACTTTGTCGTTCCTGTGGCGCAAGCAGCCGGACCTTTGCTGCGTGTGTGGACCTGGCAGCAAACCAACCAGAGTTTCTTTAGCGCACTCCAGGTTGAGCGGAATGTCATGTTTCTCATCCTGACACTGATCCTGCTTGTGGCTGCCCTAAACATCATTTCAGGCCTGATCATGTTGGTGAAGGACAAGGGACGCGATATCGCTGTGCTGCGCACCATGGGGGCATCCCGTGGGGCGGTCATGCGGATCTTCCTGATTGCGGGTGCGAGCATCGGTGTTTTGGGAACGCTTGCGGGGTTTGCGCTCGGCACGGCCTTCTGCGCCAATATTGAAACCCTGCGCCAGGGCCTGTCGGCACTGGTTGGAACAGAGCTGTTCTCTCCAGAGGTATATTTCCTCTCACGCATGCCCGCTGAGATGGACCCATCTGAGGTCGCCTCGGTTGTCATCATGGCGTTGGTCCTGTCATTCGGGGCCACGCTTTATCCTGCCTGGCGCGCAGCGTCTCTCGATCCTGTGGAGGCGCTTCGATATGAGTAATGATCCAGCGCTCATCCTGGATGAAGTGACGCGAACCTATCACCAGGGCGAGAGCGAGCTACATATCTTCGACGAGCTCTCGCTTACCCTTATGCCTGGTGAGATCGTGGCTCTTGTCGGTCCCTCTGGTGCCGGCAAGTCCTCGCTGCTCCATATTGCGGGGTTTCTGGAAGAGCCCAATAGCGGCCGTGTCGTCATCAATGGCGTAGATGGCAGCGCACTAGATGACGCGGGCAGGACAGCAATCCGGCGGGAAGAAATTGGCTTTGTTTACCAGGCGCACAATCTGCTCGCCGAATTTACAGCGCTGGAGAATGTGGTCCTGCCGCAAATGATTGCCGGGACGGCGAAGAAAAATGCTGAGGATGAAGCGGCAAGGCTGCTTTCAAGCTTTGGCCTGGGGGACCGTCTGAACCACCGACCGGCTGAGCTCTCCGGCGGCGAACAACAGCGGGTTGCAATTGCCAGGTCACTTGCAAATGAGCCGAAGCTCTTGCTTGCTGATGAGCCAACAGGAAACTTGGACCCCAAAACATCAAAAGCCGTCTTCAGTGAGCTGGTGGATGTTACCAGAGGGGAAGGGGCCGCTGCCCTGATAGCCACCCATAATCTGGACCTAGCTGCGAAGATGGACCGGGTCGTCCTCCTGCATGACGGGAAGCTGCTGGAAGGCGCGTCTCTGGCGGAACAATACGGCTCACTCTGAACAAGGCCTCGGTTATTTGCGGTTGATCAGGTTGCGGCGACCGGTGCATCTCCTGCAGCGGAAAGTTTCTTGGCGACCCCGTCCAGCATGCCTTTCACGATCATCTTGTGAAAAGGCAAAATAGCCGCCAGATAGAGATGCCCGAACAGGTTATGGCGCTGGCAACAGGTGGCGAGATAAAGCCTGGATGGCACCTCTTGGGCACGGAAGATAGATACCCGAAAATCCTGATGTGTATCGTCCTCGCCCAGGATGACCTCGTTCTCACTGATGCTATAGATCTTGAAAAAACCAATTCTGTCCCCGACCTGCGGCTCTGGCTTTTGGTTGGCGTCATCTTGGTCATCGAAATCGTCTGCCGTCTTAAGACCCATAGGGCTCACGATCAGATCGCGGAGCCGCATGAGCGGCTGTGCGCCGGGGACCTCCACGGCGGTGGCGAGTGCGGCAATCTCTGGCATGGTTGCCTGGGTTTTCGCCCACTCATTGCTGAAGGCGACGCTGAAGCAATCCATGAAATCTTGTGATCGCGCATAGGCGTGGAGTTGGCTCTGAGCAGGCAGGGTATCTGATCGGGACATGCAGGCCTTTCAGGGTGATGGAGATACGATGCCATACGGACCCGTATGGTTAGCTGAAGATAGGACATCCCGACAGATCGGTCGAGGGACAGAGCGTCGCGGTCCGCATGCCGTCCTGATGCGACAGAAATGTGAGGTTTAGAGCTATTTGTTTGGGGTTGACAGAAAAGAACAAAACATGAACACTTGGGGTTCAACAGGAGGATCAAGATCGTGACCAAGCTGATCAAAAAGGTTGAAGCAGAAGGTGGCGTCTCACGCTGGTTTCAGGATATCGCGGCATTGGCGAGTGTCGCCGCTATGGGGTGGACCGTCCTCCTCTGGAGCGAGATAGCTAAGGCCGCTGTCGCGGGATAATTCGTCTTTTCCACAACTTTCCTTAATTGGGACGGGTGACACGGCGGGGGCCGCGTCCGACAATGGGCATCTGAAGGAATATGCTGGCGCATCATTTGATGGGTCGCCCCTTCAACAGTCGTGAATGAGAGCCCCCATGTCTAAAAACATATCTGGCAAAAAATCCCGCGCCTTGCATGCGAGCCTGCAAGGGAGTCCAGAAGGCAACCAAGAAGCAGATCTGCAGTTCATCCATCTTCGGCTCCATTCAGCCTATTCGCTTCTTGAGGGCGCGATCCGCCTCAAAGATCTACCAGGTCTTGTTCGCGATGGCGGCATGCCCGCTGTGGGCATCACCGATACGGGCAATCTGTTTGGCGCACTGGAGGCGTCGGAGACCCTCTCAAAGGCGGGTATTCAGCCCATAACAGGGTGCACCTTGGCGCTGGACTTAGGGCTTGATGACGACGGGCCTGGCCTTGGTCGCAATGAGCGGAAAGACCCGGACGGGTCCATTGCTCTCCTCGTACAGAACGAACAGGGGTACGCCAATCTGATGCGGCTTACCTCCAAAGCCTATTTGGAGACCGAGGGCACTGATGATCCCCATATCTCCTTTGATGAGTTGGCGACGCTGAGCGAGGGGCTTATTTGCCTGACGGGCGGTCCCGCTGGACCCGTCAACCGGCTTTTGGTGGAGGGACAGCAGGATAAGGCAAAAGAGGTCCTGGCACGCTTTCAGACCATGTTCCCTGATCGTCTTTATGTGGAGTTACAGCGTCACGGGATGGCGGAAGAGGGGCAGGCAGAAGGACCGCTGATCGACTTTGCCTATGAAATGGATTTGCCTCTGGTCGCCACCAATGAGTGCTTCTTTACGAAGAAGGACGAGTTTGAGGCTCATGATGCACTGATCTGTATCTCTGCAGGTGCCTATGTCATTGAGACTGAGCGACGGCGCCTGACCCCAGAGCATTATTTCAAGAGCCAGGCAGAGATGGTGGAGTTGTTTAACGACCTTCCAGAAGCCATTGAAAATACGATAGAAATAGCCCGCAGGTGTGCCTATCGGCCTCACACGCGGGACCCGATCCTGCCAAGTTTTGGGTCCGGTGATGGCGAGGTGAGTGAAGCTGATGAGTTGCGGCGCCAAGCCCATGACGGGCTAACCCAACGGCTGGCTGAGACGGAAACAGTCGCCGATGAGAAGGAATATCGGGACCGCCTGGATTTTGAACTTGATGTCATCATCAATATGGATTTTCCGGGCTACTTCCTGATCGTGGCGGACTTCATCAAATGGGCCAAAGATCACGATATTCCTGTGGGGCCGGGTCGTGGGTCCGGTGCCGGGTCGGTGGTCGCCTGGGTCCTGACCATCACAGATCTGGACCCCCTGAGGTTTAACCTCCTGTTTGAGCGGTTTTTGAACCCTGAACGTGTGTCGATGCCGGACTTTGACATCGATTTTTGTCAGGACCGGCGCGATGAGGTGATCCGCTATGTGCAGGATCGCTACGGCCACGATCAGGTGGCCCAGATCATCACCTTCGGAAAGCTTCAGGCACGCGCTGTGCTGCGGGACGTGGGACGCGTGCTGCAAATGCCTTTTGGTCAGGTCGACCGTCTTTGCAAGATGATCCCGAACAACCCGGCGAACCCGGTAACGCTTGCGGAAGCCATTGAAGGCGAGCCCCGGCTTCGTGAAGAGCGGGACAGCGAGGAAGCTGTCGCCAAGCTCCTGGAGATGGGGCTCCGTCTTGAGGGGCTCTATAGGCACGCCTCGACCCATGCCGCCGGTGTGGTGATTGGGGACCGCCCGCTGGATCAGTTGGTACCTCTCTACCGCGACCCGCGCTCCGACATGCCTGTCACTCAGTTCAATATGAAATGGGTGGAGCCAGCAGGGCTCGTAAAGTTTGACTTTCTGGGCCTTAAAACCCTGACAGTGCTGCAAAAGGCCGTCGAGCTCATTGAACGTCGCGGCATCAAGCTGGACCTGTCCAACCTGCCCCTGGATGACGAGAAATCCTACCAGATGCTTCAGCGCGGAGAGACCGTCGGGGTCTTCCAGCTGGAAAGTGGCGGCATGCGGGACCTGATCCGTCAGGCGGTTCCCACCACGATTGAAGACATTATCGCTCTTGTGGCGCTCTACCGCCCGGGACCAATGGAGAACATCCCTAAATACCTGGCCTGTAAGCATGGTCGGGAGGAACCTGAAGTCCTCCATGAGACCATCGAGCCGGTGGTCGCCGACACTTATGGCGTGATCATCTACCAGGAACAGGTGATGCAGGTGGCCCAGGTCTTTGCGGGGTACTCGCTGGGTGACGCTGACCTGCTGCGCCGCGCCATGGGTAAAAAGATCAAATCCGAGATGGATGCCCAGCGCGCCCGCTTCGTGGAAGGAGCGGCGGCAAAGGGCGTGCCTGAGAAGCAAGCAAACTACGTTTTCGACATTGTCGATAAGTTCGCAGGCTACGGCTTCAACAAATCCCACTCCGCCTGCTACGCCCTGGTCGCCTATCAGACTGCCTATCTGAAGGCGAACTACCCGGTTGAGTTCCTGGCAGCCTCCATGAGCCTGGACTTGAACAACACGGAAAAACTCCATGTTTTCAAGCAGGAAGCAGATCAACTTAAGATAAAAGTTTGTCCACCAAGCGTTCAGGATTCCAAAGCCGTCTTTGATGTGAAGGATGGACAGATCCTCTACGCGTTGGGCGCCATCAAAAATGTTGGTCGTCAGGCGATGGAGCAATTGGCAGAAGAGCGGGAGGAAAACGGGCCCTTCAAAGACCTGTTTGATTTTGCCCGCAGGCTCAATCCCAAAGGCATCAACAAGCGCCAACTGGAAAACCTCGTGCGCGCAGGTGCCCTTGATTGCTTGAACCCCAACAGGGCTCAATTGCTGGCCTCCGTGGATCTGATCATGAGCCTTGCCAACCAGGCGGCAAGTGAGCGTGAAAGCAATCAGGTGAGCCTATTCGGCGATGCCATGGAAAACGATATGGACAATCCGGTGCTGCCCCAGGTTGAACCCTGGCTGCCCATGGACCGTCTAAATGAGGAGTTCAACGCGGTCGGTTTCTACATTTCGGGCCATCCGTTGGACGATTATGCCAAGGCCATGAAGCAGACCGGTGTCGTGACCTATGCGGAGCTGCTGCAGAAGACATCAAGCGCCGAGCGGGTTGCGGGCACCGTGGCCGCCCGGCAAGACCGACGTTCAAAACAGGGCAATCCTTTCGCTTTTGTGACCCTGTCCGACCCGACGGGCCGGTTTGAGGTGGTGGTCTTCTCAGAAGCCCTCAATTCCTTCCGGGATCTGCTGGAACCAGGCCGTTCCGTGGTGATCGGCGTGGAAATTGACCGGGATGGGGACGAAGTGCGCCTACGTGCGCAGTCTGTTCGGCCAGTGGATGAGGTCGCTGCCACAGCCGCAGATGGCCTTAAAATCTTCCTGGATACGCCCGAACCGCTCTCATCCGTCAAATCCCGTCTGCCAGATCAGGGCAGAGGAGTGGTGTCGCTGGTTTTGCTGGCCGGCCAGGGGCGCGAAGTGGAGGTAGAGTTGAAGGAGCGCTTCCACATCACCCCGCCAGTGAGAGCTGCCATTCAGGCTGTGCCCGGTGTCGTGGATGTCCAGGACATCTGACCAGGCACCTAAATCGAGCTGATTTTGCCCTAACCCCAATTGGCACTTGCGTTTTTTTGGGGGTCCGCCTATACGTTCGCCCATTCCACATGCGGGGATACGGGCTTTTTCATGGGGCACGCGGTCATTGGCCAAATGCCCCCTCATAGAAAGAACTCGATCCGGTCCGTGGGCCGTCCCGAAAGGGAGACCATGGTTCCCCCCGCAGAGGTTCAACCGGAAAAGAAGGAGAAAGGGCGTCATGGCACTCCCTGAATATTCTATGCGTCAACTGCTGGAGGCCGGTGTTCACTTCGGTCACCAGACTCACCGTTGGAACCCGAAGATGGAGAGCTATCTCTTCGGCGACCGCAACGGCATCCATATTGTCGACCTGACACAAACTGTACCGCTTCTGCACCAGGCCCTCGTCGCTGTTCGTGATGTGGTTGCTGCAGGCGGTCGTGTTCTGTTCGTCGGCACCAAGCGCCAGGCATCTGAACCAATCGCTCAGGCAGCCAAGCAGTGCGCTCAGTACTACATCAATCACCGTTGGCTCGGTGGTACACTCACAAACTGGAAAACCATTTCCAACTCCATCCGCCGTCTACGCGAGCTGGAAGAAGTGCTCGGTGGTGAAGGCAAAGGTCTCACAAAGAAAGAGCTCCTGAACCTGACACGTGAGCGCGACAAACTTGAGCTGTCCATCGGCGGCATCAAGGACATGGGCGGTGTTCCTGACATCATGTTTGTGATCGACACAAACAAGGAAGAGATCGCCATCAAGGAAGCCCGCAAGCTCGGCATTCCCGTCATTGCGATCCTCGACTCAAACTGCAACCCGGACAACATCACGCACCCGATCCCAGGGAACGATGATGCAGCACGGGCCATTGCGCTCTACACGGACCTGATCTCCCGCGCTGCCATTGATGGCATCTCAGCGAGCCAGGCAGATTCCGGTATTGATATCGGTGAGCAGGTTGAGCCAATCGCAGAAGTTCTGCCTGAGGAAACCTCAGCTGCGGAACCAGCGGCTGACGAAGCGGCACCTGCCGAAGCACCAGCAGACGCGTCCTAATAACGCGACTGTCACTTAACTGCGTTACTTAAGTAGGGTCCTGTTCGCATTGCGAACCGGACCCCCTATTTCAAATGAGGATTACCAATGGCTGAAATCACAGCAAGCCTGGTGAAAGAACTGCGTGAGAAATCCGGCGCAGGCATGATGGACTGCAAGGCAGCCCTGAAGGAAACTGACGGCGACATGGAAGCTGCCATCGACTGGCTGCGCACCAAGGGTCTCGCCAAAGCGGCCAAAAAGGCTGGTCGCGTTGCCGCAGAAGGACTTGTGGGCATCGCTGCTGAAGGCACGTCCGGCGCTGTCGTTGAAGTGAATTCTGAAACGGACTTTGTTGCTCGTAACGAGAATTTCCAGGCAATGGTCACTGGCATTGCAGGTGTTGCCAACACAACGGGTGGCGATCTTGCAAAGCTTCTGGCGGCCAAATTCCCAGGTTCAGACAAGTCGATTGAAGACTATGTTACTGAAGCTGTTGGAACCATCGGCGAAAACATGAACGTACGTCGGACAGAAGCTCTGTCCGTGAACGCAGGTGTCGTTGTGCCTTACGTGCATAATCAGGCAGCACCTGGCCTTGGCAAGATTGGCGTTCTTGTGGCGCTTGAGTCCGAAGGTGACGCGGAAAAGCTTGCCGCATTGGGCAAACAGATCGCCATGCACGTAGCAGCTACCAGCCCCCTCTCAACAAGCGTTGACGAACTTGACCCAGCAGTTGTTGAGCGAGAGAGAAATGTTCTGGCGGCTGAAGCACGCGAATCCGGAAAGCCTGAAAACATCATCGACAAGATGATTGAGGGTCGGATCCGCAAGTTCTACGAAGAAGTCGTCCTTCTCTCCCAGACCTTCGTCATTGACGGCGAGAACACAGTCGAAAAGGCCGTGAAAAACGCTGAAGGTGACGTTGGAGCACCGATCAAGGTGGCAGGCTTTATTCGTCTGGCGCTTGGTGAAGGCATCGAGAAAGAAGAAGCGGATTTCGCAGCAGAAGTTGCTGCAGCTGCAAAAGGCTAAAAAACCGCCCGAACTCTGGTGTTGCAGGTGATCTGAAGGTCGCCATGCCTGATCCAGAACGTTATTGTTAAGGCGTGTGAGATAAGGATTCGCGGTATAAGCAGTCCTGCCTCGCGCGCCTTAATTATGTGTGGTTCTTTTGCTACTCAGGGCAGCGAAGGGACCAAGACGACGGGGATAAGCAGACACTCAATGGCAAGCGATCCAAAGTACAGACGGGTTCTTCTGAAAGTCTCTGGCGAAGCGCTTATGGGCGACCAGGCTTACGGAATTGATGTGGGTACGGTTGACCGTATTGCCGATGAGGTGAAGCAGGCAGTCGACATTGGGGTGCAGGTTTGTCTGGTCATTGGCGGCGGAAACATTTTCCGTGGCTTGTCCGGCGCCGCCGAAGGCATGGAGCGGGCAAGCGCTGACTATATGGGCATGCTCGCAACCGTGATGAATGCAATTGCCATGCAGAATGGCCTTGAGCGTATGGGGGTCCCCACACGCGTGCAGTCCGCTATTCCCATGATGAGTGTGTGCGAACCCTATGTGCGTCGAAAAGCCGAACGCCATATGGAAAAAGGACGTGTCGTCATTTTTGCTGCGGGAACCGGCAACCCATTTTTTACAACTGACACAGCAGCAGCTCTGCGAGCTTCCGAGATGGGATGTAACGCCCTTCTCAAAGGAACGCAGGTCGACGGTGTCTACACAGCTGACCCAAAAACCGATCCGAAGGCGGAACGGTTTAACCGGCTGTCTTACACAGACGTGTTGGCAAAAGACTTGAAGGTGATGGATGCATCAGCAGTGTCGCTGGCGCGCGAAAACCACATACCCATTTTGGTTTTTTCAATCCACAATCCAGGTGGCTTCGTTGAAGTGCTAAGGGGCGATGGATTGTATACAAAGGTAGACGGCGGGGCTTGAGGCTCGAACCGGCCCTCCGGGCCTGAGCCACGAGATATCCTGAGCCGGTAGACAAAAGGAACAAGACCATGGCTGAACAGGAACTGGACTTTGAAGATCTGGACCGGCGAATGACCGGGGCGGTCGCGGCCCTGAAGAGTGAGTTTTCAGGTCTGCGCACGGGACGCGCATCCGCAAGCCTGTTGGAGCCTGTGCAGGTCGAAGCCTATGGATCCATGATGCCGATCGATCAAGTGGGCACAGTCTCCGTGCCCGAGAGCCGAATGATCACGGTTCAGGTCTGGGATAATGGGCTGGTGGGGCCAACTGAAAAGGCGATTAGAACCGCCGGCCTTGGTCTTAATCCGGCAGTGGATGGTCAGCTGCTTCGCATTCCAATTCCAGAACTGAATGAAGAACGCCGTCAGGAATTGACCAAGATCGCTGCAAAATACGCCGAAGAAGCACGTATCGCTGTGCGTAATGTGCGCCGGGACGGCATGGATGAGCTCAAGCGCCTGGAGAAAGATGGTGATATGAGCAAAGATGAACAAAAGGCCTCTGGCGACAAGGTTCAGCAGGCAACAGATAAGTTCATCGCGGAAATCGATAAGACGCTTGAGACAAAACAAGCTGAGATCATGCAAGTTTAGATAACGGTCTTTGCGGATTTAGCGGAACGGAACCGAGTTGTGACGCCGATCGAAAAAAAACAAACGCAGGAGGCTAAAGCGCCGCGACATGTTGCGATTGTTATGGACGGCAATCGGCGCTGGGCGGCGAAGCGACATCTTCCCAAGAAACTGGGTCACAAAGCAGGTGTGGATGCCGTCAGGAAGATCGTTCGCGCAGCAGGCGATTTAGGCGTCGAATATCTCACCCTCTTTGGGTTTTCATCTGAAAACTGGAATAGGGGCCCGGAAGAAGTTTCGGATCTCATGGGCCTGCTGCGGATGTTTATTCGTGGGGACCTGGCGGAACTTCATCAAAATGGCGTGCAGATCAAGATAATCGGTGAACGGACGCATCTTGATCCCGATATCATCTCGCTGATTGAAGAGGCTGAAAACCTGACCGCAGACAACTGCAGTTTGCACCTTGTTATTGCGTTCAATTATGGCGGTCACTTGGAAATCGCCGCTGCCGTACGACGCATTGCAAACAAAGTTGCCAGTGGTGAGATCGACCCTGATCAAATCACGCCGGATACGATTGAAGCTCATTTGGATACTGTCGGTGTTCCGCATCCGGACCTTGTCATTCGCACCAGTGGCGAAAAGCGGCTCTCCAACTTTCTTCTTTGGCAAAGTGCCTATTCCGAGTTTGTCTTTACCGATGTGCTGTGGCCGGATTTCACCAAGGATACATTGGAAGACGCTGTGTCGGAATTCCGCTCCCGAGATCGCAGGTTCGGCGAGGGGTAAAGGACAGTGAGCACCAAAACACCCGCTGAACCTAATTCGTCATCTCTTGGCGTCCGTGTAACCTCGGCTCTTGTTCTGGCCCCAGTTGTTTTAGGAGCTGTTTGGGTTGGCGGCACAGCTTTTCTCGCTCTGTTGTTGATAGTCGGTCCATTGATGGCGCTTGAATGGGCACGGCTGGCATCACCTGAGGGGTCAGGCGCAACTGAGCAGATCTCGCTGACCATAGGGCTGGTTGTTTATCTTCTAACGATGGGTGCGGGCGATGCCGGATTGGCGTTCGCGCTTTTGCTCACAATTCTCGGCCTGACATTGGCATGGTGTCTTTGGGCCGATATGCCCCCCACGCGTGTGCTGATCGGTTTCGCCTATGTTGGTGGGGCGGTGGCTTCATTCGCGTGGTTGCGGGGTGACAGCGAAATGGGACGCCTGACAATCATCTGGCTTCTCGGCGTTGTTTGGGCGACGGACACTGGCGCCTATTTCGTAGGACGTACGTTTGGCGGGCCCAAAATGGCGCCCCGACTTTCGCCTAACAAAACGTGGTCTGGCCTGATTGGCGGTATGGTCTCTGCTGCAATTGTGAGCGTTGCGGTTTTTATTTGGGCTGACGTTCAGAGCATCACATTGACCACCGGCCTGTTAGTTGGTCTTGCCGTTTTTGCAGCCGTGGTCGCACTGCTGTCGCAAGCTGGAGACATCTACGAGTCTTCAATGAAACGAAGCGCCGGTGTCAAAGACTCTGGAACAATTATCCCCGGCCATGGGGGTATTCTTGATCGCGTCGACGGACTCATGTTTGCAGCGACATTCGTGGCACTGGTGGTCATTAGTGTGCACTATTTGGTGGGATGGATGTCATGAGTGTAAACCCTGTGCCAACTCTCGCGCCTGTCCCGCGGCGCGTGTCCATCCTAGGGTCAACCGGGTCGATTGGGTGCAGCACTCTCGATCTCATTGGCCGTCATCGTGAGGCTTATGATGTCGTCGCGCTGACAGCACAATCAAATGTCAAAGCGCTGGCGGACCAGGCCAAAGAATTTGATGCCGAGCTCGCCGTGATTGGCGATGAAACTCGGCTGGATGATCTGCGAGATGCGCTTGCCGGAACAGGCATCGAAAGCGCCGCAGGGCGGACTGCTTTGAATGAAGCGGGAGCCAGACCCACAGATTGGGTCATGGCTGCGATTGTTGGGACTGCGGGTCTTTCTCCGACGCTCGAAGCCGTTAGGCAGGGTGCCTATGTTGCATTGGCGAACAAGGAGTGCCTTGTGTCTGCCGGCAACATCTTTCTGGCTGAGGTTTCAGCATCCGGAGCAACTCTGCTTCCCGCTGATTCTGAACACAATGCCATCTTTCAGGTGCTGGACCCCACCAAACTTGAAAGCGTCGATAAGATCATCCTGACGGCGTCCGGTGGCCCATTTCTGGAGACCTCAATCGAGGACATGCGGAACGCGACCCCGGCACAGGCTGTGGCGCATCCTCAATGGTCTATGGGGGCAAAAATTTCCGTTGATTCGGCTACTTTGATGAATAAAGGCCTGGAATTGATCGAAGCCCACTATTTATTCCCCGTTGGGCGCGAAAAACTCGATGTCGTGATTCATCCCCAATCGATCATTCACTCCATGGTCGCCTACAAGGATGGTTCAGTGCTTGCGCAGCTTGGATCGCCCGATATGCGGACACCAATCAGTTATACACTGGCTTGGCCGGAGCGGATGGAGACACCCGCCGATCGCTTGAACCTGGCCGAGATTGGGCAGTTAACCTTCAAAAACCCAGATTTAGAGCGGTTTCCAGCGCTCGCCCTAGCTGCTGAGGCTTTAAGGTTGGACAATGGTTCCGCGACTGTGATGAACGCAGCGAATGAAATCGCGGTCGCGGCATTTCTCGCCGAAAAGATAGGATTTCTGGATATTTCGGCACTCGCGGCAGATGTTATGGAGGGTTTTGCCGCGAGCGGAGGCGGAAGGGCATTTACCACTCTCGACGATGTGTTGCATTTAGACGATTTGGGGCGGCAAAAAGCTCAGGAATGGGTGCAAAACCGAGCCAGCTGAATTAGGGTATGCCTTCGCTTCGAGGGATAGTTCCATTTGAGGCGACGGGACGTGCTGCGTCCCCGGGGGAAACAAAGGGCGACGCCCTTAAACGAGAGTTGCTGTCGGCAATATGGAATTCATCACCGGAATTGGGGGGGTAAGCGGATCTCTGATCAGCTACGTGATTCCCTTCTTGTTCGTTCTCACAATCGTCGTGTTTTTTCACGAGTTGGGCCACTTTCTTGTGGCTCGGTGGGCAGGGGTTACGGTTGAGACTTTCTCAATCGGCTTCGGTCGTGAAATCTATGGATGGAATGACAGACACGGCACTCGCTGGAAGATCAGCTGGATCCCGCTTGGTGGGTATGTGAAGTTTCTCGGCGACGAAAATGCAGCAAGCACACCGGCAAAGGATGCTCTCAAAGACCTGACGCCAGAACAAGCTGCAGGTAACTTCCACGCAAAACCGCTGGCAAGTCGCGCGGCTGTTGTGGCCGCAGGCCCAATTGCAAATTTCATTCTCGCGATTGTTATCTTTGCCGGCCTAATCCTTGCCTTTGGGGAACGGATTGTCGCGCCGCTCGTCGCTGACGTTCGGGTTGATAGCGCGGCTGAGGCGGCAGGTTTTGAAGTAGGGGATCGGGTCCTGGAGATATCTGGAACCAAGATCGACAGTTTCCGCGAAATGCAGATGATCGTGTCTTTCAGTGCAGACGAGCGCCTGGAAATTCTTGTGGATCGAAACGGCGAGAATGTCCTGCTGGAAGCAACACCAACCGTTCACGAGATGACGGATCGCTTTGGCAATGTACAGCGGATCGGCTTACTCGGTATTGGAGCGGACCCAGATCCTGCGAATTCTTTACATGTGCGTCATGGTCCGTTCACAGCCATTTGGATGGGTGTAGAACAAACCTGGTTCATCGTTTCACGCACCTTCCAGTTTCTCGGCGACATGATCGTGGGACGTGAAGACACGAGCCAGCTAAGAGGCCCGCTGGGAATCGCTCAGACATCTGGTCAAGTGGCGACATTGGGGCTGGCGGCTCTCATCAACCTGGCCGCCGTTCTGTCCGTGAGTATCGGATTGATCAACTTGTTTCCGATCCCCATGCTCGACGGCGGGCACTTGCTCTATTATGGCGTTGAAGCTGTGCGCGGAAGACCCATGGGTGACGAAGCACAGGAATATGGTTTTCGCATTGGCCTTGCATTAGTGATGATGCTGATGGTCTTTGCTACATGGAATGATTTAACTCACCTACGGGTGTTTGAGTTTCTTTCGAACCTCCTGAGTTAATGTGAGGACGAACGTATGAGGCGTATGACGCGAATGACGGATATGAGATATAGTCTCCTGACGACAACGATGCTGCCACTTGTATGTGCCTGTTCGCTGATTGGTGCTGCTTTAGTGACGCCTGGAGCTCATGCTGCGGAACCCACAATTGGCTCATTTCAATTGGCGGCCAATGACGTCATTTCCAGCATTGTCGTTGAAGGAAACCAGCGGATCGAAGCTGAGACCGTTCGTTCGTATATGGCCTTTAAGCAGGGTGATGTGTACGACGACGAGAAAGTTGACCAATCGCTGAAAACGCTTTTCGGGACCAGCCTATTTGCGGACGTGACGATCCGCCGGGAAGGCGATCGACTAATCGTTGCGGTTGCTGAGAACCCCGTCATCAACCGTGTTGCGTTTGAGGGCAACAGCGCGGTGAACGATGATGCGCTTGATACCGAGGTACAGCTCAAGCCGCGTACGATCTACACGAGAGCGAAAGTTCAAAGCGATGTTCAGCGCATAGTGGACGTCATGCGCCGGTCTGGTCGCTTCTCTGCGACAGTTGAACCAAAAGTAATCCAGCTTCCTCAGAACCGCGTTGACTTGGTTTTTGAGATTGATGAGGGACCTGTTACCAAAATTGGTGGCATCAACTTCATAGGCAACAGGGAATTTTCCGACGGTCGATTGCGCGAAGTTATTGCGACCTCGCAGTCCGCTTGGTGGAAATTTCTATCAAGCTCAGACAATTACGACCCTGACCGACTTGCATTTGACCGAGAGCTTTTGAGGCGCCACTACCTTTCAGAAGGGTTTGCTGATTTTCAGGTCGTCTCAGCGGTCGCTGACTTAAGCCGCGACGGAGAAGAGTTTTTCATTACCTTCACAGTGGAGGAGGGAGAGCAATATACGTTCGGACCTTCCCAGGTGACGACGGAGCTGGATAAGCTCAATGTTGAAAAGCTGAACTCTCTGATCCTGACAATTGAGGGCGACACTTATAACGCGGGCTTGATCGATAAAACGGTCGACGCATTGACATTTGAGGCGGGCACTAAAGGGTATGCGTTCTCAGAAGTCCGCCCGCGCGTTAGCCGTGACAAGGAAACTCTCAGTGCGGCGGTTACCTATCGCATCACTGAGGGACCCCGCGCGTATGTCGAGCGCATCAATATTGATGGAAATCTGCGAACTCTCGACCGGGTTATTCGCCGCGAAATGAGAATGGCCGAAGGAGACGCGTTTAACCGTGTCTTGTTGGAAAGATCAGAGAAGTCTATTCGGGCGCTTGGTTTCTTTTCCGCAGTTGAAGTGACCGAGGAACCAGGCTCCGCACCAGACCAGACAATTATCAATGTTGCTGTTCAGGAACAATCTACCGGTGAGTTGTCACTCGGCTTTGGGTTTTCCTCTACTGACAGTGCACTTGCAGACATCAGTCTCACCGAGCGGAACTTTATGGGTAAGGGACAGCTTCTGAGGTTGAGACTTGCTCTATCAGGGACAAGCCAACAGATTGACCTGAGATTCACGGAACCCTATTTCCTTGGGCGAGACTTGGTTGCGGGTGTTGACGTTTTCGGTGTTGAAAATGATTTCCAGGATGAGTCTGGTTTTGACGAACGCGTGACTGGTATTGGCTTCCGATTTGGTTTCCCGTTGTCGGAGAATGGGCGCATTTTGACCAGATACGCTCTAAGACAGGAAGAAATTCTGAATATTCGGCGCTCTGGATCGAACAGTGCTGGTGGCCTTGTAAATGATCGGAAATCGCTGCGATCATCTGTTGGATACACTTACTATCTTGATCGGAGAAATGATCCAGTCGAACCAACAGGTGGTTGGGATTTTGAGATTGACCAGGAGTTCGCTGGTGTAGGCGGTGATATTCGATACATCCGCGCGGAGGTTACCGGCCGAGTGTATTATGAAATCACAGAAGAGTTCCTCGCGAGCTTGCGCGTGAAGACAGGTGGCATTGAGGGTATCGGTCAGGATGTGATTATTTCAGACCGCATCTTCATTGGGGGATCAGATTTCCGGGGGTTTGAACGCTCTGGTATTGGCCCTCGTGATTTGGTATCTGGTAACTCACTTGGATCGCAGCTCTTTGCGATCGGTAGTGTGGAAGTGACCTTTCCAAATTTCCTACCTGAGGCATTGGATATTACAACCAGCCTCTTCACAGACTTTGGTGTGGTGGGCAATGCCGACCAACAGGATGGTATTTTCAATGGCTTCCCTGTGGACGCCGAGGATGATTTGGCACCTAGGGTTACTGCCGGTCTCAGCATCTATTGGCAATCTCCATTTGGTCCGGTCAGGGTCGATTTGAGCCAAGCGATCCGGAAAGAAGACTACGATAAGACAGAGTCCTTTAGGTTCTCAGCGGGTACGCGTTTCTAATTCAACGGAAAAAAGTATGATGTATTTCTTTAAGGCAGCAAAACAGTTTGCCGCGATCTTCACTGTGATGTCCGCTGTTGCGATCATGCAGGTGAGTACCAGCACTCCCGCCCATGCGGAGAAAGTTCCAACGATCATTTTGATCGTAGACATGGCTGGATTGTTTACTGATTCAGAGGTAGGGCAAGATGTTTCGCGCCAGGTGCAGGAGTTGGCGTCTACGCTGCAACAGGAAGATCTGACGACAAGACAGGCACTCGCCGCAGAAGCGGAAAGCATTGGCCAGCAACGGGCAAATTTTTCCCCTGAGGAACTGCAGGCAAAAGTGAACGATATCCAGCTGCGACAGCAAACACACGTTCAAAAGATCGCAGTACGGCAGCAAGCAATTCAGCGTGGGCGGGCTCAAGCAAACAGTCAGATCGCTGAAGTGATTAAGCCGATTTTCAGCGAGCTTCTACAAAAGCACAATGCTGGCCTTTTGATCGACCAGGCAAATGTTCTAGCCGGTGGCCTGGACCTGAACATCACATCTGAAGCCATGGCCCTCTTAAACCAACGCCTTACGAAGGTGACGGTTACGCCGGTAAGTGGCGAAACGAACGGCCAATAGCCTCACTCTGAAAGACGGGGACCTGAAGGAACTATGGCTGATCCACGCTTCTTTGAAAGAGAAGGCCCGTTTTCATTGGGCGAATTGGCGTCGCGGATAGAAGCATCCGTGCATGAGAAGTCTGACGAAACTATCTCGATCGTTGATGTGGCGCCACTCGACAAAGCCGGGCAGGACGAGATTGCGTTTCTCGACAATCCGAAATATGTCGCGGCCTTCGAAGCAACTAAGGCTAGTGCATGTATCGTCGGCAGCAAGTTTGTTGATAAGGCCCCTGACGGCATCGCACTGTTGGTAAGCGATCAACCGTATAGGTCTTACGCACTTGCTGCACAGTGCTTCTATCCAACAAGTTGTCGCCCATCAGATACCTTTGGGGATGCGTCGGTGGTGAGTGCCGCGGCGCACGTGCACCCTTCCGCCAAGGTGGGGGAAGGAGTGACGATTGAGCCGGGCGCTGTTGTCAGCGCAGATTGCGAAGTTGGGGCCGGGGCTGTGATTGCCTCCGGTGCCATCGTGACCAAGGGCTGCACCGTTGGGCGAGATAGCTACATCGGAGCGGGCGTCACCATATCCCATGCTCACATCGGGGATCGTGTCATTGTTCACCCTGGTGTTCGTATCGGACAGGACGGTTTTGGGTTTGCAATGGGGTTGCCTACCCATGAAAAAATCCCACAACTCGGGCGGGTAATTGTACAGGATGATGTAGAGATCGGTGCGAACACCACGATAGATCGAGGTGCTGGGCCTGACACAATCGTTGGTGCTGGAACAAAGATCGATAACTTGGTTCAGATTGGCCACAATGTCGTCATAGGCCAGGGGTGTATTATCGTCGCTCAATGTGGCCTGTCGGGGAGCGGTGAGTTTGGCGACTATGTCGCGCTTGGAGCGCGCGTCGGCACGATTGGTCACATCAAGATTGGCGATGGCGTTCAGATTGCGGCGCGGTCAAGTGTCATTCATGACATTCCTACGGGCGAGCGTTGGGGCGGCACACCCGCAAAGCCTGTAAGGGAATGGCAGCGCGAGCTGATAGCGTTGCAGCGGATGGCGAAAGAGTATGGGAAAAAGAAGGGCTAGGGTGTTAAGCACTAGCCTATCGTTCGAAGAGGACGGTTTAGGTTTGGAAACAGGGATATGACTGAGACGGCAAACGAAGTGGAAGGCAGTGGTGGGGTCAGTTTGGATTCTGCCGATGTAAACCGAGTGATGGAACTGCTTCCCCATCGCTATCCGATGCTATTAATCGATAAGATCCGCGACATGAACGGGTGTGAATCGGCGGTCGGAGTCAAGAATGTCACGATCAACGATCCCTATTTTCAAGGACACTTTCCAGGCCACCCGGTCTTTCCCGGCGTACTTATTGTTGAAGCCATGGCTCAGACGGCTGGCGCACTTGTGATCCATGGGACAGAAGGCGACGCCGGGAAGAAAATCGTTTACTTCATGGCGATTGATAAAGCGAAGTTCCGCAAACCCGTTGTGCCCGGTGATCAGTTGGAGCTGCATGTATCAAAATTGCAGAACCGCGGGCCGGTTTGGAAGTTCCGTGGAATTGCGAAAGTGGATGGGGTCGTTGTTGCTGAAGCTGATTATGCGGCCATGATCCGCGACGCGGAAGAGGGCGAATGACCCAAGTACACGAAACAGCAATCGTTGATGCATCCGCCGAGCTGGCATCTGATGTTGTTGTCGGGCCATACTCAATCATCGGCCCCCGTGTCCGCCTGGCAGAGAGTGTCAAACTCCACTCTCATGTTGTGGTGGATGGAAAAACCAGTGTTGGTGCCCGTACCGAGATTTTCCCCTTTGCCTCAATCGGGCAGCCACCTCAAGACCTCAAATATGAGGGGGAGGAGAGCGAGCTTATCGTCGGATCAGACAATATGATCCGAGAGCATGTGACAATGAACTCAGGGACCGAGGGTGGCGGACTGGTAACTGAGGTGGGGAATAACTGTGCTTTTCTGACAGGCGCGCATGTGGGACACGATACAAAGGTTGGAAATGGTGTAGTTCTTTCCAACAATGTCATGCTTGCAGGTCATTGCATCATTGATGATTTCGTCATCGTGAGCGGCGGCGCTGGTGTGCATCAGTTTACGCGTATCGGGAAACATTCTTTCATTGGCGGCATGAGTGGCGTCGAAAACGATGTCATTCCGTATGGCATGGTCCTGGGAAACCGGGCGCGCCTCGCAGGTTTGAACGTGATTGGCATGAAACGGCGCGGCTTTGAGCGGGAACAGATACATGCGTTGCGGGCTGCCTATCGAATGCTCTTCGCGGAAGAGGGGACGCTTCGCGAGCGCGTCGAGGATGTTGCAGCTCTCTTCAACGAACAGCAAGATGTGATGGATATCATTGACTTCATCAAAGATGAGACAAGCAGGTCCATCTGCATGCCACGCGCTTCGACAGATGACTAAGGCGTAGAAAGCGCAGATCAGAAATGAGCGCTGCACTTCCTGAGAAACCGACCCTCGGAATTATCGCGGGCGGGGGCCCATTGCCGAGCATCGTTGCAGAAGCAGCTGTAACGAAGGGACGACCTGTATTCATAGTCGGCATCAAGGGATGGAGTGATCCAGCGATTGCGGAGTTTCCCCACGCCTGGGTTCGCTATGGGGCGTTGGGCAAGACAATTGAGCTGCTTAAACAAGCGCGTTGCCGAGATCTGGTCATGATCGGGCCATTGGACCGACCGACCTTTTTCAACTTCCGACCAGATATGACGATTTTGAAATCTATCGTGCGGGTGATTGGTTTGTTGCGACGCGGCGATGACGGTCTTCTCAGCGGTACAGTTAGGTATTTCGAGGAAACCCACGGGTTTCACATTCGTCCTGCTGAAGAGGTTGCTGCTGAACTTGTTGCGCCTGCGGGGTCATTGACGACGACGACTCCGTCTTTGGCGGATGAAACGGACATTCAAATGGCTGTTGAAATCGTTCGAGAACGAGGCGCAAAAGACTTGGGTCAGGGTGCGGTCGTGGCGAATGGACAGGTCCTCGCCGTCGAAGATAATGCAGGTACGGATGAAATGCTTGGGCGCGTTTCTAGGCTGCCCAGTAGGCCCGGAAGATCCGGCGTCCTGGTAAAACTCCCGAAACCGGGGCAGGAAAGGCGAGTTGACCTCCCTACTTTGGGGCTCACAACGGTCGAGAATGCGGCGGAGGCAGGGCTGGCAGGAATTGTCTATGAAGCTTCTGGCGCGCTGATAGCAAATGTTGATGGTGTTGGAAAACGCGCCGATGAATTGGGTTTATTTGTTGTCGGCCTTCCTGCTGGCGTTGGAGAGGGCGAGTGACAGATCCTCATCACATTATGCTAGTCGTTGGTGAGACGTCAGGGGACACTTTGGGTGCCGCATTGATGACCTCGGTGCGCAATGTCCTTGGCGATAGAGTGCGCTTCTCAGGTGTAGGTGGGCCACGCATGGAGGCGGAGGGATTATCATCGATCTTCCCCATGACCGATATCGCCGTTATGGGGCCAAGGGAAGTGATACCGCGCCTACCGCTGATTTTGCGGCGTATGTCAGAAACCACGCGTCATGCCGTGGAGACACGACCTGACTTGGTCGTCATTATTGACAGTCCGGACTTTACCCATACGGTCGCAAAGCGGATCCACAGGAAAGCGCCTGAGATTCCCATCGCAAACTATGTATCGCCGAGTGTGTGGGCCTGGCGCCGCGGTCGTGCGAAAGCGATGGCGACCTACTTACGTAAAGTGCTTGCACTACTCCCCTTTGAGCCAGCCTTCTTTCGTGCCGAGGCCGGACTGGATTGTGAGTATGTGGGACACCCTGCAATTGAGAAGATAGCATCGTCTGAAGAGGGCAGAGCTTTTCGCGAGCAAAAGGGAATCGCGGCAGACGCTCCGGTATTGCTTGCGCTGCCGGGCAGCCGCACGAATGAAGTAAAGCGCCTTATTGGACTTATGGGAGAGACCGTGGCGCAGGTGGCAGCACATCACGAAGGCCTGAGCGTTGTTATCCCCGTTGTACCCCATGTCGAGGATCTCGTTGTCGAAGCTGTGAAAGACTGGCCGGTGGAGCCTGTTTTGGCTTTCGGTGACGAAGAGAAACGCGGTGCGTTTGCAGCGGCGACCGCCGCAATCGCGGCATCGGGCACCGTGTCTCTGGAGTTGGGGCTTGCCGGAATTCCTATGGTGGTGGCCTACAAAATCGACCCCGTTGCCGCCTGGAGTGTTTCAAGGTTTCTCAAGGTGCCGACGGTTGTTCTGGTCAATTTGATATTGGACCGACCGGCCGTGAAGGAGTTTTTGCAAGACCACTGCAAATCTGAGGACTTAAGCGCAGCCCTTATTCCACTCATCGGCGATACCGAAGAACGCAGGCAAGCACTCGTCGATCTTGCGGAGATGCGTGATCTCATGGGCGTTGGCGGCCCGAGCCCTAGCACGCGCGCTGCAAATGTTGTGTTGGAAATGCTGGGCGAAAAGCCTGCCGCATAAAAAAGGCGCTTGCCCGATTGGGAAGCGCCTTTCTTAGATCTATGTCAGTGCCGTTTATCGCTTGGCAACGTCGACATAGTCCCGGCTTGGGGCGCCATTGTAGAGCTGGCGTGGGCGGCCAATCCGCTGCTCAGGATCGCGGACCATTTCATTCCATTGCGCAACCCAGCCTGTTGTCCGTGCAAGCGCGAACAGGACTGTAAACATGGTTGTTGGGAAGCCGAGGGCTTTCAGCGTAATACCGGAATAGAAGTCGATATTTGGATAGAGCTTCTTCTCGATGAAGTATTCATCGCTCAGCGCAATCTTTTCAAGCTCCATCGCAACGTCCAGAAGTGGATCGTCTTTGATGCCCAGCTCCTTCAGGACCTCATGACACGCCTGCTGCATGACGGTTGCCCGTGGGTCATAGTTTTTGTAGACCCGGTGACCAAAGCCCATCAGACGGAAAGGATCGTCCTTGTCCTTGGCTTTCGCCACATATTCTGGAATGCGGTCAACAGACCCAATTTCCTCCAACATATTTAGTGCAGCTTCATTGGCACCACCATGCGCAGGGCCCCAGAGGCAGGCAATGCCCGCTGCGATGCAGGCGAAAGGATTAGCCCCAGAGGAGCCAGCAAGACGTACAGTTGATGTGGACGCGTTTTGCTCGTGATCAGCATGGAGAATGAAGATCTTATCCATTGCCTTCGCGATCACCGGGTTGACCTGATATTCCTCCGCAGGCACCGCAAAGCACATATGCATGAAGTTTTCAGCATAGCCGAGGTCATTGCGTGGGTAGACGACCGGTTGGCCGATTGAATATTTGTAAGCCATGGCAGCGATTGTTGGGATTTTCGCAATCATGCGACGGCTAGCGACCATCCGCTGGTGCGGATCATTGATGTCCGTAGAGTCGTGGTAGAACGCAGAAAGTGCGCCGACCATGCCGACCATAATGGACATTGGGTGGGCATCACGGCGGAAACCACGAACGAAATTCTGCATCTGCTCGTGGACCATCGTGTGATTGGTAATGGCCTTTTCGAACTCTGAGAATTCCTGCCCAGTCGGCAATTCGCCGTTCAGCAACAGATAGGCTGTTTCTAGGAAGTTCCCGCTATTAGCAAGTCCCTCAATTGGATATCCCCGATAGAGAAGCTCGCCTTTGTCACCGTCAATATAGGTAATGTCGCTGTCACAGCTGGCAGTAGACGTAAACCCTGGGTCGAATGTGAAATAGCCTGACTGGCCATAGAGCTTACTGACGTCGATGGCGCGAGGTCCGACAACGCCTTGAAAGATGGGCAGGTCGTAGGATTCGCCGCCAACTTCGAGCTTGGCAGTTTCATTTGTTTGTCGTGCACTTCTATCTATCGTCATGGCGTTGACCTGTTCCTTCACTTGTCCTCCCGCCCCGGAAGGTATTGGCTCCGTTGGGCGAGAATGGTTGCGGCATTATAGATACCTGATGCAGTTCCGGCCACCGCCGGACGCATAGGCTTAAACTTGGTCTCGTATCCTCTCGATGGCTTCATCTCGGCCAAGTGATGCGAGTACGTCGTAAATTCCGGGTGAGACACTTCCGCCAGTCAGAGCAGCACGCAGCGGCTGCGCTACCTTACCCAGCTTGATGTCTTCGGCAGCAAGAAATTCTGTGATGGCGTTTTCCAGCCCCTCTGATGTCCATCCTGCCTCCGCAGGTAGCGCATCGGCGAGACGTCCCAAAACAATCCGGGCATCATCTTTGAGAGCCTTCTTTGCTTTTCCGGTGAGTTCAAGCGGCCGGGACCGACGCAGATAATCGGCGCCCTCGGCAAGCTCGACCAGCGTCTTCGCGCGTTCCTTGAGGCCTGGCATTGCAGTTCGGAGGCGCTTTCGAAAAGTGCTGTCCTCTGTTGGCCAGTCTTCCAGCGTCTTCATTGTCGCAAGCGTCAAATCGGTCAGCCGATCATCATCAGCGAGCCGGATGTAATGTGCATTGAGGTTTTCGAGCTTCGCGAAATCAAACCGCGCCGGTGACTTGCCAATACTGTCCAGGTTGAACCATTCAATCGCCTGGTCAGTCGAGAAGATCTCGTCATCCCCGTGGCTCCAGCCAAGGCGGACCAGATAGTTCCGCATCGCTTCTGGCAGATAGCCCATGTCCCGATAGGCTTCTGCGCCAAGGGCACCATGTCGTTTGGACAGTTTGGCACCATCAGAACCATGAATGAGTGGAACGTGAGAGAATATTGGTGGCGTCCACCCCAGCGCGTCATAAATCTGAGCCTGCCGCGCCGCATTGGTCAAATGGTCGTCGCCCCGAATGATGTGCGTAACTCCCATGTCGTGATCGTCGACAACGACAGACAGCATATAGGTGGGGGTTCCGTCAGACCGGAGCAGGATGAGATCATCCAGTTGATCATTGTCAAAGGAGACATCACCCATGACCTGATCTTTGACCAGCGTTTTGCCTTCTTTCGGGGCTTTGAACCGCACGACATGCGCGACCCCATCAGGGGCGTCTGCAGCATCCTTCTCCCGCCAAGTGCCGTCATAGCGCATCGGCCGGCCCTCTGAACGCGCTTTCTCCCGCATTTCTGTCAGCTCTTCGGGGGAGCAGTAACAATGATAGGCATCCCCCGACGCCAGCAGCTGCTGAACAATTTCAACATGCCTGGCCTGTTGGGCAAACTGATAAACCGGCTCATCATCCCACTCAAGGCCAAGCCAGGTCAGACCTGCAAAGATGGCATCAATCGCCTCATCCGTTGAGCGCTCTCGATCCGTATCTTCAATCCGCATCAGGAATTTGCCGCCGTGATGACGCGCAAATAGCCAATTGAACAGCGCCGTTCGCGCTCCACCAATATGCAGGAAACCTGTTGGAGAGGGGGCAAAACGCGTTACGACTGTGTCAGATCCGCTCAAAGGTTCAATCAAGCTCCGCTAACATCGCGAGACATTTCTCGCGGTGGGGTGTGGTTCACAATATGGGCAAGCCGGGTCGGAAGACCGCTGGAAGGTGCGCCGGAAATGGAGACCCACAGGCTAAGTCGCCGCGAGGGAAATAGGACCCTTCGGCTGGGGTTCTTTAGCACATCACAGGCTCTGACCAAAGACCTGTTGATCATGACTTTTTCGCACAACCCTGCGATTTTTCAGCCATACTCAATGGCGAAATGAGTATTTTTCGAAAAATTCTGCCTCATCTTGGGCCCAAATGGTCTTTTGAGGACGCAAAAGGTCTCATTGAGAGCGACGCTCGACGCTTGCGACAGCGTTGGCGGGACCTCTGTGCCGGTGAACAGGCCAATCTGAGCCTTTGGGTGCCCATCGGCATTGCTGGGGGAATCGCTGTCTATTTTTCTCTACCTACTGAACCTTATGTCGGATGGTCAATTGTCTGCTTTCTCTGTGCTGCCCTTGCCGTCTATCTAATGCGCAACAGGGGCTGGCTGGCGATCGCTGCTGCGCTGGTCCTTTGTGCAGCACTTGGGTTCCTGGCAGCTCAACTGCGCACTCTCAGCGTGGCAGCGCCGGTGCTACACGCGGAAATGCGAGGGGCCCCGATAGAAGGTCGGGTCATGCAGGCGAGCCTGAACCAGGAAGGAGGCACAACCCTTCTCCTAAAGCCGACCTTTATCGGCGGATTGCCGGACGAGGGGCTTCCGGCACGTGTCCGGCTCCGAGTGCGTCAGGAACATGCGCCGATCTGGCCAGGTGATGAAATTAAGACCCGGGCCATGCTGTGGCCTCCAGCAGAACCGGTTGCCCCAGGCGCGTTCGACTTTGCACGGCAGGCCTGGTTTCGAGGGTTGGGTGGGACAGGTGTCACCCTTGTGGCTCCTGACATATTGAGCACCGGGCAATTAGCGGGGTGGCAGATAACCATCGCATCGGTGCGGGAGACAGTCGCCCGTCATGTAATTGAGTCCATGTCCAAAGAGGAAGGACCTGTCGCAGCTGCACTCATGACGGGCTTGAGGCACGCCATCGACGATGATGTTGAACAAGACCTTCGCGATGCAGGGCTCGCTCACATTCTGGCGATTTCAGGGCTTCACATGGCCCTTTTTGCAGGCACGTTGTTTTGGTTGGTTCGGGCAGCGTTGGCACTTTTCCCACCACTGGCACATCGGTATCCCATTAAGAAGTGGGCAGCATCGATCGCGCTGGTGGGCGCTCTTGCATATCTCTTTCTCTCAGGTGGATCGGTCGCGACCCAAAGAGCGTTCATTATGGCTGCCCTCATGTTCATCGCAGTGCTAATCGATCGACCCGCATTCTCCCTGCGCAACGTCGCCCTGGCAGCCGTCATCGTTCTGCTGATGAGGCCGGAAAGTCTGTTGGAGCCTGGATTTCAGATGTCATTTGCTGCGGTGACCGCTCTGGTAGCCGTTTATCAAAAACAGGAGTTGCAACTTCTGCGCTTCAAGGAAAACGCGACGGGCCTGTCTGGTGCCATGCGCTTGGGCACCGTCTATATGATCACTTTGTGCATCACGAGCCTGGTTGCGGGAGCGGCGACAGCGCCCTTTGCGGCCTTCCATTTCAATCGGATGGCAGCTTTTGGGCTTGTAGGCAACATGGCTGCGATGCCGTTGGTAGGTACACTGATCATGCCCTCGGCACTTATCGCCTACATCCTCATGCCATTAGGGTTGGAGGCCCCCGCACTTTGGGTGATGGAGGTGGGACTTGCTGGTGTCATCTGGGTTGCCGACGAAGTCAGCAATTGGGCTGGCGCGGTTGTGACCATCGGGTCGTTCTCAACTTTCGCTCTTGCTTTGATCTCGCTGGGCGGCGCCTGGATAGCACTCTGGCAGACCAGCCTCCGTCGTGCAGGTGTGATCCCGCTTCTCCTTGGCTTTTATCTGGCATCACATCCAAATACGCCTGACATTCTGGTGAACCGGGATGCGAAGCTTGCGGCAGTGAAAGAAGAAGGTGGGCGTTACCTTTGGTCGGGCCGAACCCCCCGATATGCACGTGAAAGCTGGTTGCGACGAAATGGCGAGGCTCCGGATACGAACATCTCCGAGCGCCGGTTGCCTTGTGATGATATTGGATGCGTGGCTGAAGGAACACCAATCGTAGCACTTCCAACATCGTCTGCAGCGCTCGACGATGACTGTCGGGAAGCAAATATCGTGATCGCGTCAGTTCCCGTTCGCCGAATGGCGCGTGAGTCCTGCAACGCCATTCTGATCATTGATCGCTTTGATGTTGCGCGCGAAGGTGCCCATGCAATCTATCTTGACGAAGATGGCAATATCGAGCGTGTGGAAACGGTGCGCGACTGGCGCGGTGCCAGACCCTGGTCAGGCCCCTCGTCGGGATGGGACCCTCAGTAGCGACGAAGCAATCCGACAAGCCGACCCTGAACTTTCACACGGTCAGGCCCAAAAATCCGGGTCTCATAGGCAGGATTGGCGGCTTCCAAAGCCACGGAGTTCCCTTTACGACGCAGGCGCTTCAGGGTCGCTTCCTGATCATCAACAAGCGCCACAACAATCTCGCCATTGTTGGCCGTATCACAGCGCTCAATTACCACTGTGTCTCCGTCGAGAATTCCCGCATCAATCATCGAGTCGCCTTTGACCTCAAGGGCGTAATGCTCACCTCGCGCCAGCATATCGACAGGAACAGATACCTGATGGCTTTCTTCCTGCAGGGCTTCAATCGGGGTACCAGCGGCAATCCGGCCCATGACTGATATAGGCATGGCGTCTTCATTAGCGGGCAGCGTGGAAGGCATCTGCGTCTTCCCAAGACTGCCTTCAATGACGGAGGGCGAGAAACCGCTGTTCCGTCCAAAACTTGGAGACGCGGACTCAGGCAGCTTTAGAATCTCAAGTGCACGGGCACGATGGGGTAACCGTCGCAGAAATCCACGCTCTTCCAAAGCAGTGATCAGCCGGTGAATACCGGATTTGGATCGAAGATCCAGCGCATCCTTCATCTCATCGAAGGAAGGAGACACACCAGTCTCTTTGATCCGTTCGTTGATGAACATAAGCAATTCGTGTTGTTTGCGCGTCAGCATCAGCAGTCTCCGAGATGCCTGTACTTCAAGAACCCCAGTTGAGTGCCCTAAAGTCCAGTAACGAAATCATCCTACAATCAATAACAGTGCAGTCTGAGATCTGTGGACAACTCATCAGAGTCGAGAACAAATCAAAAACATCTGATTCTGTTCTAGTTTGGTTCTCGTGAACCGTCAACCCTAATCTGTGGATAAGTCCGGGGCGCGGAGCAAAACAGCAGGACAGGTGTAGCCAGTTTTAGCCGCTGGAGCATGCGGTGCGCGTACCAGAAGGCAGTGGCTTCGTGATAGAGCGCTCAACATGGAGCTGTCCTGCCGATTGAGCGGTGTCGCTATCCAGCCGCCATCGACAACGTCAATTGTCGCGCGCAGATAGTCCTGCCGCTTGTCATTTTCGCGAAGATCCGTCGCCAATGTTACCGGCACAAGCGCAGGGTGTGCCGCACATGCACCCAGTCTCGCGGCAATCGCAGCCCTCAGAAACAGGTGCCCGCAAACCAGTGCAGACACAGGGTTGCCAGGCAGGCCGACGAACGGTGTCCCATTGAAATCGCCAAACATGAGCGGCTTGCCCGGACGCATTGCGATACGCCAGAAGTCAACGCGGAGACCCAGCGAGGTCAGAACCGGCTGGACAAGGTCGTGGTCGCCAACGGATGCACCACCAACGGTGACGAGAATATCAGCCTGACTTGCGCGCTCGGCGCACTCGCGGATGCTTGCCTCATTGTCCCGTGCAATACCCAAATCGACGGGAATGCCGCCAAGCTCGGTGATGAGGGCTGCAAGCCCTGGACTGTTCGAACTAACAATCTGATTAGGTCCAGGTATTTCACCAGGTAAGACGAGCTCATCACCCGTCGCAAAGAAAGCGACGCGAGGTTTCCGCACAACCGCGACATCCGGAATGTTCATCGCAGCGGCAAGCGCGACATCACTCGCAGAAAGAATGCGACCTTCCGTAAAGAAGCTGTCTCCCTCGGTGAAATCAATGCCTGCGCGACGAATGTGCTGACCGGATTTCGGTGCCTCATTGATAATGACTGTGTCGCCATCACGTTCAGTGTCCTCTTGGATGACGATGGTGTCGGCACCTGCGGGAAGCGGCGCACCGGTAAAAATGCGAACCGCCTCGTTTTCACTGAGTGTTTGATCAAAAGAACCGCCAGCAGCGCTTTCCCCAACAACAGTAAGTTGCGCGGGGATGTTGGTCGTGTCGTTGTGGCGAACCGCATAGCCATCCATCGCTGAACCATCGAAAGGCGGATGTGTCCTTCTTGCGGTGAGTGGCTCGGCGAGGACACGTCCGCCCGCGTCAAAGACAGGTACCTGTTCTGTGGCGAGCGGCGAGATTGCAGACCCAATGCGCGCGATAGCATCATCAACGGGAAGGAGAGGGGCAGCGCTCATGATGCGTTGTAGGTCCCGGATTTGCCGCCTGACTTGTGGGTGAGGCGCACCTCTCCAATGGTCATGCTGCGATCAACAGCTTTCGCCATGTCATAGATGGTGAGACAGGCGACGCTCACCGCCGTCAGCGCTTCCATCTCCACACCGGTCTTGCCAGAGACGCGTACGGTAGCCTCAACAGTCAGCGAACTTGTGGCTTCGTCAGCTTCAATGTCGATGGCGACTTTGTTGATAAGAAGCGGATGGCAGAGAGGGATCAATTCGTGCGTGCGTTTGGCACCCATAATGCCCGCGAGACGCGCTGCCTCAATCACATTGCCTTTGGCGATGCGGTTTTCGAGGATGAGATCAAGTGTTGCAGGTTCCATTGTGACGCGGCCACAGGCAGTTGCCACACGGTCTGTCACATCCTTCTCTGTGACATCAACCATCGCAATACGCCCATCCACATCAACATGACTGAGCTTCTTATCGCTCATGCAAGTTCCTTCCTCATGAAAACCCGCCGACTAATGTCGAGCCCGGCGTCCTCTTCCCGGCCTCTTAACACGTGAAAGGCAGGACTCCATTCCGACTCCGGGAGCACCCCAAACCCAAGTGTTGCGTAGAATGGCGCATTCCAGGGCACGTCACTAAAGGTTGAGAGTGTGAGTGCTGCGTATTCATGCGAAACAGCCCAGTCACAAGCGGACAGAACCAGTTTGCGCCCAATGCCTTGACCTTGAAACTCCCGTCCAACCGAAACTTCATAAAGGTGTGCGTGTTTGTCATAAGCAGCGACCAGGGCGAAGCCTGCAACGGCGCCATCCACATCGGCAACAAGAGCGCCACCGAAACGAGTGAAGGACAGAATGAAGGTGGCGGGCATTTGGCCGCCATCAGCGACATCGTCCATGCCCTGGTCTCGAAACAACTCACCTGCCGATTTTTCAATTGGACCCAGCAAGGGAATTTCGTCTGGTTCAACTGGTCGGATATAGACCGTCATGCAACTTCCCTCTGAAGCAGGGTGCGGGTGGCCTGAGCCACGTCGTTTTGGCGCATCAAGCTTTCGCCAATGAGGAACGTATTGACGCCTGCGCGCGACAGCGTGGCGAGATCTTCTGGCGTCGATAAGGCACTTTCCCCAACAATCATTCGATCCGTGGGCACGCGCGGCGCGAGGTCCAGCGTCGTTTGAAGGCTGGTTTCAAAGGTCCGCAGGTTTCGGTTGTTGATGCCAATCAACGGGCTTTTGAGGTTGAGTGCCCGGTCCAGCTCATCTCCGTCATGAACTTCGATGAGCACATCCATCCCCCAGTCAAAGGCGGTCTGTTCGAGTTCCGCTGCTTGGGCATCGCCGACACTTGCCATGATGATCAGGATACAGTCGGCGTCCCAGGCCCGCGCCTGCACAACCTGGTACGGGTCGTAGAGAAAATCCTTGCGCAGAGCCGGCAGAGAAACCGCAGCTCGGGCAGCCGTCAGAAATTCTGGCGCGCCCTGAAAGGACGGACCATCGGTCAGAACGGAAAGACAGGTGGCGCCACCTGCTTCATAGGCTCTTGCAAGTTCCGGCGGATCAAAGTCAGCTCGGATCAGTCCCTTGGACGGGCTCGCTTTTTTGATTTCTGCGATGAGCGCATATCGGCCCGCTTGCACGGACGCGCGAAGTGACTTGGCAAAACCGCGGGGGGACGAGGCTGCTTTCGCTTTTTCTTCAAGCGCTGTCAGGGGCAGCGCAGCCTTCGCGGTCGCTATCTCCTCCAGCTTATAGGCACCGATCTTGTCTAAGATGTCTGCCATGGATCAGGCCTCGTTTGAAACAGCGACAAGCCTGTCGAGCGCTGCTTTTGCAGCGCCGGATGTAATTGCATCACCAGCTATTTGTACACCGTCTTTAAGTGTGGATGCCTTGCCCGCAACAACAAGAGAGGCGGCGGCATTGAGTGCAACAATGTCGCGATAGGGCCCAGTCTCTCCGTCAAGCAGCCGTCGGAGTGCAGCGGTGTTTTCGTCTGGATCGCCGCCTTTGAGATCCGCAGCGGAGGCCCGTGGCAGGCCAACCTCATCTGGTGTGACTTCAAAGGTCGAGACGCTCCCGTCCTTGAGTTCTGCAACCCAGCTCGGTCCAGTGGTGGTGAGTTCATCCAGTCCATCACTGCCATGCATGACCCAAACCCTTGTGGAGCCGAGGTTCTTTAAAACATGGGCGAGTGGTTCAACCCACTTGTGATCAAAAACACCGACGACTTGAAATTTGGCGCCCGCGGGGTTGGACAAGGGACCCAGAAGATTGAAGATCGTCCGTGTGCCCAGTTCCGCCCGTGTCGGGCCCACATGCCTCATGGCTGAATGATGGGCAGGCGCGAACATGAAACCGATACCGGCTTCATCAATGCATCTGCGGATCTGTTCGGGACCGATGTCGAGCTTAACGCCAAGTTTCTCCAGGACCTCGGCGGAACCTGATTTTGACGAGAGCGCCTTATTGCCGTGCTTCGCCACAGGAACACCGCAAGCAGCCACAGCAAACGATGCCGCAGTCGAGATGTTGTAGGTGCCGGACGCATCGCCGCCAGTCCCGCACGTGTCGATCGCATTTGCAGGGGCAGGGACGTGCACTGCCTTTGACCGCATGATCTTGGCGCCCGCCGTGATCTCATCGATGGTTTCACCACGCACACGCAGTGCCATTAGGAAGGCACCAATCTGACCCGATGTTGCGTCGCCGGACATCATGGCGTTAAAGGCGGCCTCCGCGTCCCCACTGGAGAGGGCATGTCCATCGGCTACTTTTGCAATCAGGCTTTTAAAGTCGGTCATACTACTCAATCTGTTCAGCTGGCTATTCAGGCAGGCAATTCAAGTTGGTCAAGCTGGGAGCGTGCGTTTGACGCCTGCAAGGTCCAGGAAGTTAGCAAGAATGTCGCGTCCATGTTCCGACGCAATGCTTTCGGGGTGAAATTGAACACCATGAATGGGGAGTGTTCGATGTTGGACCCCCATGATGACGCCATCATCGCTGCGGGCGGTCACCTCAAGGCAGTCGGGAAGACTTTCCGGGGCGATCGTGAGCGAATGATATCTGGTTGCCTCAAAAGGGTTCGGCAGTCCAGCAAACACACCTTTGCCTTCATGGGAGATTGGGCTCATTTTGCCGTGCATCATTTCCGGTGCCCGTACAATGGTTGCGCCAAATGCCTGCCCAATGGACTGATGACCAAGGCACACGCCAAACAGTGGCAGTTCTACTTCCGCAGCTGCTGTAACCAGATCAAGGCAGATGCCTGCGCGGTCCGGATCGCAAGGGCCTGGTGAAATCACGATGGCGTCTGGCCTCAGCGCCATTGCATCGCCGACGCTGATCTTATCATTGCGGTGGACCACACAGTCAGCACCCACATCGCCCAGGAAATGAACCAGGTTGTAGGTGAAGCTGTCATAATTATCGATCAATAGCAGCATCGCTGCGAACTCCGTACGAGTGGGGATGGTGGCGCCCTGCGCCTGCCAATGCCTCAGTTAAGTAGCTGCAATATATAGGGACTTCCTTATAGGCACGCCGATCTTCCGCAACAAGAGGGGCAAATCTCTGGCTAAAACCTGTGGATAAGCCAATTCCCTCCATTGCGAACCATGCACTACATATGGTGAAATAGGGGTGGAAATCTACTGTATATTGGGGCCGTCCGCACTTGTGGACAAATGTGCAGTGAGGGAAACACAGCGTGCGACAAGACCAGCAAAACGACGTCAAGACGTCTGACCCTGTCGGGTCGGGTGGCTATGCGCTTGCGATATGCGCAGCGCTGGCCTTGGGCGCGTTGGTTGGCCTGTCTGCTGGGTACGCGCTTCCCGACAGAACCGCTGACCTGATTGCTGTTGTTGACACTGTTGAGGCGCCCGTACCAGGTGGCCTCGAAGCGCCTTTGACGTCCAACAGACCTATGCCCCGGGTCCTTGGTCCTGCCAGCGCTCAACCAGTCATGGTTGCAGGCAGTTTATCTGAAATGATCGCCGCAGAAGCTGAAGTGCCCCACATTGTGGCAGAAGAGAACACGGTTTTGGCTAAGCCTGAAACCAATTTCCTCGATCTGCCTGCCGATTTCGCTGCAGCGGACGTCGCCGTTGCTCTTCAAGTCACCCAGCCGATCATCGAACCTGCAGGCTTGTCCCTGGCCGAACCGCAGCGTCCGCAGATTGCGGTGGTCATGGATGATCTAGGGTTGGACCCAAAGTCGACCCGACGGGCTATTGAACTCCCTGCAGAGGTGACACTTTCCTTCCTGCCATATGGCCGGGCGTCGCAGGGCCTTGCAGAGGAGGCATTGGCGCGCGGTCATGAGGTGATGGTTCACATCCCCATGGAGCCAGAGGGTGACGCTGACCCAGGCCCCAATGCGCTGCTGATTGATCAGACAAGCGACCAAATCGCTTCTCTTTTGGCACGGCAGCTTGATCAGTTTCCAGGTGCCATCGGCTTTAACAACCATATGGGAAGCCGGTTTACGGCAGATGTTCGCGCTCTGCTGCCGGTCATGCGTGAGGCCCGCGCGCGAGGCATGCTCTTTCTCGACAGCCGGACATCGGCAAACACTCTGGCGGCAAAGATCGGCGAGGCTGCCGGAGCGACAACGGTTAGCCGAGACGTGTTTCTAGATCATGCAGCGGGTGCTGACGGTTTGCTTGCGCAGCTCGATGAACTTGAAAATACCGCACGGGCCACCGGCAGGGCGATTGCGATCGCTCATCCCCATGAGATGACACTTGATGTGCTTGAAGTTTGGGCCCGAGGTCTTGCGAGCAAGGGGCTGGAGCTTGCGCCAATTAGCGAAATGGCTGACCCGGACGGGTCAAGCGATGCCGGATTACTGGCCGCGTCCAGCCTCTGACGCGAAACGGACAGCCTCTTCAGCGGCGCGGAAGAGCGCTTTTGCCTTGTTCACAGACTCTGCATACTCATATTCAGGCGTTGAATCAGCAACGACGCCGCCTCCAGCCTGAACATACATTTTGCCGTCTTTGACGACGGCGGTTCGCAGAACGATGCAGGTATCCATGTCGCCACCGGCGGAGAAATAGCCAACGAGGCCTGCATAGGCACCACGTTTTTCAAGCTCCAGCTCGTCAATGATCTCCATGGCACGCACTTTGGGCGCACCAGAAACAGTCCCCGCCGGGTGCCCGGCAATCAGTGCGGCAATGGCATCAAAACGGGGATCGAGATCACCTTCCACATTCGACACGATATGAATGAGATGGGATGTGTATTGCAGCGCGAACTGGTCTGTCACCTCGACGGAGCCGAGTTTCGAGACACGCCCAACATCATTTCGTCCCAGATCTAAAAGCATCAGGTGCTCTGCGCGTTCCTTTGGATCGCTGAGCAGGTCTTCTGCAATTGCCTCGTCTTCTGCGCGGTTTGCACCTCTGTGACGCGTGCCTGCGATAGGGCGAATGGTGACCTTCCCGTCCCGCACGCGCACGAGAATTTCCGGACTTGAACCAACCAACGAGAAGCCTTCAAAATTCAGAAAGAAGAGATAGGGCGATGGATTGATCCGGCGCAGCGCCCGGTAGAGCGCAAAGGGGGGAAGTTCAAAATCTGTCTCAAAGCGTTGGCTGAGGACCGCCTGAAAAATGTCCCCTGCAGCGATGTACTCTTTTGCGCGGGCGACCATATCGAAATAGGTCTCCTTTGGGGTATTGGAGGTCGGTGCAGGCAAGGCTGCGACATCCACCTCAGGTTCAGCATGAGGCAGGGTCTGATCAAAACGAGAGATTGTTCGCTCAAGCCGGTCGAGCGCTTTCTCATAAGCCATTTTGGCTGTGGTGCCTTCGTTAGGTCGCACGGGCGTAACGAGGATGACCTCGTCTTTAACTGAGTCAAAAACGGCGATCATTGTCGGGCGCAGAAAAAGCCCGTCGGGCAGACCCAATGCATCCGGGTTTTCGTTCGGCAGGTTTTCCATCAACCGGACGCCGTCATAACCCATATATCCGAAAACGCCCGCTGACATGGGCGGCAGGTCCTCAGGCAGATCAACATGAGCACTTTCTATGAAATCTCGAAGAGCATCCAGGGTGCCTTTGCCACAAGCCTCAAATGCAGAAGGGTTATGTTCTGCGTTCAGGTTGAGGGACGGATTGTCGCCTTGTGCCTTCCAGATTGCGTCTGGGTTCAAGCCGATGATGGAATACCGGCCACGCGTATCGCCACCTTCAACGGATTCCAAGAGGAAGCTGTTGGGCTGTTCTGCAGCAATCTTGAGGTAAACAGAGACCGGTGTTTCCAAGTCAGCAACCAGCCGCGTCCAGACAACCTGAGCCACCCCATTGGAGTAGACAGACTCAAAATCGTCAAACGCTGGATGAAACATGAAACTTACTAACCCAAGCTGTGCCGGGGCAGTCTCCTTAAAGAGCGTTTTCAAAAAAGTTGCAGACTTTTATGGTTCGAAAACGCGACAAATAAACAATGCGAGCGTCTCTCGTGATTCCGTTTATGTGGGAAACACTTGAGCCAAATAGGTTGCGTTATGCGGCTGGGTCAGCCGCCGGTCCCTGGCGAAAACATCTGATCCAGAAGCCCATAGTTCACCTCAACCTCATACTTCTCTTGCAACGCCACGACAAGAGCAGCGATGAGATCATCGGAAGCTGTAGTTTTGAGTCCATCCTCGATCTCTGAAAGCTCATCTGTGCCATCGCCTGGTTCGGGTGTTTGGATTGAAGCGACCTGCATCAACACCATACTGTCTCCAAATCCGGCAAGGGCATGGGTGAACTTGTCGATGGGTGTTGCAAACACATTTGTGACGCCAATGCGAGAGAAGGTTTCGTTGTTGAACTGACGGACCATGAGCGGAGAGGTGAGGGGCGCACGGCCAAACTCTTCTGCGATTTTGTCTATGCTCTCACCAAGATTACCGCGCTCGACGAGCGATTGCGCCAGCTTTTCGAGAAGCACTTTGCGTTGTTCGCGTTTCCAGAGAGCGATGACATCCTCGCGAACTTCTTCAAGTGGATTCAACTCAGCAGGCGTAACATCGATTACCTCAACCCAGAAATACCCTTCATCGTCCAGGTCTCCGGCTGGGATCTCAATCCCGATGTCATTTTCGAACACCAAAGGCATCAAGCCTTGAATGCGCGGCATATTCTCTGGTGGTGGCCCGGCGACGGTTAGCCCTTGTTCCGTGACACCTTCGATCACGACAAGATCCAATGACTGGCTTCGGGCAATTTCAGCGAGCAGGGCGCCACCGGCGCGCTCGTCTTCAATGATATTGTAAATGTCGAACACAGCGTCGGATGCCTGTTCAGCCACCAGCTCTTTCTGCAGCTCATCACGTACATTTTCAAAGACGGCTGGAACAGCTGGTTTGATGCCGGTAACGATCAAAACGACAGGGCCAAGTGGGCCATCGATAGGGTCACTGACTTCTCCGTCTTCCAGTGCGAAGGCGGCGGTCCCAATGTCGGCACTAAGGAAGCCTGCAATTGTCGCATCGCTGAGGGTGACATCATCGATATTGAGATCAATGTCTGTCAGCACTGTTTCAATCGCCGTACCGGCGCGCAGTTTCTCGCTAATCTCGAGCGCTTTAGTCGAGTCGGGAGCTGGGATTTGGACAACAGATCTTGTTTCCTGCTGGTCATATGAACCACGACGGTCTTCGAATTCTGAGCGCAATACGTCTTCATCGACCGCAAGAGTGGGGGCAATGTCGCTTGGTTGGATTGTGACAACGCTGAAGGATCGGGTTTCCGGACGGGTAAACCGGATGGCGGCTTGGCTGTGATAGGCCTCAAGCACGTCTTCTGCGGGGTCTTCGATATTATCAACAAGGTCCGGCGGCAACGTGACGTAACGAACATTGCGGCGTTCATAGCGATATTCGTAGAGAGCTTCGGCGAGACCAGCAGCAGGAGTTGCGCCAGCCGTGACAGTTGAAAGCAGCTGATCGCGTGTCAGAAACTCACGACGGTCGGTAACGAATACCTGTTCTGAGATTTGATTTTGAACAAGTGCAAACTCGAAGGTCTGGCGGTCAAACCGTCCGAACGCGCCGAAAAAAGTCTCATCTGTACGAATGTCATTCGCGACCATCTCATCTGATGCAGTCAGACCAAGAGAACGGGCCTCTTCAGACAAAACCGCAGAACCAGCCAACTGCGACAGAACACGTCGGTCAATTCCGTAGCGCCGACCATCCTGCGGTGACACATATTGACCGATTTGGTCGCTGAAGTCGTCGAGGCGTTGCGCATACTCAGCATTGAACCGTTGCGCACTAATTTCGGTTTCGCCCGCGGTGAGAACCGTGTCGCTCCCAAACCCCGTGAGGATGTCACCAATACCCCAAACTGCGAAGGCAGCCACCAGCGGGATGATGATGAGGTAAGCGACCCAGCCGCTTGCTGTTTTTCTCAGTTGGTGGAGCATGTGCGTATTGTCTTTCGCCGCCTGGCAGTAAGTGTAAAAAGAGACGCCAAATCAGCGCCTCCAGACGGGGCGCATGATACGGGCGTGGTCTAGTTAAGGGCAAGTGGCATAAAAGAAAATTGGCATGGGCAACGGCTCTTTCTTGGCGCATGCTGACAGTTCTGGTAAACGCAGACACAAAGTGCACTAGAGAGCTTTCAGGGAGACGAGAAAATGGCTGCTAGAAAACCCAAACCGTTGGTTGCCGGCAATTGGAAGATGAACGGCCTGAAAGCCTCGGTGAAAGAGGTAAACGCTCTAAACACAAAGCTTAAGAAGGCCGGGCGAGTGCCGTGTGAAGTGCTGATTTGCCCGCCTATGCCTTCCGTCCAGGCCTTCGCCGCCAAGACAAAAGGCAGCAAGGTGGCCATCGGCGCGCAGGATTGCCATGCCAATCAGAGCGGAGCTCATACCGGGGACGTGAGCGCTGAAATGCTCAAAGATGTCGGCGCCAAATTCGTCATCGTCGGCCACTCAGAGCGTCGTGCCGATCATGGGGAAACCAATGCTGAGGTGAAGGCGAAAGCGCTGGCAGCACATCGGGCAGGCATTACCGCAATTGTCTGTGTTGGAGAGACAGAAAAAGAGCGAAATGCGGGCGACACCCTCAAAATCATCACCAGCCAGCTCAAGGGCTCTTTGGACGACGGTTTCACCTCCAAAAATACGGTCATTGCCTATGAGCCTGTTTGGGCCATCGGAACCGGTCGCACGCCAACGCCTGAAGATGTCGCCAAGGTCCATGCCCATATTCGCAAGCGCCTGACCGCGCGATTTGCAAGCGGCGGTGACGCTTTCCGGATCCTCTATGGTGGGTCGGTCAAACCATCAAACGCAGAAGAACTTATGAGTGTACCGAACGTGAATGGGGCTCTGGTCGGTGGCGCTAGCCTGAAAGCTGCAGACTTCTTCGGGATCATCTCCGCCTATCTTTGAGACTTCTCGGAAATTGAATCTGAAAAGCGCTCCAAGTGTTTGAAATTAGGCTAACTTAATAGGGTCGGGGCCACCATTGCGCCGTATAGAATGAGCGCCGTGACCCCAAAGCCCACACCCAGATTAGGGGCGGCGTCGAGGTCTCTGCGCTGAATCAGCTGCCAGGCGAGCCCAAAATGCAGGATCGCGAGTAGGGGCAGGCCGAAATTGGTAATCAGCGCCAGCGCACTTTCGGCGTACCCCATTTGCTCGGCCGCCAGGATGAACAGGATAGGGCTGAAGGCCATCGCCATCGTGCCGAGGCGCGGATCGAGGACACGGGATCTTCGGATACCTAATCCCGCAAAAAACAGCCAGAAGCCCATGGCAATATTAGACAAATGCTCGCCAACCAGCATGCCTGCGTACCGATTGAAACTTCCTTCAATGAGCCCGATCATCTCTTTGGCTGACGCGCTGATCGTTGGGTCTGCCATCTGTTCTGCGAGATAGGGTATCAAAATGGCCCACCGCCCAAATCCCATTGCCTGACCGAGGCCCGTAATGGTGCCGAAAATGAGGGCCAGGGTGACGAGGCCGCCTCGATACGGCCTCAACGCGAGAGCCAGAAAAACGGCCGCAAAGATCTGGGTAAATCCAGACATTGTGAGCGCCCAATAGGTAGCCACAATGATGGGCTGGTTTTCCCGAAACAGCGCCAGGCGCTCCTGCGTCGGGAGCCGGAGTACATCGGGAAACTGAAATTCGACAGCAAGAGCCGTAAAACCGCCAAAAAGAATGACGATATGCAAAACAAGAAAACCAGCAGCGGCAAAGTAAATCGAACGCGTTGCCTGTTGAGGCCGTGAATTGGACATGAATTCGGTCTCCTGAGAAGATCTATCCTGACTTCGAGGTATCTCTTCTGGCAATCAAAGACTTGAATATCTCCGCCACAGACCAAAGATTCTGATAATGGCTATCGTGACCCACAGGGCGCCCAGCACCAAGAACAGACCGGAAACCGCGGATGGTTGGACCAGTTCCGGCCTGACAGCCTTGGTGATCCGTGGCCTTGAAGCCCGCCGACCCGACCTGCTGCCACCCTCGCTCGTTATGCCGGAATGCACCCATACCGCCCGCGCGCCCGCAGGCTTCAAGCGGGATATGTTGGCCAAAGCCTATGCGGCGGGCGGGGCCGCCTTGATCCTGGATTTACGTGAGGATTTAAAGCGTGTGGGCTTTGATCCAATTCTGCACGTCCTTCGCCGCTCGCGAACGCCGGGAGTACTGGCCGAAAAATGGCAGCGGTTTGAACGCTACACCCACTCCACAAACCGGCTCGACCTAACCCCTGATGGGCCAAACGCTTTTGAAACACTGCGCTACAAAAACACCGGGGGAGTAACCCATCCGGCGGAAGATTTGCTCATGTTAGGCGTGGTTGCCACGATTCTGGAGCAGATAGGCGCTGTGGGCGTGTCAGTCAAATTGACCCCTGAGACGGACGATCCGCTCACGCTCATTAAAGCAGGGCGGATTGAAACAGGTGATGAAGTGCTGCCCGTCAGTTCTGCGATGGGACGGATCGAATGGCTGGATTTTGTCCCTGTGGCCCCAACAAACAGCGATACAGACAGGCTGATCGTCTATGGCGGCAACGAAGACCAGCCAGTAACAGGAGCTATAACACGGCTGATTTCCTCCGATGTAGCGCGGGTTTGGGCGTGGCCGGTGATTTCCCGTGAACTCGGTCAGCCGGTTCGCAGCCTGCAAAGATCGCTCTCAAATGAAGAAACGAGCCTTTCAGAGCTTGTCCGCGCGGTGAGGGTCCGCGAGGCCTGTAACTTGTTGGAAGCAGATGAGCTTTCCCTAACCCAGATAGGCTTTTGGTGCGGTTTTTCTGACAGTGCCCATTTCAGTCGAGACTTCAAAAAGTCCTTGGGCATGCCACCCAGCGTCTACCGGGCCTCAAGTCTGGGATAGTCAGAGATATTTAGCGGTTCTGGGCTGGCAAAACGGACATTTGTGGGCTAGAAAACGCCCGGCCTGAGTTCAGGCCGTGAATTCATCGTTTGGGCTAGAAACCCAGCCACTGAGGAGCCACCTATGGCCACCATTCTGCTTGTGATCCATCTGTTGATCGCAATTGCACTTGTTGCCACGATTTTACTGCAACGCTCAGAGGGCGGCGCATTGGGTATCGGTGGCGGCGGTGGCGGCGGACTGGTGTCCAATCGCGGCGCGGGTAACCTGCTGAGCCGGGCTTCGGCTATTTTGGCCGGTCTCTTCTTCTTGACCAGCATCAGCCTGACGCTTCTCTACAAGCAGGAAGGTGGAAATGCCTCGATCCTGGACACAGTTCCGGTGGATCAGTCAGCGCCATCAGTGCCCAACACGGATGGTGATGCGGCTCCTGCAATACCAGCCCCGACTCCATTGGGGGCTGAAGAGCCAGCATCGCAAGGTCCACTTGTTCCACGCGCCGAGTAATGCTCCCGGAAACCGGGGCATCTTAGCCACTGTCTTAAAGAAATTCTCTGCAGCGCGTTTATCCGCTTCGAATCGCTGTGCGTTCCATATAGTTTGAGGGTCCATGACGCGGTACATCTTTATAACCGGCGGCGTGGTCTCTTCCCTAGGTAAAGGACTGGCATCCGCAGCACTTGGTGCGCTCCTGCAGGCGCGCGGCTTCTCAGTACGCTTGCGCAAGCTTGACCCGTATCTCAATGTTGATCCAGGGACCATGAGCCCGATCCAGCACGGCGAGGTTTTTGTGACCGATGACGGTGCTGAAACCGATCTGGATCTTGGCCACTATGAGCGGTTTACCGGCGTTCCTGCGACGCAGGGCGACAACATCACAACCGGTCGCATCTATCAGAACATCATCACCAAAGAACGCCGAGGCGACTATCTCGGCGGCACGGTGCAAGTCATTCCTCATGTGACCGACTCCATCAAAGAGTTCGTTCTGGACGGCAATGACGGTGTTGATTTCGTTCTCTGCGAGATCGGCGGCACGGTTGGCGACATCGAGGGCCTTCCGTTCTTCGAGGCAATCCGACAGCTCGGCAACGATCTGCCGCGCGGCATGACCTGCTTTATCCATCTGACGCTGATGCCGTTCATTCCGAGTGCCGGGGAGATGAAGACCAAACCGACGCAGCACTCAGTGAAGGAACTGCGTTCCATTGGTATTCAGCCTGATATTCTGATGTGTCGGTGCGATCGCCCAATTCCGGCAGGTGAGAAACGAAAAATCGGCCTCTTCTGTAATGTCCGTGAGAGTGCGGTCATCCAGGCAATGGATGTGGATACGATCTACGATGTTCCTCATGCCTATCATCTTGAAGGGCTCGACCGGGAAGTTCTCTCCGTTTTCGGTATTGAAGATGCTGAAACACCGCAGTTGGAAAACTGGCTAGATCTGGTGAAAGTTCTGCGCGAACCGGAAGGCGAAGTGACTATCGCCATTGTCGGGAAATATACAGGCCTCAAAGATGCCTATAAGTCGCTGACTGAAGCACTGACCCATGGCGGTATTGCCAATAAGGTCGGCGTGAAGGTGAAATGGCTTGAGTCTGAAATCTTTGAAAAAGAAGACACGGTCCAACACCTGGAGAATGTAAACGGTATCCTGGTTCCCGGTGGTTTTGGGGAGCGGGGTGCAGAAGGAAAAATTGCGGCGGCGAGTTTTGCACGCGAGCGCGGCATACCCTATCTCGGCATTTGCTTTGGGATGCAAATGGCCGTCATCGAAGCGCTCCGAAATCTTGCAGGGCTTGATGACGCAACCTCCACTGAGTTCCGCCCGAGTGCGCCGGAGCCGGCCGTCGGTCTGATGACTGAATGGATGCAGGAAAATGAACTCGTAAAGCGCCGCCAGGGAGGTGACCTGGGCGGCACCATGAGACTAGGGGCTTATGACGCGGTTCTAACTGAAGGCAGCAAGGTCGCTGAGATCTATGGCGGACCAACTATTAGCGAACGACACCGTCATCGCTATGAGGTCAATATGGCCTATCGCGAACAACTTGAGAAAGCCGGGATGATCGTTTCAGGCACATCGCCGGACGGGTTGCTCCCCGAAATCGTGGAGATACCCGATCACCCTTGGTATGTGGGCGTGCAATTCCATCCAGAGCTCAAATCAAAACCGTTGGACCCGCACCCGCTCTTCAGCTCCTTCATCGAAGCTGCCCTCGCGCAGAGCCGGTTGGTTTAGCGCCGCGATGTTGCTTGGTGACTAAGAACGCCAGTCCTGTGCAAAAGAAGTAGCACTTGGCATCTCATAAGCGCGGCAGGATTGTGGCAGCCAAACCCGGGCTGTCGTTCCGGCACCTTTTTCGCTTTTAAGTTCGAACGAGCCACCCAATAGCTCAACCAGTTGTGTGGTGATCGCGAGCCCCAAGCCTGATCCTTCCACATCACCGACGGTCACGTCAGGGCCGGCGCGCCAGAAGGGAGCTGTAGCTTTTTGAAGCTCCTCGACGCTCATACCGACGCCATTATCGATGACTTCAAACAAAAGCCGTCCATCCTCGCAGATGGTGGCCCTGAACAGAACGCTACCACGCTCAGGCGTATATTTTAGTGCGTTGGTGAGCAGGTTTACGAATATCTGGCGAAACCGCTGTTTGTCTGATGACAGGAATGCAAGCGCCGGATCGCACTCTGACTGGACGAAAATGTCTTTGCTATCCGCGCGATGCGCGACCAAGGACAAACAGCTGTCTAGAACCTGCGGAACATCGAACGTCGCGAGCGTCACTTTAAGCTGGCCTTTTTCAACAAGGACCAGGTCATGGAGGTCTTCTAGGATTGAGGTTAGATGATTGCCCGCGTCGGTAATGTCCTGGACATATTCAAGATATTTGGGATTCCCGATAGGACCCATGGTCTCCAATTTCATCGCTTGAGAGAAACCAACGACGGCGTTCAATGGTGTCCGCAATTCGTGGCTGAGATGAGCAATAAATGTGTCTTTTGCATCATTCCGCTCCTCAGCAACGTCCGCCTCAAAACCTCTCGCCATCGCTTGTCGCAGAGATTCCTGAACCTGCAAATCATGTTTGTGGTAGGCAATAACGCGATTGTAGGTCTTGTATCGTGCAATGAACGTGGCAGCGCTTATGCCAGCAGCGCTCAGAAACATGAAGGTATAGTGGCTAAGGATTTGGGCGTCGTAGGTCACAACCTGTTGCAGGATCAGCCACGCGATTGCGGTACAACAGAAAAACATGATGAACCACGGGAGTGACAGTACAAAAAGCCCCCATCCGATGAGGATGAGGGCAAGGTTTGTCGCCTGCATCAGATCATCGGTCAGATAGATATGCATCGACGCATTTAAAAGCACGACAAGCGCAGCGCCGAAGAGGACGGGATTGGCGGCAGTCACAGGAACTTTGGATCGGTAACTCAGCAGGGAGACGATACCGAAGAAAAGCGAGGTCACAGTTGCTGCTGCAGCAAGCAGAATATTGTGGGGAGCTGGAACAAAAAAGATGTGCGAAATTCCCAGAAAAAGATAAATCGCCCCGACTATCGCTGCTGTTACCCCCAGCGAGTCACGTGTGATTTCGTCTCGGTCTGCTTGCGTGGCATCTGTGCATGCGTCTGGCGCAATTGTCTCCTGCGGAGAACTATCTGCGTCTTCAGATTTAGCTGGTCCGTTCACGTCTGCGAGTCCGATCCTCATCGGGCCGCCTCATGGCAGCCAGGAACGGACAATTTTGTCAGACAGGGTTTTCTAAAATGCCAACAATCTACGTTAACGGGCGATCTTTATCTGTCTCAATAAGACACATCATCCACGTCCTCGATAAGGAGGAACACCCTGATCAGGCAACCAGACTTCTTCAGGCGGGCGACCTGTTTGCCAGAAAACGTCAATAGGAATGCCGCCTCGCGGGTACCAGTATCCACCGATACGCAGCCATTTTGGCGTCAGCTCTTCGGCAAGTCTGAGCCCAATGCCGACTGTGCAGTCTTCATGAAATGCACCATGATTGCGGAAGGACTGCAGGTAGAGTTTAAGTGATTTGGATTCGACCAGGAAATCGCCGGGTACATAGTCGATCACAAGATGCGCAAAATCTGGCTGACCTGTTACCGGGCAGAGGGAGGTAAATTCCGGGCAGACGAACCTTGCGACATAGTCGGTCCCGGCCTTTGGATTAGGAACACGCTCCAGTGTCGCGAGGTCCGGGGAGGCTGGAGCCTCGGTCGAACCACCAAGCTGTGTCAGGTTTTCAGTATAGTCCGCCATCCGCAATCATCCCTTCGATGCATCGCCAGGGCCATCATACACACACCCCTCGCGGCAGCTATCGCGGTGGATCTCAACCCGTGACAAGCGGCGGAGTTTTGGTGAAAGACGACCCCAGATCCAAACACAGATGTTTTCTAGCGTGGGAACAGAGAGGCCTTCAATCTCATTGAGGCAGCGGTGATCAAGGTCGGCTTTTACTTCGTTCAGAACATCCAGCAGACTGCCGAACTCGCGAATGAGCCCGGTTTCTGGGTCAGGCTCACCTTCCATCCAGACAACAGCGCGGAAGGAGTGTCCATGCAAACGGCTATTCGGGTGCCCGGCCGGAGCCGAAGGTAGAAAATGCGCAGCCTCAAAACCGAATTCTTTGTAGATACGCATCAATCAATCCCAAGATATTTGTGTGTTTGCAGCGATAGCTGCCAGCGAGGGTGAGTCAAACAATAGTCTACGCTCGCGCGAACGTTCGTTTGATAGTCGTCACCATCAAGGGGTTGTATCAGGAAATTGTCAAAGGCGAGCCCCTCAAATTGAGAGGGTTGGTTAAGATCCTGAGGGAAAACCAGCTTCAGTTCTGATCCGCTTGTTTGTACCAAGGGTGCGTCTGCTTTTGGGCTCACACAGATCCAGTCAATGCCTTCTGGCGCAACAAGGGTGCCGTTGGTTTCCACAGCGATCTCGAACCCCTGATCGTGAAACGCCTGGATGAGATGTCTGTCCAGCTGCAACAGCGGTTCGCCGCCGGTGCAGACCACATACTTCTTCATTTCTGCATGGGGCGATGCAGCATCGGTTGGCCAATGGGAGGCTACTTCCGCGGCAAGTGCTTCGGCGGTGGAAAACTTGCCGCCACCCTGTCCATCGGTGCCAACAAAATCCGTGTCGCAGAAAGTACAGGTGGCGCTTGCACGGTCTTGCTCACGTCCGGTCCATAGGTTACATCCGGAAAAACGGCAAAAGACAGCAGGGCGCCCGGCTTGTTTGCCTTCGCCCTGAAGTGTGAAAAATATCTCTTTAACTGAGTACATGTCGCTTAGCCCGCTCTACCAGATGCACTTTCAGTCCACTTGTCAAAGCCCGTCGCCCGCAACTCGCAAGCAGGACAGTCATCGCATCCATAGCCCCAAGCGTGGCGGTGAGCCCGATCACCTTTATAGCAGGTGTGGGTATCTTCGATGACCAGGTCGACCAGGGCCTGTCCGCCAAGTTCCTCGGCCATCGCCCAGGTTTCCTGCTTGTCGATCCACATAAGCGGCGTATGTAGCGTGAAAGGGCGATCCATCCCCAGACTGATGGCGTGAGTGAGCGCTTTCAAAGTCTCGTCGCGACAATCGGGGTATCCAGAAAAGTCGGTCTCGCACATGCCGCCAACCAGCTGCGACGCTCCACGGCGATATCCCACAGCTGCTGCGTAGGTCAAAAAGAGCAGGTTCCGTCCTGGCACGAAGCTCGTGGGGAGGCCGTTTTCGCCCATGACGATCTCCTGATCGCGGGTGAGCGCCGTCTCGCTGATTTCGCCTAAGGCGTTGAGATGAAGAAGATGATCGGGACCAAGCCGGTCTTTCCATTGTGGGAAGGCATCTGCGAGTTTTGCGCGAACTGTCTCCCGGCAGTCGAGTTCGACTTTATGTGATTGTCCATAATCAAAGCCAATAGTCTCAACCGAACCAAATCGGTCAAGCGCCCAGGCAAGGCAAACTGTCGAGTCTTGCCCACCAGAAAATAAGACCATCGCTGTATCTGTGCTCTTCATGGGCGTGTTGAAACCCGTCGAGCGGGGAAGGTCAATAGGTGGCGGCTAAAAAAGACCTAAAGTCCTGAAAACTGCCTAATTCGGACGGAAATCAAGGGCCCGGTCAATGAGCGTTCGCAGCTGGCCAGTGTCATCACACAGACGTGTAGGGCCCGTGTTTGCGCGCCATAAAGGATCATTGGTATCCCTCGGGCAACAGATGCCAACTCGAGCTTGCGGGAACCTCTGGCCCTATTGAAGACCAACAAGAAGAAAGAACAGACCATGCTGAAGCCACTCTCTCTGCTCATGCTCCGAACTGGAACGGGACTGCTCCTGTCCATTTGGGGGCTGGTAAAGATCGCCGCGCCTGACGCCTCCATTGGCGTATCTGAGAAGTATTATGGAGGGGCGTTGAGCCTTGATGCGCTGCAAACTCCGCTCGGTGTGCTTCAGGTGTTGCTTGGCCTGACCATTGTCTTGGGTGTGTTTCGCAAATTTGTCTATCCGATCCAATCGATTGTACTCGGACTTGGATTGCTTGCGATCTGGAAATACATAGCTGATCCGCTTGGCCTCTATCTGTTGACTGAGGAAACGCGCAATCTGCTCTTCTTCCCGTCTTTCACAGTCTTTGCCGCCACGCTGGTGCTTCTGGCGTTCCGTGATGAGGACCGCTGGAGCCTGGACACTAAATTCGGCCGGTCCTAGAAGCAAAGAGGGGCCCAGCGGTTGACCGCTGGACCCCTCTCAAGTCACAGAATGCTTGTTAGAACGAGTAGCTCAAACTCGCAGAGATGAAGTCCTTATCAGCTGTACCGTTGTGAACGCCACCACCGAAGCCGTTTGTGTAGCTCACACTCCCATTCCAGGCGTTGAGGTAACTTACACCCAGTGCCAAGCTTACCTGTTTCACCCCTTTGACGAAACCAGGACCAATTGGGCCAGGAGCAAATCCCGTCGTATCGTGACGGAAGCTAATGCTTGGCGTAACGGTGACGGGTAGGTCCCACGGATTGTTGTACGTGTTGATTGCAGACACACGATATCCAGTCGAAAAGCTCGTCGCATATTGCGTGTTCGTGACACCATTACTCAAGATGGCCGCAGCGGTTGCACTGTTGATACCGATTTCTGAACCGCCATGGTTGAGATAGAGGTCACCGGCATCAGGCACATACATAAATCCACCGTTAAACAGAAGAACGACCAGGTCAGCTCCAATCGTTTCGACGAACTGGTTGCTTTGCGTATAGGTGCTGATTGTGTTGAATTGGCCTTGTAGAGTGTCTGACTCAGTAATAGCCGTCGTAGACTGACCTGCCAAAATGGCAGCGAGATCGCTTGTCGTTGGCTCAAGGCTACCAGAAAATAAAGCCGAGAACCCCCCAGCGTCCAGCATCTGAGCCAGTTGCTGATTGCTTTCTGTTTGCAGCGGCATATCAGGTGTGAAGCTTGCTTCCATTGCAAAGGCAATATCACCAATCGTCGTGGAAGCACTGGCACCAATCGTATTGATGCTGTCTGGATAAACCCACTCAATTTTACTGGCGTCAGATGCATTGAGCAGTGCCAACTGACTGGTGGTGGCATCGATACACCCACCTATCGCCGCACAGGCGGTGGCGGCATCTATGGTTCCAGCCTGATAACCTAAAAATGGCAGGCGGGAGGTGTAGTGGCTGTAATAGAGGCCAAACTCAGTGCCACCATTTATTCCTTCGGCATAGTGGCGAAGCGCGGCTCCAAATTCGGCTGAGTCTTCGTCGACCGTATCGCCTTCCACCTGAAGATACGCGATGCCATCGAATTGATTGTTGCCAAGCGTAAGGTCATCCGGGCTGCCCAAAATTCCGGGGTTCGGGCCTCGGCCGGAAATGTCGAGCCCTGCGAAAAAGGAGCCGGACGGATCAATTTCCGTCTTTTCCCAATCCCATTGCCAAAAAGCTTCAACCGATGTGTCTCCATATGTCGCGGAGCTGTACACCATTGGCATAGGCGTAAGTGCTTCTTTTAGCTCTGCACCAGGCGTTCTAAGTGCAGTCACGTCGACAGCCTGAAAGGCATTGATCCCGCCCTGCAAGAAGAGGCTTTCACCCCAATTCACCACTTGATTGCCGACACGCACCGTGACAGGCACAGTGTCTGCGACAATAAAATCGCCATAGACAAACGCATCAAGGATATCGACGCCGTAGTCGAGCTGCTCTTTTGCATCACCCAGCAGGTCGCGGAATTTCATGTCATTTTCAGCGTACACATAATCGTAAAAATATTTGACCCGCCCGAACGCGCCAAAGTTTGCATATTTCGCTGAGATGTCATGGGTCGCCTTAACAGTCGCGGAAGTAAGGTCCCACTGATCGAAGTTAAGGTTGTCATTGTCGCTGTTAATACTGGCGACTGTTCCATATCCGGTAACGCAACCGCCATTATTGACGTTGACATTTTCGCAGTCGCGCTCAGACGCACGAACGGAAACACCCATCGAGATGGTTGTGTCTATGGCGACGTCAACTGGGCCGATTTTTGTGTCATACGCGATTGCAGGTCCACCGAGCGCAATGAGAACGCTAGACCCCGAAATTAGGCAACGTGCCTGTTTGGCGGTTTGACGCCGCCAGGTCCCGCCAATGGCAGGAGTGAGTGAGAAATGCATGATCTTCCTCCGAGCATGCGGGGAGGTCTCTACTGCCGGGCCCCCCGATCCGGCAATACCTCTCTCGACCGCAAGCGTCGGAATAGAAGTGCTGTTGAACGATGTCCCTCTCACCCCCAAGCAGACATCCAGCTCGGGCAAAGTAGCAATCTATTGATGTCGCGCCCGTTGCTGGATTCACACAGGATGAAACCGAGTGCTGTGTGGGGACGTGACCTGCGGATGAATAATTCGACTGGACCTGGTGAATCGTGAGGAAAATTTCTCAAGTCCGAAAAACCGATCAAATTTGGCGTTCTCACCTGCCCGAAACCCTAGAATCAGGAGAAATCGCGAAATTTCAGCCAAAACGCTTCCGAAGCACGCCCACCTTGGGTATGTATCGCCCAACAGCAGATCATTTACTTATGGGAGCCCCTAATGAGCGCCATCATCGACATTGTCGGCCGTGAAATTCTAGACAGTCGTGGCAACCCCACAGTCGAAGTCGACGTCGTCCTTGAGGATGGCGCTGTTGGACGCGCAGCGGTGCCGTCAGGCGCTTCTACGGGCGCCCACGAAGCCGTGGAACTCCGCGATGGGGACAATGGCCGCTACGGCGGGAAGGGTGTTCTGAAGGCGCTGGAAGCCGTCAATGGTGAGATATTCGATGCGATCGGCGGAATGGATGCCGAGGAGCAGATCCACCTGGACCGTTTAATGTGCGAGCTTGATGGGACTCCTAACAAGGCCCGCATCGGAGCAAACTCTATTTTGGGCGTCTCCATGGCCATTGCAAAAGCGCAGGCTGAATCCGTTGAACTGCCGCTCTTCAGATATATCGGCGGTCCAGCGGCACGCGTGCTTCCTGTTCCGATGATGAACATCGTGAATGGTGGCGAGCACGCTGACAATCCAATCGATATTCAGGAATTCATGATCATGCCGGTCGCCGCTGACAATATCTGTGAAGCGGTGCGGATGGGGGCCGAGGTTTTCCATCAACTGAAATCAGAGCTGAAGGCTGATGGCCACAACACTGCTGTAGGCGACGAGGGTGGGTTTGCGCCCAATCTTGCGTCTACCGATGCAGCACTCGATTACATCATGAAGGCGATTGAAAAAGCGGGATACAGACCCGGTGAGGACATGTACCTGGCACTCGACGCAGCCTCAACCGAATTCCATGAAAGTGGCGTTTACAATCTCAAAGGCGAAGGCAAGAAGCTCGACGCCGGTGGCATGGTCGATTATTGGGCCGACCTGGTCAGCCGCTATCCGATTATTTCCATTGAAGATGGCATGGATGAAGATGATTGGGACGGCTGGAAAGAGCTGACAGACCGCATTGGTGACAAAGTACAGCTTGTTGGCGACGACTTGTTTGTAACCAACAAGGCCCGACTTCACGATGGTATCAAGATGGGCGTAGCCAACTCAATTCTGGTCAAGGTCAACCAGATCGGGTCGCTGACCGAAACACTCGAGTCTGTAGAGATGGCTCACAAGGCGCGCTACACCGCCGTCATGTCTCACCGGTCCGGCGAAACAGAGGATGCGACGATCGCAGACCTTGCCGTGGCAACCAACTGTGGTCAGATCAAAACCGGTTCGCTTGCGCGGTCCGACCGCTTGGCAAAGTACAACCAGCTCATTCGTATTGAAGAGCTGCTCGGGCCTGCAGCTGAATATGCTGGACGTTCAATCCTGAAAGTCTGATCCATGTCTAGCGATGCGCAATACCAGCGGGACATTAATCTCGCGACGCGCATCGCGTTTCATGAGGACTACACAGAACCCTATGTGGATTTTTCGTATTGGGTTCTGGACAAACTGCCACTACCTGACGGCGCAAGGGTGCTTGAGCTTGGCTGTGGCAACGGAGAGTTTTGGGCCAGAAATGTAACCCGGATTCCTAAAGGTCTGGACCTCGTTCTGACCGACAGTTCCGCTGGCATGGTGGAGGCGGCAGAACAAAAGCTCTCCGCCGCTGGTATCGCTGCTACCTATCAAGTTGCATCTGCAGAAGATGTTCCGGCAGACGAGGAAGGCTTCGATCTCATCCTCGCCAAACACATGCTTTACCATGTGGCTGATCGACCCAAGGCCCTGTCAGTGGCGAACAGCCTGCTTAAACCCAGCGGCTATTTTTGTGCGACGACCAACAGCAGTTCCTACATGCAACAGCTGCAGGCCCTAATGACAGACCAAGGACTTGAGTGGTTCTCGAGTTTCACTGATGAGTTCACACTCGAAAATGGTGCCGAACAACTAGCTCAGCATTTCGGAAGCGTTGAACTTGAAGTGCTTGATGGCCAACTTATTGTTCCAAATGCCAAAGCTATCGTTGAATATATCAAGTCAACTGCTTCGCTCTTTCCCGAGCCTGACCTTGTTCTTGAAGCCTGCGAGTTGGTCCGGTCGAAGGTACAGGCGGTGATTGAACGCGAAGGCGTTTTCACAATCAGCAAGCAAGCCGGGGTTTTTCTGTGTCATTGACAGTTGCCATAGTTGGGGGAGGGCCGGCAGGCTTGATGGCTGCCGAAGCCCTCACGCGCCGCGGCATTGCAGTCGACTTATTTGACGCCATGCCCTCGCTTGGGCGAAAATTCCTGATGGCCGGGAAGAGTGGTCTCAATCTCACCCACGCTGAGCCCCTTAACGAATTTCTCTCGCATTTCGGTGCGGCAAAGCCAGATCTTGAAAACGCTATTGAGCATTTTCCGCCGAACGCCGTGCGAGAATGGGCGAAGGAACTGGGAACAAAAACCTTTGTGGGCACATCGGGGCATGTCTTTCCCAAAAGCATGAAGGCGGCACCGTTGCTCCGCGCGTGGATTCGTGAGTTGAAGGCGCGCGGGATGAGTGTCCATGTTCGACACAAATGGATTGGCTGGGACGATTCCGGTGCGCTGGAGTTCGAAACGCCAGAGGGAAGAAAAATTGTGCAGGCGGACGCCACCATTTTGGCGCTGGGCGGCGCAAGCTGGCCGCAGCTCGGGTCTGATGCCGGCTGGGTCTCATGCATGAACGAGGCAGGTATTGATGTTCAGCCCTTCGAACCTGCCAATTGCGGTTTTAATGTTGAGTGGTCAGATTATTTCAAAGAGCGTTTCGCTGGTGAGCCCGTAAAATCTGTTGCGCTGACAGCAGACGATGTGCGTCTGAATGGCGAATGTGTAATCACCGAATATGGCGTTGAAGGCAGTGGTGTCTACCAGCATGCACGCGCGCTGCGGGACGTGATCCAGGAGAAAGGTGAGGCAGTGCTTCGTCTTGATCTAATGCCCGACGTGTCGCTTGATAAAGTTATTACGCGCCTGTCCAAACCGCGCGGGCCTAAGAGTTTTTCCACTCATTTGAAGAAGACGGTTTTCCTGTCGGGTGTTAAGGCCAATCTGCTGAGAGAATGCGCACCAGATCGACTAGATGACGTGGAGAAGCTGGCAGAGGCGATCAAAAGCCTGCCACTCAAACTGACCGGCGCACGCCCGATAGAGGAAGCAATTTCGTCATCAGGAGGCATCGCATTTGAGGAGCTGGATGACGGTTTCATGTTGACTTCCATGCCGGGGACATTTTGCACGGGTGAAATGTTGAACTGGGAAGCGCCCACCGGCGGCTATTTGCTGAATGCCTGCATGGCGCTTGGCCGCTCATGCGGTGTCGCAACAGCCGGCTATTTGAAGTCCCGATAAAGGTGTGTGATGGCTAGGATACGCATCAACGACAGGATCGAGATAGACGAGGCCGAGCTGGAAGAAACTTTCATCCAGGCGGGTGGACCGGGTGGGCAGAACGTCAATAAAGTAGCAACAGCAGTTCAGCTTCGCTTTGATGTTGCTGGAACAAAGTCGCTGCCCTCAGCGACCAAACGACGGCTGGCTAACCTCTCTGGGAGACGGCTTTCTGCCAACGGTACGCTGACCATAACCGCACGGGAACATCGCTCGCAGCAATTGAACAGAGAGGCGGCACGGGCGCGACTGTTCGATTTGTTGGAGCAAGCCTCAAAACCAGTGAAGTACCGTGTGAAGACTAAGCCCAGCCAAGCTTCCAAGCGCAAGCGGCTCAACGCTAAGACAAAGCGGGGCGACGTAAAAAAACTCCGCAGCAAACCGACACCGGATTAGATGGCGTGTTGCATTGAAGGTCTCAACAATCAGGCTTCTTAAACCATTGCAGCTTGGTTCACAGACGATGGAAGCTCAGGTTTATCAGCTGGTACGCCACATCCGATATCTGCATATTCCATTCGTCGCCAGTTCACCACGAGGGCCGTGTCGGTAGTGTTCTCCCCGACACTCGAGGTGCTATGATGTGAATGCAAACTGAAAAAGAGTTTGGTCTCTGCATCTCTTGTTTTCCGCATTGGAAGTGTGACCGTCTCCAGTACGGCACGACTACCATTCTCGAACTCGCTCTCATATACCAGGTAACAACCACACGGCTGGTCTATCATTGTTTGATGGCCGTCTATTGACGTGGGGCGTTGATCTGCATGAAGGAGGTCGAGGAAGTTTGAGCCAGTTGGGTTGAAACCAAGCCGTTCAACTACTGAATCTCCCGCAATGCGATAGATGATTTTCCCAGGAGAGTCCCACTCAAGCAGAGTTATGTTGGGCATTACGCTGGCAAGCTGACGCATGGGAAGTGCGTCCTGGCCAGCTGGCTCAACACCCACCTGTGCGGCCCGATAGCACGAAAAAAAGTTCGAAAATGCCTCTTTTTCGTGCGCTGCTGCGGTTAGTTCGTCGAACGTCATGTCCCTACCTGTTTTCCCCGACATGAAGTCCAGGGCACCAAACAGATTTACATTTTCGCTTTTACAAATGATGAAGGAGAGGACGGCGCCTCAATCAGCTGGTCCATGGACGTGTTGTTCAGCGAAACTTGGCATTTCGGGATGGCCAGAACCTATATCAACAAGTTCTGTCACAATCTCTGATAAGCCAAGAGCTGTTGGCTCGCCAACCTCGGTAAAGCCGGTGGCTTCGTGATGAACATGGTAAGAGAAGAAGAGAAAAGTGTCCGTTGACGCATCTTTCCTTAGAGGAAAGGTGATACTCTCGCTTTTAGCTTTGCGACCTGATTGAAAGACACTCTCATACACAACATACGACCCGCAGGGGTGGTCGATGATCACCTTGTGAAGAGCAACTGCTTCTTCACGTTTTTCTTGAGCGATGAGGTCCAGTGTATTTCGGCCAGCAGGATTAAAACCCAGTCGGTCTGTTATGTTTTCGCCTGCAATTCGGAAGATGATGGTGTTGTCGTCCACATACTCAGTCATCGTGATGTTGGCCAGCATGGGCGCGAGTGAACGCATTGGCAAAAGATCTCGGCGACCGATTGAATGATCTGATTGTGATGCGCGGTAGGCGGAAACAAACGCACCAATCTTGTCGGGTGCCGATGAGAAAGCGACAAGTTCGTCAAACGTCATCGTTTGTTTCCTTCGGAGGACTGCACGGGATCAGGCATCCCACAACTTTCTCATTAGTCTTCAAGCTGAATTTCCAAATGGTCAGGCTGCCTCCGCCCTTGAGATTGTTCCGCCTCTGAAGTGGCCCGAGGAACACCGAATCCAATATCAACAAAATCCGCTACCACCCAACGGACCCCAAGTGAGGTGCGTGCGCCCAGGCCGTAGCTGTCTGTTCTTTGGTGATGGATATGGTAGCCGAATATGAGATTAACCGTGCTTCCAGAGGTTTTTGACATCGGCAGCATAAGGCTCTCGCTCATCATGCGGCGTCCGGATTCGTATTCGTTTTCGTAAACAGCGTAGTGTCCACATCGCTCTTCCAAGCCGGCTTTATTTGTGAGCGCTGTTTCTTGGCGGACCGAGGGGGCAATAAGGTCCAAAAAATTGTGTCCCGTGGGGTTGAAGCCAAGGCGCGCAACGATTGCCTCGCCAGCAATCCGATAGACGATGCTATTCTCGTCAATGCGCTCCATGAGTGTCACGTGAGGAAGAAGAGGGGCCATGGCTCGCATCGGCAGCAGATCCTGAGCGGCGATAGAATTGCCATTCTGTGCCTGTTGATAGGCATTGAAGGCGCTTTGTAACGTCTCCGGGGCGAGTGATTGCGCGATCACCTCATCAAACGTCATAACCACTCCTAAACTTTGGTTTCGGGCCAAAAGCTCTAGATCAGCGTGTCACTATCCTTTTTACAAAACATGAAGCTCTCGCGGTCTTGGTTGTCAGAACCGCCGAAAAGCCCAATTTTGCTGTTGATTAAGGGCCTTAGCTTGCAGAATTGCGTCGGGAGAGGTAACCAATCTGAAATTTGCGCAGGATGAGAAAGATGAGTACCGAACAAACCTTCACAGTTGCGGCGATGTACAAGTTCACTGCGTTGCCAGATTTTGAGGCCCTTCAAGGGCCATTGCAGGCCGTTTGCCGGACAAATGGCGTGATGGGCACGATCCTGCTGGCAGGGGAAGGCTTGAACGGTACGATCGCAGGGCCTGAAAATGGCATCAAAGCAGCGATTGACCACATTCAATCTGACAACCGTTTTGACGGGATGAGCCTCAAATACTCCTATGCTGAACATATGCCGTTTCATCGCATGAAAGTGCGTTTGAAAAAGGAGATCGTGACGCTTGGCAAACCCATTGCGGATCCAAACAGACAGGTCGGTACTTATGTGAAGCCCGAGGATTGGAACGAACTGATTTCAGACCCAGAAGTCATCGTCGTCGATACACGCAATGACTATGAAGTTGCCATAGGAACCTTCGAAGGCGCTGAGGACCCAAAAACCGCGAACTTTCGTGAGTTTCCTGACTGGGTCGAAGCCCTCAAGGCGCGCGCGCATAACACCAAGAAGCCCAAGGTTGCCATGTTTTGCACCGGCGGTATTCGGTGTGAGAAAGCTAGTTCATACATGAAAGCGGAGGGCTTCGACGACGTCTATCATCTAGAAGGGGGCATTCTGAAATATCTGGAGAATGTGCCTGAAGACGAAAGTCTCTGGCAGGGCGAGTGTTTTGTGTTCGACCAGCGCGTTTCAGTTGAGCACGGCCTTAAGCCTGGTAACTATGACATGTGCCATGCTTGCAGATGCCCTATTTCAGAGGAAGAGAAGACTGCGCCTGAATATGAGCGTGGCGTGAGTTGCCCCCACTGTTTCGATGCATTGAGCCCGGAACAAAAGGCGCGCTTCTCCTCCCGTCAGAAGCAGATTGATCTCGCAAAGGCGCGCAACGAACAACATTTGGGTGCCAAATACGAGAAGCCGATGCCGTTGAACGAATGACCCAAGACTTACCCATTTTGTATTCGTTTCGGCGCTGTCCGTATGCCATGCGTGCCCGCCTGGCTTTGGCGGTAAGCGGCCAATCAGTGGCCTTGCGTGAAGTTGTGCTGAGGGACAAACCGCCAGAAATGATTGATGTATCGCCAAAGGCGACAGTGCCGGTTCTCGTTCTTGGAGACGGCACTGTGCTCGAAGAGAGCCTTGATGTGATGAACTGGGCATTGGCGCAGGCAGATCCGGAAGGGTGGCTGGACGTTGATCGCAACATTGTTGGCGAGCTTGTCGCGGAGAATGATGGTCCCTTTAAGCATCATTTGGATCGCTACAAATATGCCAACCGATATGACGGCGCTGTAGCAGAAGCACATAGGGCAGAGGCGTCAAAAACCCTCTCAGATCTGAACGCGCGCTTGGAGGATGCCGATTGGCTATGTGGTCCAAGCGCAAGCTTTGCCGACTACGCGATCCTGCCCTTCGTTCGACAATTCGCAAACACCGACCGTTCCTGGTTTGATGCGCAGGACTGGCCTCACCTCCGGAGTTGGTTGGAGCGTTTTTTGGCATCAGATCGGTTTCAATCTGTGATGAAAAAATATCCTCAGTGGAGCGCCGGTGACCTGGAGCCTATCTTCCCTGAAGCATGAGTGAGTCCCGGCGGACACACCCCCAACTATTTGGACTCATTGGGGAAATTACGAATCATTTCCGCTTGACCAGACGAATCGCTTTGTGATTCTCTCATCTTTATGGAACGTTTTGGTCTCGTCTCAACTCATGAACCTCTCCGGCTTCGGCTTTTGGTATTGCCGATCCTGTGTGGGCTGTTGTTGACCTACTTTGTCGTGAATGCGGTGAAGGGGGATCAGGGATTGCGCGCTTGGTCTGCTCTGTCTGTTGAAATCGAGACACTGCGTGGGAACCTGGATGTTGTGAGTGCCGACCGTGCCCGTCTGGAGCATCAGGTCGCGCTCCTGCGTCCTGAAAGCCTGGACCCGGACCTGCTTGATGAGCGCGCCCGCGCCTATTTGGGCATCTCTCGACCGGACGAATTGACGATTTATCGTGATCCGAAGTGATTTCGACGGCCTGGTCGAAACTGATTTTCTGTAAAACGCCCATGTTTTGGTAGGTTTAACTGAAATTCAGTTCATCACGAATTTTTTCATACAAATCAAATATTTGGGTCCTATCTTAGGTGGCGAGTAGAGGCATTTACCCTCAAAAACAACCGAGAGGCCCGGTTATATGGCGACCAAAAAGGCAGCCCCCAAAAAGACGGCAACCAAGACGTCTGCAAGTCGAAAGAAAGCCCCTCGGAAACAGCCGGACGTTCCAGCCTTCACAAGCGATGAAGATCTGGAAGCCTACAAGATGATGCTCACCATCCGCCGCTTTGAAGAGAAGGCAGGGCAGATGTATGGCATGGGGCTCATTGGAGGGTTCTGCCATTTGTACATCGGTCAGGAAGCGGTGGTCGTCGGCGTGCAAATGGCCTCTGTTGAAGGCGATCAGATGATCACCGGATATCGGGATCACGGCCATATGCTCGCAATGGGCCTCGACCCCAAAGGGGTGATGGCGGAGCTGACCGGCCGTGAAGGCGGGCTGTCTCGCGGCAAGGGCGGCTCCATGCATATGTTCTCCGCCGATAAGCATTTTTACGGTGGTCACGGCATTGTTGGCGCTCAGGTTGCTCTGGGCACGGGGCTCGCATTCGCCAATCGCTATCGGGACAATGGAAATGTTGCGTTCGCATATTTCGGCGACGGCGCCGCAAACCAGGGCCAGGTGTATGAGAGCTTCAACATGGCAGAGCTCTGGGAGCTTCCGGTCGTCTATGTGATCGAGAACAACCAGTACGCGATGGGCACAGCCATCAGCCGGGCGTCAGCGCAAACAGATCTTTCCAAACGGGGTGTGAGTTTCAACATTCCAGGTGAACAGGTGAACGGTATGGATGTGCGCGCGGTGAAAGATGCCGCGGCGCGGGCTGCTGCGTTTTGCCGATCTGGTAAAGGACCTTTCATTCTCGAGATGAATACATACCGATATCGTGGACACTCAATGTCTGACCCGGCGAAATATCGCGCGCGAGAGGAAGTAAACCGCATGCGCGAAGAGCATGATCCAATTGAGCAGGTTAAAGCGCGGTTGTTGAAATCGAAGAAGATCGACGAAGCGGGCCTAAAGGATATTGACGCAGACGTTCGAGCCGTTGTCACGGAAGCGGCCAATTTTGCTCAGGAAAGCCCGGAGCCGGATCCATCTGAGCTTTGGACCGACATTACTGAAGAGGTGCCGGCATGAGCATCGAAATTCTAATGCCCGCCCTTTCGCCGACCATGGAAGAAGGCACGCTCGCCAAATGGATGGTGAAAGAAGGAGATGAAGTCCGTTCCGGCGATGTGATTGCGGAGATCGAGACCGACAAAGCGACCATGGAGCTTGAGGCGATTGATGAAGGCCGCATCGGTAAGTTGATTGTGGCCGAAGGCACGGAAAATGTGCCGGTCAATGATTTGATTGCGGTCCTGCTGCTCGACGGTGAGGAAGCTGTTGAGATTGAAAACGCACCACCGGCTGCGAAAGCAGAAAAGCCAGCTGCGCCGCCTGTAGAGGCTTCTGTAGATGCCGCCGTTGAGGCCGTTGCGCCTCAGACAGCGGTTGTCGCCTCTGACCCTGAAATCCCTGACGGTACAGAGATGCAGTCCACGACGGTGCGTGAGGCATTACGTGATGCCATGGCAGAGGAAATGCGTGGCGACGAGAATGTCTTTGTGATGGGCGAGGAGGTTGCCGAATATCAGGGCGCCTACAAAGTCACTCAAGGCTTGCTGGATGAATTTGGGCCGCGTCGTGTTGTCGATACGCCGATTACAGAGCATGGCTTTGCAGGTCTTGCGTCGGGCGCCGCCATGGTGGGCTTGAAGCCCATCGTTGAGTTCATGACGTTTAACTTTGCAATGCAGGCGATTGACCACATCATCAATTCTGCAGCCAAAACGCGCTACATGTCGGGCGGGCAAATGACATGCCCAATTGTTTTCCGTGGACCCAATGGTCCGGCAGCGCGTGTCGGTGCGCAGCACAGCCAGGACTATTCCTCATGGTATGCGCAGGTCCCTGGTTTGAAAGTGGTTGCGCCATATTCAGCTGCAGACGCGAAAGGGCTTTTGAAGGCGGCGATCCGCGATCCAAACCCTGTCGTCTTTCTTGAAAACGAGATCCTTTATGGTCGCTCTTTCGATGTGCCGGAAACGGATGATTGGGTCGTGCCGATAGGCAAGGCCAAAGTGCTGCGGGAGGGAACGGATGTCACAATCGTGTCCTTCAGCATGGGACTTACTTATGCGCTCGACGCAGCCGATAAGCTCGCTGAAGAAGGCATTAAAGCTGAGGTGATCGACTTACGGTCTTTGCGTCCGTTAGACACAGACACCGTCATCGCTTCGGTGCAGAAAACAAACCGTCTTGTTGTAGTGGAAGAAACTTGGCCCATCTGTGGCATTGGGTCGGAAATTGCGGCGCAGGTTCAGGAGAAGGCATTTGATTATCTTGATGCCCCCATCCTTCGTGTTTCTGGCAAGGACGTGCCAATGCCATATGCCGCGAACCTTGAAAAGCTAGCACTGCCGAGTGCACCGGAAGTTGTCGCAGCCGTAAACTCAGTCATGTATCGCTAGGGAGGGACGTCATGCCAATACCAATTCTCATGCCTGCCCTGTCTCCGACTATGGAAGAGGGCACATTGGCCAAATGGCTGGTGAAAGAAGGCGACGAGGTGCGCTCCGGTGACCTTATTGCTGAGATTGAAACTGACAAGGCGACCATGGAAGTGGAAGCCGTTGACGAAGGAACGGTGGGCAAGCTCCTCGTTGCAGAAGGCACAGAGGGTGTGCCGGTCAACGAGACCATCGCCGTAATCCTGGAAGAAGGAGAAGATGCCAGCGCTGCTGAGAATGTGAGGGCACCCACACCAGCACCCACGGCCCCAACTGAGGCTGCTGCGGAGGCTGAGCCTGAGAAGGCTGCAGTGCCAATGACAGAGAAAGCAGAGCCTGCTGATGGTCGCATTTTCGCAAGTCCTTTGGCCAAGCGAATTGCAAAAGACAAAGGTATTGATCTTACGGCTGTCACCGGCAGTGGGCCACGCGGCCGGATTGTGAAAGCCGATATTGAGGCCGCACCCAAAACACCCGCGCGGGCGTCTGGAAAAGCGCAAGCACCTATATCTTCAGTTGATGCGCGTGCCTTCTATGAAGCGGGTACCTATGACGAAATCCCGCTTAACTCGATGCGTAAAACCATTGCGCGTCGCCTCACGCAATCAAAGCAGGAAATTCCACACTATTACCTCACTATCGATTGTGTTTTGGATGAACTGCTGAAAGTCCGCAAACATCTGAACACTGAAGGCGCAGATGCAGGTGTAAAACTCTCTGTGAATGATTTTGTCGTTCGTGCAGCTGCGCTGGCTCTGAAGAAGGTACCTGAGGCCAATGTGAGTTTTGCTGACGACGCACTGCTCCAGCACCATCATTCTGACGTGGGTATTGCAGTGGCGCTCGAAGGCGGCTTGATCACACCGATCATTCGCAGAGCTGACGAGAAGGGGCTTGCTGAAATTTCCGCCGAGGCAAAAGAACTGGCAGCGCGGGCGAGAGATAAGAAGCTTTCTCCGGCTGAGTTCGAAGGCGGCAGTTTTTCGGTTTCGAACCTCGGCATGTTTGGCGTCAAGAACTTCACGGCGGTGATCAATCCGCCGCAAGCCGCCATCATGGCCGTGGGGACTGGCGAGCCGCGTCCCATCATTGTGGACGACGAAGTGAAAGCAGCGACGGTGATGACTGTGACGCTTTCCTGTGATCACAGGGCGATCGATGGAGCGCTGGGTGCGCAGCTTCTCGCCGCCTTCAAGTCCTACATCGAATATCCACCCTCAATGTTGCTGTGAGGAACGACAATGGCTGAAAAAACATATGACGTTGTTGTTGTTGGCTCCGGGCCTGGCGGTTATGTGGCGGCAATCCGTGCATCACAACTTGGACTTAAATCAGCAGTGGTGGAACGCTCGGAGATTGGCGGGATCTGCCTCAACTGGGGCTGCATCCCAACAAAGGCTCTCCTTAGATCCGCTGAGATCTATCACAACATGGAGCGCGCAGAAGAGTTCGGCTTGAAAGTGGAAGGCCTCTCTTTTGACGGGACGAAGATTGTCGAACGCTCTCGCGCCGTCGCGGGACAGCTGTCGCAAGGTGTTCAGTTCTTGCTCAAGAAAAACAAGGTCGATGTCATCGTCGGCGCCGGAAGCTTAGCCGGAAAGGGCAAGCTGAAAGTCGAGACCGACGGCAAGACAAGTGAAATTACTGCGAAGAACATCATTCTGGCGACCGGCGCGCGGGCACGGACCTTGCCGGGTCTCGAACCGGATGGCGACACTGTTTGGTCTTACCGCGAAGCCATGGTGCCAAAATCCATTCCAAAGTCGGTTCTCGTAATCGGCTCCGGTGCCATAGGGATCGAGTTTGCGAGTTTCTATAAAACCTTCGGAGCCGACGTCACAGTGGTGGAACTGCTGGACCGTGTTCTTCCGGTGGAAGACGAAGAGATTTCAGCCTTCGCAGCAAAGGCTTTCAAGAAGCAGGGCATGAACCTGCTGACAGGGGCGAAGGTCACGGACCTTAAAAAATCAAAGTCGGGTGTGACCGCGACTATCGATATTGGTGGAAAGACCGAGACCCTAAAAGCCGAAAAGGTGATCTCTGCGGTCGGCATAACCGGCAACATTGAAGACATTGGCCTGGAAAAAGCCGGCGTGAAGACGGACCGTGGTCACGTCACAGTGAATGAATGGTGTGAAACCGGCGTGCCGAACGTTTATGCGATCGGTGATCTGGTTGGGCCTCCTTGGCTCGCCCACAAGGCAAGCCATGAAGGCGTCATGGTCGCAGAGCGAATCGCGGGCGTCGAAGGCGCGCATCCCATGGACACGAGCAAAATCCCAGGCTGCACCTATTGTCACCCGCAGGTTGCGAGTGTCGGCCTGACTGAGGCCGCGGCAAAAGACGCTGGACATGAGGTGAAGGTCGGGCGTTTTCCCTTCATCGGAAATGGCAAGGCCATTGCGCTGGGCGAGGCAGAGGGGCTGATTAAGACGGTTTTTGATGCCAAAACCGGTGAATTGTTGGGTGCCCATATGGTGGGCGCAGAAGTCACGGAGCTGATACAGGGTTACACAATAGCCCGCCAGCTGGAGACCACCGAAGCAGATTTGATGGCAACGGTATTCCCTCATCCGACATTGAGTGAAATGATGCATGAATCCGTGCTAGACGCTTTCGGGCGTGCTTTGCACATCTGAACCGTAACAGTACCAGAGAGTCATGACTGCACTTCTGACCGATCCCCAAGTGTGGGCAAGCCTGCTTACGCTCACCTTGCTCGAGGTTGTGCTCGGCATCGACAATCTCATTTTCCTGACGATCCTTGCGTCCCGCGCGCCAGAACACCAACGTGACGCAGTGCGTCGCTGGGGGCTTGCTGGAGCACTGCTTACGCGGCTTGTCTTGCTGTTTTCCATTGCCTGGGTAGCGAGCCTCGTGCAGCCGGTCTTCAGTGCCTTCGATATGGATTTTTCCTGGCGGGACATGGTGTTGTTTTTCGGTGGTCTATTTCTGCTGGCAAAAGGCACAACGGAAATTCATCACACAGTCGAAGGCGAAGACCACGAACCCAGTGCGCGGTCGATGGGCTTTGCTATGGCAATTGCTCAGATTGCTGTCCTGGACATCGTGTTTTCCCTGGACAGTGTCATCACGGCTGTCGGCATTGCAGAGCATGTTGAGGTAATGGTGGTCGCTATCGTCATTGCCATGGCTGTGATGTTGTTTGCAGCCGGGCCGGTTGGCGGTTTCGTGGAGCGACATCCGACCGTCAAAATGTTAGCACTTGCTTTCCTGATCTTGGTCGGTGCGTCGCTCATTGCCGATGGCCTCCATTTCCATATTCCCCGTGGCTACATCTATTTCGCCATCGCGTTCTCAATCTCTGTTGAGGGACTCAATCTTTGGGCGTCCGCACGGAGAAGACGCAAGCGCGAAGCTGAGGCAACAGCTGCGCACTAACTAAGCAAGAGGTCGGTTGATGTCGGAAGACCAGGAACAGCCTGTTTCAACAGGGTCAAAGAACGCCGTCGTCATCCTACTCGATAGTCTGAACAGGCATATGCTGGGCGCTTATGGCGGCGAGGAATTCCACACCCCCAATCTGGATCGTATTGGTGCTAGGTCCACCAGGTTCACAAACCACTATGTTGGATCGCTTCCCTGTATGCCTGCGCGGCACGACATCTTGTGCGGCGCCTGGGACTTTCTCTGGCGACCGTGGGGCTCCATTGAGCTGTGGGAAGATGCCATCACCTATGAACTCTCAAAAGCAGGCGTCACATCGCAGCTGATCTCCGATCATCCGCACCTTTTCGAGACAGGTGGCGAAAACTATCATGTTGATTTTTCAGCCTGGGATTATCAGCGCGGTCATGAGGGCGATCTTTGGAAAACGAAGCCCGATCCCAGCTGGGCGGGGGCGCCGAACTTTGGCCGAGATCACATGCCCTATGATGACAGCAGGGGTTATTTCAAGGGCGAAGCGGATTTTCCAGGACCACGCACCATGCAGGCGGCCGCCACCTGGCTGGAGGACAATGCCGGGCATCATGATCGCTTCTTTCTGTTTGTAGATGAGTTTGATCCGCACGAACCCTTCGATACGCCCGAGCCCTATGCGTCCATGTATGACCCGGATTGGGAAGGTGCCCACATGATCTGGCCGCCCTACATGAAGGGCGCCTTAGCAAAAGGTGTGCTCACAGAACGACAGGCACAACAGATCAGAGCATGCTACGGCGCCAAACTCACCATGATTGATCATTGGCTGGGAAAAGTACTCGACGTCATGGATGCCAAGGGCCTTTGGGACGACACGGTCTTTATTCTCTGTACCGATCACGGACATTACCTGGGGGAGAAAGACCTGTGGGGGAAACCCGGCGTACCGATCTACCAGACGCTCGGACACATCCCATTGATGGTTTCAGCACCCGGTGTAGCTCCCGGCACTTGCGATGCGCTGACCACCAGCGTGGACCTGTTTGCCACCCTGGCAGCCTTCTTCGGTATTGAAGACAAAATCCGACAACGCACCCATGGTCGCTCCCTCCTGCCGCTTCTGGATGGCAGCCAACCCTCCGTGCGTGATTGGCTCCTCGCCGGTGTGTGGGGCAGGGAGGTGCATCTGATTGATGGCAGCCATAAATATGCGCGTGGTGCTGGTGGGACCAATCGTCCCATCTCCATGTTCTCAAACCGCTGGTCGACCATGCCCACCCACTTCCTCCGCAGGGAGGATGAGTTGCCACTGCCCGACGACAGGGCCGCTTTGGATCGGATGCCCGGCAGCACCGTGCCTGTGATCCGCCAGCCCTGGGGTGAAAATGACCGTCTGCCTTATTGGGCACCTCCAATACTTGGGCCCAATCTGCTGTTTGATCTTGAGAATGACCCGTTGGAAGAAAACGATCTGTCAGGCTCCCCGCTCGCAGGCGAATATGCGGATAGGCTTCACGCCGCCTTGAGAGAGGTTGATGCGCCCGATGACCAATTTGTGCGGCTGGGATACACCTGATTTCAACCGTCGATCTTAACTTTTTCGGTCTATACTCCCATATTAGAGACTTCGAGACTTAAGCAGATAGAGACACCATGGTAACGGTCCTCAAAACAGTCGGCGGCGATCAGAAGCGGCCCAGAGAACGCGCAAGACATCCGGAGAAGGCACACCGGCCAGATACGCCTGTGCTGCGTAAGCCGGACTGGATCCGTGTGAAAGCGCCGGGGTCACCGGTCTACGCAGAAACCAAAAAAATTATTCGTGAAAATGGTCTCGTCACCGTGTGTGAGGAGGCAGGCTGTCCGAATGTTGGCGAATGCTGGACCGAGAAGCACGCCACCATGATGATCATGGGTGGTACCTGTACCCGTGCCTGCGCCTTCTGCAATGTGAGTACCGGTTTGCCAGACGCACTCGACACCGATGAACCTGAAAATGTTGCAAACGCGGTTGAGAAGCTCGGCCTGCGTCATGTGGTGATCACATCCGTTGACCGGGATGATCTCGATGATGGTGGCGCGGAACATTTCGCGCAGACCATCCGGGCTATTCGAAAGCGTATGCCTGAGACAACCATTGAAATCCTGACGCCCGATTTTCTGCGGAAGGAGGGCGCGCTTGAGATTGTCGTCCAGGCGCGACCCGATGTGTTCAACCACAATCTGGAAACAGTGCCTCGGCTTTACCTCTCGATCCGACCAGGCGCCCGGTATTTTCACTCCATTCGACTGCTGCAACGAGTGAAGGAGTTAGACTCGACCATTTTCACAAAGTCGGGTGTCATGGTGGGGCTAGGAGAAACCCGCGAAGAGCTGATGCAGGTGATGGACGATATGCGTTCCGCCGATATCGACTTTCTGACCGTGGGGCAATATTTGCAGCCGACCCGCAAGCACGCCGCAGTTGACCGTTTTGTGACCCCAGAGGAGTTTGAGGGATATGAAACAACCGCTCGGTCCAAAGGTTTTTTGATGGTGTCTGCGACGCCGTTGACGCGCTCGTCCTATCACGCTGATGCAGATTTCGCGGCATTGCGCGCTGCGCGAGAAGCGCAACTTACCAAAAGCTGACTTCCTTGCCTGCACACAAAGAAAGCCGTCTCGTCGCGCATCCACCCCAGAAGCTTTATGAACTGGTCTCGGATATCGAAAGCTATCCGCAATTTCTGCCTTGGGTGACAGGTGTCCGCGTGCGCAGCCGCGGAACCGCAGGCGATAATCAGGTCATCATCGCGGATGTTCTGATCTCGTATAAAATGTTCCGCGAGACATTTCGCAGCAGCGTAACGTTGAATCCCCAGCATCGGACGATTGACGTGGAATATGTCAACGGGCCATTCAAACATCTCGACAATCACTGGCGTTTCGAACCTACAGCCGAAGGCACAGAGGTTGATTTCGCAGTCGACTTTGAGTTTAGAAGCCGCGTGATGGAGAAGATGATAACGGGCATGTTCGATAAAGCCGTACACAAGATTGTCACGGCATTTTTTGATCGCGCGGATGAGCTCTACGGAGACCCTGAAGAATAAAACTCAGCGGTCGATCTGCCGACGGATGAGCTCCAGAGCAGCCTGCACTGCCTGTATCCGTACTTCGTCCCGACCAACATTCCCAAACCGGTAAACCTCGTGAATGATGCTGTAGCGGAGCCGGGCTGCTGCCATGTGGACAAGGCCCACGGGCTTGAGTGCTGTTCCACCGCCAGGCCCGGCAATACCAGTAATGGAAACACTCACATGGCCGCGGGATTCTTCCAGGGCCCCTTCGGCCATGGCGCGCGCAACAGGTTCGCTGACCGCACCATGGTCGGCAATCATGTCACCTGGCACACCCAGCATGTCCCGCTTGGCTTCGTTGGAATAGGTCACAAAGCCGCGTTCCACCACCGCCGACGACCCAGCGACTTCAGTCAAACAACTTGCGACCAGGCCACCTGTGCAGCTTTCCGCTGTGACGATCTTCAAGGACTTTTCGCTGGCATCTGCCAGCACGAGTTCTGCCAGTTGGAGAATGGGGCGTGGAAACAAAGACATTCAGAATTCTCCGACGACAAAAACAATCAATGAAACAGCGAGTGCGCCAAATAATCCAGCCGCAACATCGTCCAACATGATACCCCAACCACCCGAAATGCGCTTATCAATCCAGCTGATCGGCCAAGGCTTCAGCACATCAAAGATGCGAAAGAGGACAAAAGCGGCAAGCCAGCCCAGGAGAGAAAAGGGCGCAACGGAGAGAACAATCCATTGACCAACGACTTCGTCCACGACGATCTCTCCAGCATCATGTGTGCCGAGAGTCTCACTGTGTCGTGTTGACGCCCAGACGCCGACCGGCAGAAGAACCGCACTTGCGACCAGAAGAACGTAAGGACCAGGAAAGAAGGTTAGGATCGCCCATGCAAAAGGGAGCGCCGCGAGCGACCCCCAGGTGCCCGGTGCTTTAGGCAGGTAGCCAGATCCAAACCATGTTGCAATCAGCTCTGCAAGTCTGGTCATTCTACGCCAGCCGATCTAGGCAGCGTCACTGTGACAAGTGCCTGCGCCGCAATGCCTTCGCTGCGGCCTGTGAAGCCAAGGCCTTCAGTCGTCGTCGCTTTGACGCTGACCCGATCTGGGGAGACACCAACGATCTCTGCGATGGCTGAGCGCATAGCCTGCCTGTGGGGCCCAATCTTGGGCGCTTCACAAATCAGCGTAACATCTAGATTTGAAATTCGGCCGCCTTGGTCGCTCAGCAATGTCGCTGCATGCTCGAGGAACACCCGCGACGGTGCGCCCTTCCACTCAGGATCAGAGGGTGGGAAATGATCGCCAATGTCTCCGGCACCGATTGCGCCGAGCAGAGCATCGGTGATTGCATGCAATCCAACATCAGCGTCAGAATGACCCAAGAGGCTTTGTGAGTGGGGAATGGACAAGCCGCACAGTGTGACTTGATCGCCGTCAGTGAAGCGGTGCACATCAAATCCGGACCCTGACCGTGTTTCATGGGAGGCGCTCAAGAAGCGTTCTGCTCTGTCAAAATCTTCTGGCGTTGTCACTTTGAAATTGTCCTCTGATCCTTCCACGAGGTGCGTATGAACACCGGTTCTCAATGCAAGCGCCACATCGTCTGTAAACTCCTCGGATTGATGGGTCCGGTGCGCCTCCAGAATGGCTTTGTAGGCAAAGCCCTGGGGTGTTTGCGCGCGAACAAGTGTGGATCGATCAACCGTCTCTCCGGCTATACCGCTCACCTGCTCACGCAGGGTGTCCGTAACCGCCAGGCTGGGCAACACACCTTCATGGTTTTGAAGGCCCGCGACGACGCGGCCGATCAATTCAGGCGCGGCAAAGGGGCGAGCGCCATCGTGGATCAGCACGTGGCTGGGGTTGATGTCAGCCAATGCCTCCAGGCCCGCAAGTACAGATGCCTGGCGTGTTGAGCTTCCGGCAGCAGGTGGCAGAAGCTTCGGCAGATCGCTGCTGCATCGTTCGTAGTGCCTGTGATCGTCCGGATGGATGACTGCAAGGACATTCTCGACATCCCGATGGCGACAGAATGCACTCAGCGTGCGTGCAAGAATAGGCACGCCGCCAACAGGACGGTATTGCTTCGGCAATCCGTCGCCTGCTCTGGTTCCTCGACCCGCAGCAACAATAAGGGCAACAACACGCATATTCTTCGTTTCGCACCTAAGGAGTGCCTTGGCAAGTGTTGGATTTCCTTCGATTTTGCAGGTTTTTACGACTTAGACATTGCGTTTGAGGGGCGGGACCGGTACAAATTGCTCAAGAATTGAGCAACATGAGACATGCCTAAATAATGACCATTTCTGTCGGGGCGCATATTTACCCAAGTCGGGTCTTTCTGGCTCCCATGTCCGGCGTAACGGATCTGCCATACCGGGTAGCCGTCTCCAAGACGTCTCCAGCTGTTCTCGTGTCTGAAATGGTTGCGAGTGAACAACTGGCGCGAGCCCGGCCGGATGTCGTACGTCGTGCTGCTGGGAGCGGCGTACTCGATCCGCTGGTGATCCAGCTAGCGGGGCGAGAAGCCCACTGGATGGCCGAGGGGGCCAAGCTTGCAGAGCAGGCAGGCGCCGACATAATCGATATCAATATGGGGTGTCCGGCGCGCCAGGTGACATCGGGACTATCAGGCTCAGCTTTGATGCGGGATCTCGATCATGCGCTGACTCTCATAGAGGCGACCGTCGAGGCGACAACGCTGCCAGTCACGCTGAAAATGCGTCTCGGCTGGGACCACAATTCTCTAAATGCTGCTGAACTCGCATCGCGGGCGGAGGCGGCGGGCGTCAAGCTTGTAACCGTTCATGGGCGAACGCGCTGCCAGTTCTACAAAGGGCAGGCCGATTGGAAGGCAATTCGACCAGTGGTCGATGCAGTGAACATACCCGTCATCGCCAATGGCGATATCCTATCAATTGAAGACGCAGAAGTTTGCCTGCAAGCATCAGGGGCAGACGGTGTCATGGTCGGTCGCGGTGCAAATGGGCGCCCTTGGCTTCTTCATCAAATTGACGACGTACTGTCTAACAGGGAAACAACAAAAGCGCCGGATGCTAAAAGCAGATGGGAGATAGTCAGATCCCACTACTTGGGTGCGTTGGAACTCTATGGCGAACGCCTTGGGAGTCGGATCATTCGCAAACATCTGGGTTGGTATTTAGATGCTGCCGCCGCTGATTGGCAATGCGATGTGGCCCCACTCAAAGCCCAGATCCTCCCAAGCGATGATCCGGACTTTGTCTTGAAGGGGCTTGAACGGTTTTTCACACAAGAGGCCGAAAGGATAGCGGCATGAGCGTCCATGAACTGAACGCCAAGGGCGGCAGCGTATCAACAGACGCTGCGCAGTTGCTTAATGCCATGCCGCATCCAGTGATTTCAGTTGGTGACAATCTACAAGCCAGTTTCGTCAACGACGCGGCTGAGCAGTTTTTTGACGCAAGTCGTGCGGTGCTCACGCGATATCCGCTATCTGAATTTGTCTCATTCGGAAGCCCTCTCCTGTCCCTGATCAGTCAGGTCATGGAGAATAAGGCGTCGGTAAATGAGTATGGTGTGGAGCTTGCCTCGCCTCGTTTTGGCGAGCGCGCCGTCGATATACAGGTTTCGCCTATCATTGATGCACCGGGAACAGTTCTGGTCATTCTGCAAGAGCGGACAATGGCCCATAAGATGGACCGCCAACTGACTCACCGGGGGGCTGCGCGGTCAGTCGCTGGCATGGCGGGCGTGTTGGCCCACGAAATCAAAAACCCGCTCTCAGGTATTCGCGGTGCAGCGCAGTTGCTCGAACAAGCGGCCAGTGAAGATGATCGCGCCTTGACGCGGCTGATATGCGACGAAACAGACCGCATCTGTGGGTTGGTTGACCGGATGGAGGTGTTTTCCGACGAAAGGCCGATACCTCGCGTGCCCACGAACATCCACGTTGTATTGGGCCGGGTAAAGCAGCTGGCTACCAACGGCTTTGCGAGTTCGATCAAGGTTACGGAGGAATATGACCCATCACTGCCCCCTGTGCCTGGCGATCAGGATCAACTCATCCAGGTGTTTTTAAACTTGGTGAAAAATGCCGCTGAAGCGATTGATAAGCCAGAGGGTGAAATCACGCTAACAACAGCCTTTCGACCTGGGGTTCGCCTCTCTGTTCCTGGTAGTCAGGAACGTGTCGGTCTGCCTATTGAGATCTGCATCATCGATAACGGGCCTGGGGTGCCTGACGATCTGCTGCCCTATCTATTCGATCCCTTCGTCACCACCAAAGCATCGGGTACAGGGTTGGGGTTGGCGCTCGTTGCCAAAATCATCGGGGATCATGGCGGCATCATTGAATGCGACAGCCAGCCAAGACGTACCATTTTTCGTGTGTTGCTGCCGATGCACTCGGCAGATGAACCGAGCCAACAGAGAGAAAGCTAACCCATGCCGTCTGGAACCATTCTCATTGCAGATGATGACGCAGCGATAAGGACAGTCCTGAGTCACGCTCTTGGCCGGGTAGGGTACGATGTGCGGACCACGTCCAATGCTGCAACACTTTGGCGCTGGGCCAACCAGGGTGAGGGTGATCTGGTCTTTACAGACGTGGTCATGCCCGACGAGAACGGCTTTGATCTACTGCCACGGATCAAGAAAGTACGGCCCGAATTACCTGTGATCGTGATGAGCGCGCAGAACACGTTGATGACGGCTATTACCGCAGCTGAACGCGGGGCTTACGAGTATCTGCCAAAACCGTTCGATCTGAATGAAGTGGTAGCAGTGGCCGAGCGTGCTCTGACAACACCTGGTGCGAGCGCCGTGCCGGCTGCGCAGCAGGATGATGAAGATAAGATCCCGCTCATCGGCCGGTCGCCAGCGATGCAGGAAATCTATCGAGTTCTTGCGCGCCTTATGCAAACGGATCTGTCCGTGATGGTTTCAGGCGAAAGCGGAACCGGCAAAGAGCTGGTGGCGAAGGCACTGCATGACTATGGAAAACGGCGGCATGGGCCATTCGTCGCCATCAACATGGCGGCAATTCCTCGGGAGCTGATCGAAAGTGAACTGTTTGGTCATGAGAAGGGGGCCTTCACGGGCGCCAGCCAAAGAAGCACTGGACGTTTTCAACAGGCTGAGGGGGGAACACTCTTCCTCGACGAAATCGGCGACATGCCAATGGAAGCTCAAACACGCCTACTGCGTGTGCTCCAAGAGGGTGAATACACAACTGTGGGCGGACGGACGCCGATCAAAACCGATGTTCGCATCGTTGCGGCGACCAACCGCGATTTGCGGCAACTCATCAATCAGGGTCTGTTTCGCGAGGACCTGTTTTACCGTCTAAACGTAGTGCCCATTCGTCTGCCACCTTTGCGAGAGCGCACAGAAGATATTCCCGATCTTGTCAGGCACTTTCTGACCTTGGCTCAGGAAGAAGGGCTGGCGCCCAAAACCGTTGATGCAGACGGCATGGATTTCCTGAAACGCTATCGATGGCCTGGAAATGTGCGCGAGCTTGAAAACCTCGTACGGCGCTTGGCAGCGCTATACACTGAAGACACGATTGGGGTGTCGGTGCTTCAGTCCGAGTTAACTGAGCCTGCTTTCGGCCCCGTGTCTGAACCTGCTGCGATTGACGAAGGTTTGGCGGAAATGGTGGAACGCGTGCTCAGCCGAGAGTTTGCCTCACATGGTGATCAGCTGCCACCCGAAGGTCTCTACGAACGTGTCCTCAAGGATATTGAGAAACCACTATTCACGATAAGCTTGGCGGCAACCCGGGGAAACCAGATAAAAGCTGCCCAGTTGTTAGGGATAAACCGCAATACACTCCGCAAAAAAATACGCGAACTGGACGTGCAGGTCGTACGAATGCCCCGTTAACCTCCATCGCAACCAGCTTTGCAAACTGATGTAATCCTGCAACATTGTTGTTGATAGAGCGCGCAACAAGCGCCAGAATGCGCCAATCGTCGATGGTCCGTGACCTTGACGACACAGGTTCTGTCCTTGGATAGGCAGAGCAGCAACAGTTCAGGATGGTTTGAAGCCTCAATGGCGACGCTCGACTACATGACGACTTGGTCCGGCTGGGTGCGGAAGTCCGAATTGGGCAGGCGCCTTCGTCTGGGCACCGTTTTGCCGATTAGCCTTGTGGTCGTGGCGGTGTTTTTGGGCACCTTCACCTATATGACCTTGACGGGGCTCACGCCGTTCGCGCCGAGCAAGGGTATTGTCACCACTCTCTTGTTGGCAAATTTCTTTGTTGCCCTGGTTCTTGCTGGCCTCATTGGTTGGCGGGTCATCAGATTGGTAATGGAGCGGCATAGCGGCATCGCCGGTGCGAAGCTTCACGCCCGGCTGGTGACCATGTTCTCGCTGATTGCGGTTCTCCCAGCGATCACTGTGGCTGTTTTTGCGGTGGTTACCTTAGACCGCGGGCTTGATACCTGGTTTAGCGAACGAACCCGGGCCATCATTGATAATGCTTTGCAGGTCGCAGAAGCCTATCTCGATGAGCACCATCAGGTTCTGCGGTTGGATGTGCTGGCAATGGCGAACGACCTTAATCGCGCTGCCCCTTATCTCACGTCAAACTATCAACGTGGACAGCAACTTCTGGCAACGCAGGCCGCTCTGCGGTCTCTCCCTGCCGCCTACTTGGTTGATAGAGAAGGCAAAACGGTGCTCCGCGCGACCGCAGCGGTGGCTCCATCTATGGGAATCCCTGGTCTCGACCAGTTTGATAAGGCGGATGAAGGCTTGGTCGTGCTCTACACGGCGAACGACGGAGACCAAATTCGAGCGCTGGTAAAACTGCCTGCATTTGACAATACCTATCTCTACGTTGCCCGTTTTGTTGATGCGCGCGTCCTCGATCACCTCGCCCTCACACAAGCAGCGGTGACTGAATACGAAACGCTTGAAGGCGGGCTGAGTTCGGTTCAAGTCACCTTCGCGCTGATATACGTGACCTTGGCGCTCGTTGTTTTATTGGCGGCCATTTGGCTGGGGCTCTGGGCGGCAAACCGAATCGTCTCCCCCATTGGGAGCCTTGTGACTGCTGCTGAATGCGTCAGTGGTGGTGATCTCACGACCCGTGTCGATATTGGGAATAATGACGATGAGATCGAAACGCTGGGGCGCGCATTCAATCGCATGACGAGCCAAATTGAAAACCAGCAAAACGAATTGGTGACAGCAAACTATGAGCTTGATGATCGCCGCCGTTTTACGGAAGCGGTGCTCGCGGGCGTGAGTGCAGGTGTGATCGGCCTCGACGCTGATATGCGCGTCAACCACGCCAACCGTGCTGCCCAGGACTTTTTGGGCCTTGATGAGGCGTCATTGGATGGTCTTCTTTTATCGGAGGCTGCACCTGAGCTCTCCTCTGTTGTCCTTGCTGCAATGACCCAGGTCCGAGGCTCCGCGAGAGACCAGGTGGTCTTGCTTCGTTCTGGAAGGGAGCGAACGCTCAATGTTCGGGTCACCGGCGAAAAATCTAGTGGTGATCTTCAGGGATATGTTCTGACATTTGATGACATTACCGAACTCGTTGCTGCGCAGCGTAATGCGGCTTGGTCTGATGTTGCCAGGCGTATTGCTCATGAAATTAAGAACCCGCTAACTCCGATCCAGCTTTCGGCCGAACGTTTGCGACGCAAATATGCAGGTGAAGTCGCAAATGATCCTGAAGTATTTCAACAATGTACGGATACAATTATACGCCAGGTCGGTGATATTGGACGAATGGTAGACGAGTTTTCGTCTTTCGCGCGGATGCCTGAAGCCGTCATGAAAGACGCCGACCTTGGCGAGATTGTCCGCCAGGCAGTCTTTCTTCAGCGTGTGGCCCATCCGGAAATCGAGTATGTGCTCTCCTTGCAAGAAGCGCCTATCAGCTTTCAAGGGGATGCGCGGCTTATCAGCCAGGCGCTGACCAATATTCTGAAGAACGCGGCAGAGGCCGTCGACGGTAAAGAGGAAGAATCGGCAGACGGTTCAAACAGGATCGAAACCCGTGTGACTTCCGATGGCCGCACTATTGAGATATTGGTAACGGACACCGGCCGTGGTCTCCCGAACACCGGCCGGATGCGTTTGACCGAGCCCTACATGACAACGCGGACAAAAGGCACTGGGCTAGGCTTGGCGATCGTTAAAAAAATCATGGAAGACCATGGCGGGACGCTTGATCTTTTGGATGCACCTAAGGATGAGGGATGGGCGAATGGTGCCAGGGTGGTACTCCGTTTCCCGTGTGTCACTCATCAATTGGACGATGTGAGCGACGAAGAGAATAACGAGTCTGTGGCAATGGACCGAATGAGTTTAGTAGAAACAGGTAGAGGCGGCTGATGGCTTCCGAAATACTAATAGTTGACGATGAAGCGGATATTCGCGAACTGATCTCTGGCATCCTGTCTGATGAAGGCTATGAGACGCGAGTAGCTGCAGACAGTGATGGTGTGCTGCAGGCCTTGGAACAGCGCATGCCAAGTCTTGTGGTGCTCGACATTTGGCTCCAGGGAAGCCGTCTGGATGGGCTGGAAGTGCTTGATGTCATCTCTGAGCGATATCCAGACCTGCCTGTCGTGATCATCAGTGGTCACGGGAATATTGAGACCGCTGTGTCGGCAATAAAGAAGGGCGCATATGACTTTGTTGAAAAGCCCTTCAAGGCTGATCGGTTGATCCTGATTATCCGGCGAGCAATAGAGGCCCACCGTCTTCGCAAGGAGAATGCAGAACTGCGCGTGAAAGTGGGCCAGGAAACGACTCTGATTGGTGCCTCTCCAAACATCAATATCGTGCGGCAAACCGTTGATAAGGTAGCACCGACAGGAAGTCGGGTGCTGATCTGCGGGCCCTCTGGGTGTGGCAAGGAGGTTGTTGCGCGTTTACTCCATGCGTCATCCAGGCGCGCGAACAGCCCTTTCGTTGCGATTAATGCGGCGACAATGGCGCCGGACCGGATGGAGATTGAGCTCTTTGGCACAGAAGAGGGCACCGACGGACCACGTAAGGTCGGGGTATTCGAGCAGGCACATGGTGGGACACTCTTCCTCGATGAAGTCGCAGACATGCCGCTTGAAACTCAGAGCAAAATTCTGCGCGTCCTTGTAGAGCAGACTTTTGTGCGTGTTGGGGGGAACAGCAAAGTTAAAGTCGATGTACGCGTTGTCTCTTCATCAAGTAAAGACCTTCGTGAAGAAATCTCAGCGGGACGTTTCCGCGAAGATCTTTTTCATCGTTTGAACGTTGTACCCATCAATGTGCCTTCATTGGAGCAGCGCAGAGATGATATTCCATTGCTCGTTGATCATTTTGTTGCGCAGATTTCCAGGTCATCAGGCTTGCCGCCGCGCAGAGTGAGTGAAGATGCAATGGCCGCGTTGCAGTCTTACTCTTGGCCGGGGAATGTTCGGCAGCTGCGGAACAATATTGAGCGTTTGATGATCCTGACATCGTCGGAATCCAATGCCGTGATTACGGCAGACAAATTGCCGACGGATGAAAGCACCGCACCATCCAACGGAATGAACGGGTCAGGTGGCGAGCATATTATGTCGATGCCTTTGCGGGAAGCGCGGGAGACTTTTGAACGAGATTATCTGATTGCGCAGATTGGTCGTTTTGGGGGAAATATCTCTAGGACAGCAGCCTTTATCGGCATGGAACGATCTGCCCTTCACAGAAAACTGAAGTCGCTTGGCGTCAATACCTCCGATCGCACGTCATTGCAGGTCTAGAGATGTGCAGACAATTGGATCAACCTCCATCAACATGTTCAAGAAAGAACAGATGATATGAAAGTCATCATATGCGGCGCTGGGCAGGTAGGTTTTGGTATCGCCCGACAACTGGCCGCAGAAAACAACGACGTAACAGTCGTCGATCAGTCTGCAGAGTTAGTTCAACGAGTGTCTGATATCCTGGACGTCCGGGCAATTGTGGGGCATGGCGCGCATCCAGATGTGCTTGAACGCGCGGGAGCTCCTGATGCAGATATGCTGATTGCAGTGACGTTCCATGACGAAGTGAACATGGTCGCCTGCCAGCTCGCACATTCGGTCTTTAATGTGCCCACAAAAATTGCGCGGATCAGGGCGCAGAGCTATCTGCAGGCGGGGTTCCAGGACCTGTTCGCTCGCGATCATATGCCGATTGATGTGATTATCTCACCAGAACTGGAAGTTGGACGTACAGTGCTTCGTCGATTGGCTGTTCCTGGTGCTTTTGACATTCTTGAATTCGCTGATGGCGCTGTGAATGTTGTGGGAGTTGCTCTGGACGAAGACTGTCCCATCGTAAACACACCGTTGAGGCAGCTCACGGAACTGTTCCCGGATCTGAAAGCACGGGTTGTCGGAATTGTCCGCAATGGCAATCTTTTTGTTCCGCATTCAGAAGACCAGATGATTGTGGGCGATCAGGTGTATTTCGCTGCTGACAAAGCAGAAGTCCGACGCACTCTGTCGATTTTCGGCCATGAAGAACAGGAGGCGCGCAAAGTTCTGATCGTAGGTGCTGGCAACATTGGTCTGTATGTGGCTCAAGAGTTGGAGAAACAGCATAGTGGCGTTCGTGTGAAAGTGCTCGAACGAAGTCGGGACCGCGCCATATTCGCAGCTGATAGGTTACAGCGAGCGATTGTTCTAAACGGTGACGGACTTGACCCGGAGCTGTTGCGTGAAGCTGGCGTCCAGGAGACTGAGACGATCGTGACATTGACCAACGATGATCAGGTAAATCTACTGACATGCGTGCTGGCGAAGAGGGAAGGGGCCAGCCGCGCTCTGAGCCTCATTAACAATCAAACCTATTCACCTCTCATGCAGTCCCTTGGGATTGATGCATTTTTGAACCCGCGCTCGACAACGGTGAGCCACGTGTTACGCCATGTAAGGCGTGGGCGTATTCGAGGACTGCAGGCGGTACAAGATGGGGCTGCAGAGGTGATCGAGGCAGAAGCATTGGAAACCTCGCCATTGGTAGGACAACCGTTGCGGGAAGTGGAATTGCCTGACGGTTTGATCGTAGGCGCGATCGCGAGGGAAGGTGAGGTTATTACGCCAAGCGGCGGAACAGAGATTCAATCTGGCGACAAGGTCGTTATGTTTGCGCAGCGCGATCAGGTCGCGACCGTCGAGCAGATGTTCCGCGTCAGTCTTGAATTTTTCTGATCACGCCAATGCGGGCTGAACCATGAGTTACAGCACTGTCCTACACGCCCTCGGTTGGCTTCTCCTGCTTTTGGCTGGGGCAAGTCTGCTGCCATGGGTAATCGCGCTGTATAATGGGGAGAGTCAGTCGGTCATTGCGTTCTCACTGTCTCTGCTTCTCATCGGGTTTGTCGGCGGCGCCCTCATCATGGCCTTTCGTGATGTAAAATACCGTCCGTCCAAGTACGATTTGCTGACGCTTGTCGTCGTGGGATGGCTCGCGATCCCGCTATTTGCAGCAGTCCCATTCTATGTCTCAGGCTTCTTGGGCAATCTGACGGACGCCTATTTTGAGGCGATATCTGGTTTCACCACAACCGGCGCCTCAGTCATTCCGACACTAGATGATGTTGATAGGGCCATCATTATGTGGCGGGCCGTTCTTCAATGGTTTGGGGGCTGGGCGAGCATTGTCATGGGAGCGGCCGTCTTGGCACCATTGGGTGTTGGCGGGATGGAACTGCGTGTGTCGCCACTAACGCGGGCTGACAAGTCGCGCGCGCTGGATCGGTTTCGTGGGACGGCCGAAGCGGTTGGTGGCATCTACGCGGTCTTTACTGCGGGCGCTTTTCTGTCCATTTGGGCCGGCGGGGTACCGCCTTTCGAAGCGTTTTGTTTGGCCCTGTCCACTATTTCGACCGGTGGCTTCATGCCGTCAGACACCGCACTTTCAGATTTTAGAGCCCCATGGGCTATGGCGTTCCTCTTTGTATTTATGGGACTAGGTGCCATCAACTTTGCAACTCATAGGGCGGGCTTTCGTGGAAGGGGGGCTGAGTATCGAGAAGACCCTGAGCTTGTCTATCTTGGTGCGGCAGTCGCAGCCGCAGGTGTTTTGTTCGCCTTTCTAGCACTTGGTGAGACCGGAGACGTGGTAGCTGCGCTGGGAAACGGACTGTTTCTGGCGATGAGCCTCATCTCCGGAACAGCCTACATGTCACCGGATCCTTCATTGAATGCAGGACTGTCGAGTGTTTTCGTTATTGGCTTGGTCCTGATGGGCGGTGCAACGCTTTCGACTGCGGGTGGGATCAAGCTGATGCGGATCGCGCTGCTTGTTAAACAGAGCTCGCGCGAACTAAAGCGCTTAACACATCCCCATGGCATTATTCGGACCCATTTCGGCCGACGGTCCATCACTATTCAAATTATGAAGTCCGTCTGGAGTTTTTTCGCTCTGTTTTTGGTGGTTTACGCAATTTTGGCGTCGCTCTTGGCAGCGTCTGGTCTTGGGTTCGAAGCAGCGTTGGTTGCCGCAGCATCAGCGATCGGAAATGCTGGCCCGGCATACGACCTGGTGAGGTCCTCGATGCTGGGTGTCAGTCCGCCTTATCCGGAAATGGCAGAGGCCACAAAGTGGATATTGGTAGTTGGGATGGTCCTAGGTCGGTTGGAACTGCTCGCGCTTGTTGCGCTTTTCAGCCGCGAGCAATGGCAAAGCTGAGGGAGGAATTTCTGTTGTGACCCGCATTGCCTATGTGAACGGCTGCTACGCGCCCCACGCAAGCGCCGCAATACATATTGAAGACCGTGGCTTCCAGTTTGCAGACAGCGTGTATGAGGTCTGTGCCGTCGTGAATGGACACCTGATCGATGAGCAATGGCATTTCGACAGGCTTCAGAGGTCGCTCGATCAACTGGAAATCCAAATTCCATTTACGTCTGATGTATTGGGAATAATCTACCGTGAAGTTCTCAGGAGAAATCGCCTGCGCAATGCGATCATCTACTGCCAGGTGACCCGTGGCGTTGCTCGTCGTGACCATGCGTTCCCAGTAAAGCAGGTGCCTGCAACGGTCGTTGTCACGGCAAAACCGATCGATGAGGAAGCTCTCGCCAAACGCCGCTCTGAAGGAGTTGCCGTCGTAACCCGACCGGATGAACGCTGGGCCAGGTGTGACATCAAATCGACAGGGTTGCTTGCAAACGTGCTGGCGAAACAAAGTGCCCGAAGTGCTGGGGCTCATGAGGCGTGGCTTGTAGATGGTGACGACAACATCACCGAGGGAACATCGACAAATGCTTGGATTGTGACAAGCGGCGGAGTCCTGATCACCCGACAGTTGGACAATCATATTCTGGGGGGCGTCACACGCCTGGCACTTCTGGAATGCGCGACAAGTCTTGGGGTTTCAATAGAAGAACGCGCTTTCTCTAGAACGGAGGCGCTGTGTGCCGCAGAGGCGTTCTCATCTGCGTCGACAGTGGGTGCTCTGCCTGTCATCTCGATCGACCAGAATCAGATATCAGATGGAAGACCAGGGCCAATGACACAAAAACTGAATGGTCTTTATCGCTCGAGGGCCGGAAACTTGCCTTAACTTAAGGGATTTCGAACTTTAGGCTGCTTGGGTACTGACCGCATCTCGATTTGGCCTATATGATATTGTCAGGGCCAGGTCGGGGTTGGAGCGATCACAGCGGGATGGTGGCCCTCACCCGCTAAATCAGGAGGAAGGCAGCGTTGATGTGGAAATAGCGCAGCCTTGCTAAATTAGGTGCGTGCAACGGCCATTTGATGCCAAAGATAGGAAAATCGGCAGAAGATGATACCGGCGCGACCCGGAATGGAAAAAAATGTCGGATAAACCGCAAAATCTCCAAGATACTTTTCTCAACACCGTCCGAAAAAACAAGACGACGCTTACAATCTTTCTTGTGAACGGCGTAAAACTCCAGGGTGTGATAACCTGGTTTGACAATTTCTGCGTATTGCTGCGCCGGGATGGGCACTCCCAACTCGTATACAAGCATGCAATATCAACGATTATGCCAGGACAACCTGTCTCCCTGTTTGAGGGAGAAGAAGAGGAAAGTTGAGGTCGCTTGACGACTGACCATCCAAAGTGGGGTGACGTGAACGGAACCGAGAGTGGAAAACGCTCTCGGCCCGCTTTTCAGGTCGACGACCAACCAGCAACCAAAGCTCTTGTGTTACTCCCATGGCTGAAGCGGGGAGCCGATCAGAGAAGGTCCGCCACCCAACGGCTTGAGGAAGCTGTTGGTCTTGCTGCGGCAATACACGTGGATATCGTGTCGGCGGATATTGTCCCACTTGATGCGATCAGACCGGCAACGCTTTTGGGGAGCGGAAAGGTTGAAGAGCTTGGCGGGCTGATTAAGAAGCAGCACGTTGAGCTTGTGATTGTTGATGGGCAACTGTCGCCAGTGCAGCAGCGCAATCTGGAGCGAGCCTGGAAGGTTAAGGTGCTCGACCGGACCGGATTGATTTTGGAGATATTCGGAGAGCGGGCTCGGACCCGTGAAGGGCGACTACAGGTTGAGCTCGCCCACCTCACCTATCAGAAAAGCCGCCTGGTGCGTTCTTGGACCCACCTGGAACGCCAGCGCGGCGGTGTAGGGTTTCTGGGCGGCCCCGGTGAAACACAGATTGAAGCAGATAGACGGGCGCTACAGGACAAGATCAATCGGCTTGAAAAGGACATTGGCAAGGTCAAGAAGACCCGCGAGCTGCATCGCAAGACCAGAAGGTCTGCGCCTTATCCCGTCGTCGCTCTTGTTGGCTATACAAATGCCGGGAAATCGACCCTGTTCAACCGGGTCACAGAGTCTGACGTGTTCGCCAAAGACCTGCTCTTCGCAACGCTGGATCCGACCATGCGGGCGATTGAGCTTCCAAGTGGGCGAAAAGTTATTCTGTCTGACACAGTAGGATTTATCTCTGATCTGCCCACGCACCTGATTGCGTCTTTCCGGGCGACCTTAGAAGAGGTACTTGAGGCCGAAATTATCCTGCACGTTCGGGATGTCGCCCATGATGAAACAGAAGCCCAGAAATCTGATGTTGCAGATGTCCTGAAGAGCTTAGGTGTCGACCTTGAGACACGTGACGAAAGCAAATTGATCGAGGTGCTGAACAAATCAGATTTGCTCGACGGTGAAGCTGCCACTGCTTTCGCCGAATTGGCGGCAAGAGACAGCAACACGATCGTGACTTCTGCACTGAATGGTAACGGGGTGGAAGAGCTTCTGAACCGCCTAGATGATCTGCTCAGCAGTGATATGACCAGCCTGACATTAGCGATTGCGCCCAAGGACGGCGAGGCGATCGCCTGGTTGCACCGGCATGGCAATGTCCGTCAGAGCGTACCGGACGACGAAGGCATAACCCATGTTGATGTCGATCTTGCAGGTCCGGAGATGGGCCGTTTTGAAAAGAAATTCCCGCTGATCCTGCGGGATGCAATGTCTGAGTTCGTGGACGCGGCTGAATGAGCGCGGACATGGATCAACTCACTGCCTTGCTCCGTGAGGCGGCTGCCGAGAAGATCCTACCCAGATTCAGATCTCTTTCCTCTCAGGATATTGAGGAGAAGAGCAGGGGTGACTTTGTCACTATTGCAGATCGGGAAGCGGAAGCATTTTTAACGCCCCGACTCATGGAGATGGTACCTGGCTCGATCGTGGTGGGGGAGGAGGCGACTGCTGCGTCCCCTGAACTTCTCCACAAGTCCGCTGGAGTAGGCCCGACTTGGTATGTGGACCCGATTGATGGAACGGCTCTCTTCGTCAATGGCGAGCCTGGCTTTGCAACCATGGTCGCACTTGCTGACCAGGGGGAGGTCGTCCAGTCCGCGATTTATTTCCCCGTTCTCAATGAGCTTTTCCTCGCCGAGAAGGGGGCAGGCGCTCGTTTCATAGGAGCCGACTCTTCGTTGGTGCTTTCCCACAGAACACAGACAGTGCGTCTTGAAGCGGCGGCGGCTGCCTTCTACACAAAACACTTTCCGGGAGACTGGGAGAAAGGTCTCACGCGTTTAAAGGACCGGGTTGGCAGTACCCAAAATGAGATGTGCGCTGCGCGGGAATACACCGATATTGCGAGGGGGACGAAAGATCTCGCATCCTATCACCGCATGCTGCCTTGGGATCATGCGCCCGGTAGTTTGATCTTAAGCGAGGTGGGGGGCATCGCCCGCAATGTGGAGACGGGCAAAGACTATCAGCCCCGAACGCTTCACGGCCCGCATATTCTGGCAGCCAATGAGGGCCTCTGGCGAGCAGCCCAGGAAGTTCTGCTCTAGTCCCCTTTTTCTTGGCGCTTTGCTTGAACCCATAACTCTTCGAGTTGTTGCAGGGACAGGTCCGCGAGGTCGATGCTCTGCGACCCGGCAGTTTCCTCCATCATGGCGAAACGGCTTCTGAACTTCTGGTTTGCACGGCGCAGGGCGGCATCAGGGTCCACTTTAAGATGCCGCGCATAGTTGGCGAGAACAAATAGCAGGTCGCCAAACTCTTCCTCTGTCTTATCTTTATCTTCTGCCGCGACCTCAACGCGCAGCTCGCCGATTTCTTCCTCAATTTTATCGAGTACCGGCGCAGCGCTGGGCCAGTCGAACCCGATCTTAGCCGCGCGCTTTTGAAGTTTCACGGCCTGCGTGAGGGAGGGAAGCACCGCCGGCACATCATCCAGCAGGCCTGATGGCTTCTTGCCCTTTGCATCTTTTTCAACCTGCTTGATCTCATCCCATGTTGCTGCGACGCCCTCAGGCGTGTCAGACGTCCCGTTCGCGAAGACATGCGGGTGTCGTCGCACCATCTTTGAGGAGATCCCCTCAACCACGTCGTCAAAGGCAAACGACCCCTGCTCCCCAGCCATCTGAGCATGGAAAACCACCTGAAGGAGCAGGTCGCCCAGCTCCTCCTTTAGATCGTCCAGGTCGTTGCGCTCGATAGCATCCGCAACTTCGTATGCTTCCTCGAGCGTGTAGGGGGAGATCGTTCGGAAATTCTGCTGCAGATCCCACGGGCATCCTCCATCAGGGTCTCGCAAGGAGGCCATGATTTTGAGTAGTGCGTCGATTGACCGGAGGTCTTCCGGAATTTCCTTCACGAAATGTCCTTTATTTTGTTGGTGCGTCGGCAACACCGCCGCCTGTTCCCACCTGGGTAACAGCGGCGGCGGCATCACTTAACGGATGCTCGTCCAGTTTATGCTGATCGCGCGCGGCAATCCGCTCCCGCAATAGTTTTTGTTCGGCCCTGTTCAGAGGAAAGTTCCACATCACAGCGGCTGCTGCCAGCATGAACAGGGCTGGGAAACCAACATAGATATAGAGGAGCTGATCCAGCGTTTCCTGTGAGTTCCCACCGCTCGCATCAAACCCGATCCAGTCAAGGAGTGGGTAGGTGATGCCGATGGCCAGCGCTGCCCCAACCTTTCCTGTCATGGTGAGCAGGGAATAATACATACCCGTTCTCTGTTCACCTGTTTCAAGATTGTCATAGTCGGTGACGTCAGCCATGACCGACCGCAGCAGGAAGGAACCCGCACCATAAGCGATGCCGTAGGCAGTGTTCCCGAAAAACAGCCACCAGAAACTTTCTGTCGGAAAGAAAATGACCATGGGCAATGAAATGGCACCGTAAATCATCGCGTAGGCCAGTGTCCGGTGTTTGCCCGAGACAGTGGCCAGCTTGATCCACATGGGAATGCCGATAAAGCCCGCGATGAAGTAGACGAGCAAGAGCGTGCTCGCAAATTGCGGAAGGCCCATTACCTGCGACGCGAAGAAAATGTAGAGGGCGCCGGTAATCGAGGGCCCAATTCCCACCAGCAGGTCAGCCACCAATATTCTCTGGAGCAACCGATTATTCAGGAGGATCGACAGGGCTTCTCTGGTGTCAAACGCAGCGGGTTTAACCGAAGGTCGTTCCGGTACGAACCAGACCGCAAGGGCGATGGTAATCGGAAGAAGAATGATGATGAACCAGCCCATGGCAGCAACGCCAGCAGCACCTGATCCTTCACCGGTAATCCCTTCAAGGATCGCAGGCAGGGCGAGAACGGTGAACATGCCAAAGATCAGCGCAAATTCCCGCCATCCCTGAATAACAGATCTCTCGTCATAGTCTGGGGATAGCTCCGCCCCCCAACTCATGTGGGAGATCGTGATCAATGTCCATCCAATGTAGAGGATGACCATCCAACAGAGTAGATAGACGGCCATTTCGTTGGGCGTTCCGTCTACAAATGTCCAGATGCTCGATACCCAGTTGAACATCCCCGTCCCTGTCAGAGGAGTGGTTGGCATGAAAAGCATAAAGGCTGAGATCATTAAAAACGGCGCGGAAATCACAATCCAATGTCGCCGGCGGCCCCAACGGCTGGGAATACGGTCGGAGACGATTCCAAGAACTGGGTCGGTGAAAACATCCCAGAGCCGTGCAATCAGAAAGATGGTTCCCACCAGAGTGAGGGAGAGCCCCATCTCACTGGCATAAAAGGGAGGAAGATAAACAACGATGGGCAAGCCCAGCGCTGAGATTGGAATTGATGGCAAGCTGAACATTGCGATCCGCCAACGTGGCAGTCGATTGTCACTCATTGTGTCTCCCCGGACATTCAATCGTTTTAAGTACAGGTGGTCCGTACTTTTTGACTTTTTGTCATTTCTTAACAAGGAAGCCTATTCGGGCCGAAATGTCCACCCCACGTTAAGCTTCTAATTCTATCTTACTAGGTGACTGTGTAGACCAATTGGGGGATGAACGTGACGACGTTCGCCACAGATAAACAAAGCAACGCCACGCCTCTGCGCTGCGTGGGTCTTGATGCGGGGCCCCAAAAGGTGCTGCCGGATCTGTCGCCTTCCAGACTTGCTGCCCGGGCGTTTGTCGAAGGCTACGCCACGCCGACTCTTGAGGGCGCGAGCTATCTTGAAATTTGTGATCGCCAAGCGGTAAACCTGACGGCGCACGCACTTGCCTGTCCGCAAGTCTCCTTCACGACGGCATCAACGACTGACAAATCCGAATTTGCAGAGCTTGGCCAAAAGGTGGGCGCGCAAAACCTCGTGTCAGGCGGCATCAACCTCGCCAATTTCCAAAGCGACAATCTCGGGACGTTTGATTTCGTCACCGCGGCGGACATCTTCTCAACAGCTGCTACAGCGGAACGCATGGCGCTTCTGGTTTTGACAAAGAAGCACCTGAGCGAGAATGGCGTCGCCTGCATCGGCGTTGATGTCACGCCTGGTTGGGATCTGATTGAGGGGCTTCGCGCCCGCTTTTGCGAGGATGTGGACCCAACGGGTGACATGAAAGATCAGGTCGATTTGGTCCGGACCCGTATCACCAACCTTGCAAAAACAATGTCTGCTGAAAAGGCTAGCGAACAGCGTCAGCTCTTAGGTGAGTTGGTTCGATTGGCGCGTGCCCCAGATTCAGAAATCTATAGGGATCTGCTCGATCCCCAACATCAATCATTCTCCATTTCCGCATTCCTGGCGATGGCCGACGCCGCCAAGCTAAAGCCAATCGGCGATCTTGATCCGGCAAAATCAAATCTCGACCGGGTACCCTCCGGCAAGCGTCCCGCTGATCCTTCTGCGCTCAGCATGGCAGACCGGTTTGGTCTGATTGACCAGCACACAAACATAAGGCAGCGCCAGGTTCTTCTGGTGCATGCGGATCGGTCGAAAGAAGAATTTGATTCGAGCACTACCTTCAATTCGCTCTGCTTTTCCAGCGACCTTGCGCGCGGCGACAAATCTCTATCGGACAAAGCAATGCTCTCAGGTGTGCCGGTGGCGTTTGTTGGACCGCTGACATATCGAACGGCAAACCCTATTGAAATTGTCGCGCTTGCGCTGATGGAGCGACACAAATACTTCCCTGTGCGCGGTGACCGCCTGGTTGATCACGTGGTCGCGGCACTAAAGCCGACGGGCATTCAACCCGCAGACAATGCTGAAGTGTCGAAGGTTCTGCGTGCGGTAGTGGGAAAACTGCTACCCGCAGGCGCTCTGGTCGCGCACCTATCGGAGAACAGAGCCGTATCCTGGCTGTCAGAACGTCCCATTCTCGGGCCCCTGGCTCTTTTACAAGCCCGCGGCGGTGCCTCCCATCTCGCAAGCCTCCTGCCGCATTCTATCGCCGTGGACACCACAGCGCGCTTTATTCTCGGCCGGCTGGATGGCACGCAGACAGTGGGTCAGATTGCTCAAGAACTGGCAGAGGCAGTTTCCAGAGGGGAGCTTACGCTCGCCGCGATTGAGGGCACGCCGGAGGCGAGAGCAAAATCGACGACTATGCGCGTGCTGGGCCATGCCGCCCGAAGTGGACTGCTGGTATCTTAGGAATCGCTCTTTTAGGCACCAACCGCCATGTCAGAGCAAAACGGATTGCTCTTCTTCTCAAACTCAAATGTCGACATGGGTCCATGACCCGGCACGAAGGCGATCTCGCCCCCTAGCGGAAAAAGACGTTCGCGAATAGACGAGATGAGCTGCTCGTGATTGCCGCGTGGAAAATCTGTGCGTCCGATAGATCCCTGAAAGATCACGTCACCCACAATGGCGAGCTTTGAGGGCTCGTGAATGAAAACCACATGACCTGGCGTATGGCCGGGGCAGTGGCGGACGCGGAGCGTGAGGCCTGCAAGCTCGACTGTGTCTTCATCCTCTAGCCAGCGGTCAGGCAGAAATGCGTCATAGCTCGGCATGCCATATTTGGCGCCTTGCTCAGGCAACTCATCAATCAGGAACTGGTCGTCCCGGTGGGGGCCTTCAATGGGCACGCCATGCTTTTTGGCAAGCTCACCAGCCGCCGAAGCATGATCCAGATGCCCATGGGTCAGAAGGACCTTTTCAAGTTTCACGCCGGTCTGTTGAAGCGCCCCTTCGATCTTCTCGAGATCACCGCCAGGGTCGGTGACCGCACCCAGCATGTTTTCGTCATTCCAGATGAGGCAGCAATTCTGCTCAAGCGGTGTCACGGGAATAATCGCAGCTTTAAGAGACATGGGGTCACCTTGGAACGGTTCAATAAGGATCAGACTTTATAGCGCGATGAATTTGCGAAGGAAAACTGTCAAGGGTCTCAACAGCTTCAAATGTTTGGCTTTTGCACAATGTGTCGCTGCATTTCTAAACGATCAGTTTGGCGAAATGAAACATTTCGGTTACCTTCTGCGCTGGGGAAACAAAGTAATTTGAGTTCAAGGGGTTCAATAAAATGAAGAAAATGATAGCTGGGCTGATGAGCCTAGCAATGGTCGGCTGCGCGTCTCATGCTAGTTCCATTGAAGCAAGATATGTAAGTCCAACGATGTATGAAAACTGGTCGTGTGAGCAGCTTGGGGAAGAACGCCAGCGACTTGCTGCGGAAGCACGGCGTGTCGCCGGACTGCAGGATGAGAATGCTGATGCCGATGCGGCAATGATGGGAGTAGGGCTCATTCTGTTTTGGCCAGCGCTTATCGGCCTAGCGGCAACAGAAGATCGCGAACAAGAACTCGCCCAATTGAAGGGTGAATACAAAGCTGCGGATCAGGCTGCTCGAAGGAAAGTTTGTTCACTAGAACCGGTAGTAATTGAAGAAGCTGAAAAAACTGAACCGAATTTGCCGCAACCAGGTGCACCAGGCCGCCGATCATAGGTAAATATTCAGCCCCACACGCAACTGGCATAGTCGGGAAATCATATTCCCGACTATGTTATTTAATCTGTGTGAAACAGACTCTCTGGCTGAGAGAATTTTAGGTCGGGCCCTCTCTTTATGTCGACGCTGGAGAAGTTGCCCAGAACATCGTCGCGGTCGCCCTAATAGCTCTTGTGATCCGGGATCGAGCCAAAATAATGGTGCATGTGCCGCCCATGCAGCTTGGCGAGATCGGCCATGGCGTTCATGCAGATAAGTGCTGCGGCGTGCTGAACCGATTGAATTCGGTGGGTCATGGTGATTTTCACCAGCTCCCCATAGGCCGGACGCATGGCCATCAGGCTGTCATGCCACTCATCCGGGGTCATCCGGTTCTTTTTGCCCTTATATCTGCCTGTCGCCATCGCTTCCCTCCAACATCTGCTGGTGATCAAAATAGGAACATAGTCCTAGTTCGATCGGAGGGGCAAGAATGAGAAACCGGGGTTTCGGCTGCGTGTGCGTTGAGGCGATTGCCGGGTTAGGCGGACATGGCTTTCTGGAACGCGGGCCGGGTCTCCAAGCGTTCAACATAGGCTTTCAGGTTTGTCATCTCATCAGTCACGCAACCCAAGCGATTGGACATGTAGATGGCGTGGCCGAGCATCGTATCGACGGCGGAGAAGTCGCCGAGAATATAGTCGCGACCTTCCATAGCTTCATTGACCGGGGCGAGGGCGCGGGTCAGCAGGCGCTGGGCCTGGCCGCGCACGGTTTCGTCCTGACGTTCCGGCGGCAGCAGCAGGGTGTGTACCACGATCGTGTTGACTGGCGGCATGATCATGCCTTCGCAATAGTGGAACCATTGCAGATATTCCGGATAGATCGGATCGTCCACCGCCGGCTTCAAGCCGCCATTCTTGTGGCGCTCGAGAATGTATTCCGCAATCGCGCCACTCTCGAAGATGGAGATGTCGCCATCGTCCAAAACTGGAATACGACCAAGGGGATGGCGCGCTTTATGATCATCTGACTTCAGGTCCTTGGGGTGGAAATCCATCCGGTTCAACTCGTAAGGGAGACCCAGTTCCTCCAGCAGCCAGAGAGAGCGCTGCGCACGCGAATTAGGTGCGAAATGAAGCTTGAGCATGAACATGTCCCCTGAAGTTCATTTTTGGAATGCGTTTCCAGAACGATGTCTGAGGAGAGGGGGAAGCGCAAGTATTTCCAGAAACGCACCGCCGAAACCGCAACAACAAAGCACAGCTTTTTCGCAGCTTTTCATGACGCCAAGGTGGAATGAAGTATGTATTTTTGAGGAATGCGGTTCAATCGAAACAACATCGAAGCAAGAGGTCATCAGTCAAACGCTCCGACTATGTCCTTTTAGGGAGGGACCATATGACGACTATCAAAGACTTTGTAAAAGAAACCTTGGCGCACATCACCGCTGCAGTGAAGGAACACAACGAAACTCAAGACAGCGATTACCGAGTGGGGTTTCCAGATGCTGTCAACCAAGAGGACCTGCGGGCGGCTGGCTATGTGTGGGGCAAAGACCAAATCACAGCAACCATCGAGTTCGATATGGCCATCACAGTAGGAAGCGAGACTAAGGGAGGTGGCGAAGCATCTCTAAAGGTAGCTGAGATTTTCAAAGTTGGTGGTGATGCCGGAGTACTAAGCCAAAACACATCGGTAAACAGAGTGAAGTTTCCTTTGCCAATGGTGTTGCCGCGTTTCAAAAGCAAAAAAACAAAGAAGAAGGGCGAAGTATAGGTAGGTGATCAACTTAGTCGAGAGCGACATTTGAGGAATCCGTTCTCACATCTAATTAGCGCATAATTTATAGTATTATGGCCGAGCTGGTTCGCCGGTTGTTCTTCCAACATCTTGAATTAATTGAGAAAAATCGACGCTCTATTGTTTTGTTATAACAATGGTGTTCGATCGATTGCCTCTATGCGGCCAGCTTCTTTTTACTTGATCGCTTTTCTAAATCGCGGGCGAGTTTTTCATAAACTGGCGCTGCTTGCTCATCGGCTCGCCATGCGTTGAGCCACATGAGGCCGACCTCTCTCGGGATGTCGGCAACTTCACAAATCCGCATTACCATGCTGTCTACAGGCTTGCGATAGCCTTTACGCCACACGCTGATTTGACCTGCGGCAGTATCCAGTTTCTTGGAAAGCTGGCTGTCGTTTGGGATGTCTGCTGCCGCTTTCGCCGCATCAAGTAATTCGTTGATGTCCACTAGCTCAACTCCGGGCCATGAGTCGGTTTTACTGATCATAGATCAATTTCTCCTTGAAAAAAAAGGGTTGACGGCATCCCGCCAAATCAGACCTACATGTAGCCATTAGCAGGACGCTAACTGCTAAATCTTGATCCCCTCAAGGCCTGGGATCGCGGGCCATATCGGTCCCAGTGCCTGAGGGGGATTACAGCTTGAAGGGGATGAACAGGCTATGACGCAGACACTCACCAGACATTCAGAATTTTCCCGTGAGGCGGTTGACAGCAGCCCCACGGGTTTGAGGGCGGGTGCGCCGGGGCTTTAGCCCCGGCCCCCAAACCTCTCTCTTCTGGGGCGGCTCGCCGCCCTTAAAACAAAAAGCTGTCCCGGCGCGGAGCGCACAACCTCAAACCAAAGGAAAAATGATGGCTAAGAAAATTGGATTTCTGTCAGAGACAGCCAGCAAGGTGACTGGTGAAGTCGGCTACATGGGCAAGATTGATGTTGCCGGGATCGAAGGCAAGTGCGCCTTGGTTCCTCAGGCAAAGCGGTCAGAGCGTTCGCCGGACTATGAGGTCCAGATTTATCGCAATGGTCGATGGCTGAATTTCGGGGCGGCATGGATCAAAACGCCAACGGTCGGCGGCGAGGATTTTCTATCGCTCACAGTCGATCATGAGTTGATGGAGAAGGCGGTCTATTGTGCTGCCTTCCCGCCTTCTGAGGAAGATGACGAAGGTCAGTGGGCGATTGTCTGGGGGAGACCCAAGGGCGGGAATGCTCGCGGTGTTGCTGAAGCCGTTGACGATGAAATCCCGTTCTGATGGCAAGTGTCGCTCATGCGGTTGACTGGCCTCCGGTCTCTCTCTGGCAACCTCCCAAACATGAGACATGGATGGGCGTGCCGGATAGTTCGGTCGTGGCGCTGGTCTTCCGCCTAAGTGGCAATGACGTTGTGATCCGCGCGCCGTTGCATACAGCAATCGACATAGCGTCTCACGCCTTCAAGAACGGCCTCGCCGATGATTTCCAGATTGGATCATGGCGATGGCACTCCAAGCGTCTCATGAAGCCACTACAGGCCATGAGGGACGCCTTCAAAAGAGATCAGGAATTTAGACGGCAGGTATGGCGCGAGCTTGAAGCGTTGGGTCTGCTCGGCAATCCACAAGTGAAAATTTAGGTCAGGGGAAATGATGCAAGTTGAGCATTGTTATTTAAACTATCGGTTTCTCAACGAGGCGAATAGGCGCCGCGAGAAAAACCGAAAGGATAGAAATTTGTCAGACGATTTGGGTAGTCCTGAGCGCCATCTGATTTGGGTGAATGCATCCAATGATGGTGAGGAAGTTATGGACGGTGAGTTTTCTGTAGATGCAGCAAGTCCAATGTTGGCACTTCGTGAGCTCTTATTGCGATGGGAGGAAGAGGAAGTGCTAGGCGGCAGTCGCCGTCACTCATCGCTTCATGTGACGGATCGCGTCGAGTTTGTGATTTCTCTTAAGCCGGATCATTGATCCTATTTTGAAAAGCGGGGGTGCTTGTAGCACCCCCCCCTAGGATTACAGGTGACACATGGAAATTAGGAGACTGCATCATGGTCTTGACGGTTTGGACATTACCTTTCAGGGCTGCGTGGGTGTTGCTCTCCTATCTTTGCTGGAGCGCGCCAAAGAAGCTGCTCAGCAAAGTAAGCAGCCTGAACATGTCTCATATAAGGGATTGGAGTTTGCGGTTCTTCCTGTTGGTGTGTCCGGTTATCGTTTTGTGGTGGACACTGGACCGGACGGGGAGAAGTGGTTTTTTGCCAAGTCTTCAAAGCGAGATGGATGGAATGTGCGTGTGTCAGTCGCGTCGATGTCGCTCGCACTGTATGGCTACACGGCTGTAAAGGATCGCATTTGGGAAAGGCTGGAGCACTTCGGCGCGTACATCCTGGACCATTCCGTATCGCGTGTTGATTATGCCTGTGACTTTGAAGCCCCTGACTTTCAGATTAAGCCTGAATGTGTCGTTGCTCATTGGCGCATGACACAACGGGAATACGTCGAGACAGAGAAAAGCGGTGAATTCCACATTGTCCGACAGTCCCGTAAAATCAATTCATTGACGATAGGTCGAATGCCGGGGCGTCAGGTCATTATCTATAATAAGCGGCGTGAGGTGATTGACCGCAAGAAAACCTATTGGTGGGGCATCTGGGATGTTCCCAAAGATACGCAAGTTTGGCGTGTCGAAGTGAGAGCCGGAAAGCGTGAGCTTAAGGACAAGTGGAATATCACAACGCTAGACGATCTTGAGGGCAACCTTCCTGATATTGTCGGGTCAATGTTGGCTGACATTCGGCTTCATGATGCCGACCAGACGGATAGCAATGTCTCCCGACAAGAATTACACCCTATGTGGATGGCGGTTACTGAGGCGGCTCTCAAGCCCTTTGCTGAGGACGTGGTAGGGCCAGATCCAGAGCCGATCATTCTCGAAACTCAATCGCAGATGCAAGACCGTTTCTTCGGCCTTGTGAATGGCCTCACAGCGTCTCTCAGCGTCGTTACGGGTGCAATGGATGGAGACCTGCCGGAAGACCTTGGTGAGCGTCTCACGGCCTCTATCAACGCCTATGTGAAGGCAAACAAAACCAAATTTATCGACAGTCAGAAGCGAGCGCGAAAGCGCTTGAGATTTGCGGTGGACCCGGGCGCATGGAGCGTTCCGGCAATGTAGGAGGCAGATGTGCCAGAAAGCAAAAAGGACGAAAAGGAAAAGCCGGAGCATCGCCTGTCTGGGGTCGCAATTGGGCTGATGGATTGCCCGGATTGCGAAACGGAGAAACCCATAAGGGTGAACAGGAACGGCAATGCGTATTTTGACTGCCGGGAGGTGGTCGACAGTGAGACAGGCGAGCGGTGTTACTGCTCTCGAAAATGGGGCCGGGTTAGATCGGCTGAAATGATCAAGGATTATGAGGAGGCCAATCGTGGCGAAACTTCCCAAGGTGAGCAACAAGACGGCGGGAGTGCGGAAGTCAGCGCCGAAGAAAGCAGCACCCAAAAAACCAGTTCCGAAGAAACCGGAGCCGACGACGATGACGATATCGTCGGACAGGGACATGCCGACAACGACGATGGATGTGAAATCCCCGGATTCGCCTTCCTCGCCTGACACGTCGCATATAGACGCGATCATTGCCGATTTGAAAGCAACAGAGCCGGTTGCTCCTATAGGGACGGGTGGGGCGTCGCCTATAGGGATCAATGCAGATGGGTTCATCGGCAAGGATGAATTTTTCGGCATGTTCCAGTTTGTGTTTATGGCGGGCCACGGGGCGACGCAGCTTCAGTCTCTCAACATTGAAGGCAGCGAGACGGCACGCCCTGCCAGTGATGCGCTATACGATATTTGCGAGGAAACCCCGTCTCTCCAGTTCTTTATCAAACCGGGTGGCAAGTGGATGCAGCGGGCAGCGGCTATAGGCATGTTCGTGGTTCCAGTGGCGATGGGTTGTAAGGCGGAACTGGCCGCGCGGAAACAGGCCAAGGTTGCAAAGGATGCACCGGCCCCATCGGCAACAAATGAGCCGTCAAACGAAGATGCTATGAAGGATTTCGACAATGCAACAGGTTGACCCGAAACGGATTGCCATTTTTGGAGCCAGCGGCACCGGCAAGAGCACCCGTGTGCGCCAGCTAATAGCCGAACGCGAGCGCGTCATCGTCTACGATGTGCTGCACGAGTACCCGGGGCATGTGGTCGCTACGCTGGTCGATCTGATGGAAGCGATCAAGCTGAAATGGGATCAACCGTTCAAGCTGATCTACCGGCCCGCTATAGGGACAGACCGCGAGAAAGAACTGCACAACCTGTCTATGGCTCTGTTTCGGGTGCAGGAGCCCTATAAGGCGGGCAAGTGGCGTGAGCCTATAACGTTGGTCGTTGAGGAAATGAGCACCTGCTACAACGTCTCGATGCGGCCGCCTGAGCGTGATGGCTTTGGGGAGCTATGTTCCATGGGGCGACATTATGGGATCGGCGTTATAGGGGTCTCTCAGCGTCCCGCGCAGGTCGGCACCAACTTTCGGGGCAATGTCTCTGAGACCTATGGTTTCCGTCTCGCTGAGAACACCGACATTCAGTATTTCCGACAGAAGTTTGGCAGCGCTGTTGCGGCCTCCATGCCTGATTTGGCTGTAGGTGAATGTCAGTTCCTTAAAGACGGGAAGGTCGAGCGGGTGCAATTTCAAGCCTGAAAAACCCTATAGGAATTTCGCTATAGGAATTTGGCCCAAGGGGATTCCCTTTGGGCCATTTTTCTGTCGTCCTCATGGCATCTGAGGCGGGTGAGCCGCCACTTCATCAATGAGGCTTTGACAATGAAATCTCTCAATCTGACAGCCATCGCAACGGGCGCTCTGACGTTCGCCGCTGGCATGTTTTTGTATGAGAAATTCGTCAAGCCGAACCTGTAAGGGGCGGCTTCATGAACTCTCTTATTCCAACGGGCAAAATGGTCGTAGGCGGCGTGGTGGCCGTTCTCGCTGTTGGCCTGCTCTTCCGACACTTTGGTGACGCGCCTGTCGTGGCGGACTCACGCAAAGGCTTTCAGGGGCTTCTCTAAATGGGTATCCACTACAATCGAAAATTGCCTGACTTCTCGCCTGTGCAGGCGGGCGCTCAAGCAGCCATTCAGATCCCTCGTGGTCCGACCTATCGCACCCTCATTCTGAAATATGCCCGTGGTGGCACTCCTGCCACTGAGGCGCAGTTAAAGTCTGATATTGAACAGGTGCGCATCAAGGTCAACGGAACAACCCGATGGGCGGCTACCGGCACGCGCTTGGTGGATATTCTCACCAAGTATTACGGCCACACGCTGACCGATGGGCTTTTGTTCATTGATCTGGCGCGGCACGATCTGGCCACTATCCAGGGCGCGGACAATCTCGCTTGGGGCACCAACAATGTTCAAACGCTGACGCTGGAAGTCGATATCGCTTCAGGTGCGGTCAATCCAGAAATCGAAGCCCATGCGGTGATTGATCCGGTCAAGCGTGACCTGGGCATGATCGTTGAGTGTTGGGAGGTTCCCTTCAGCACAGCTGTTGGTGGCACGTTTGAAATTTCGACAATTCCCGAAGCGCGAGGGCAGCTATTTGCGATGCATGTTGCTGGAGCGAATGCCACGGGCTTGGAAGTGGAAATCGACAATGTGATTTTCCAAAACGCGCCTTCTGATGTTCTGAACGCACTCTATGCCCGAGTGCCTTCCGGTCGTGTGCCGCAAGCTGACTATCAGCACTATACGCCTACCTATCTTGATCGGTTGGATGATGTGCTGCCTTTGTCCGCTCAAGACTGGCGGTTGAAGGTCGCTATGTCGGCGGCGGGGTCTGCTGACATCTTCATGGAAACGCTTAATCAGCCGCTTGGTCCGGCTGCGGTTTAGGGGGGCGACATGACGCCTTTACCTCAACCTCGGCCCAGTGATGGCGGCGGCATTCTCGATAGCGTCTTTGAATTCGGGAAGGGGGCAATTGATGTCTTCTTCGATTTCAAAGCGTCCCAGAATGAGGCGCAGATTGCTGCTGACCTTCGTCAATCAGAAGCTCTGAAGCTTGCTCAAATTCAGCAAGCACAGCAGGGCAGTGCGGTGACGCCTGGTAGCCAGTTTTCGTTTGGCTCAAGTCTGCCGAGCTGGGTTTGGCCGGTCGCGGTTGCAGGTGGTGTCGGCCTGATGGCGCTGGCCTATTTCAAGCCGGGCAAGTGAAGAAGTCGGGAGGCAGCAAGATGGACCCGCTTTCACTTTTGACAAGCGGCGGGCTCCCCAACATTACCGGGGGGCCTGCACACTCTGGGGCAGCTGGTGGCACTGCCGACCAATGGTTGCAGCGGAATGCCCCATTCAACGTCGCGGGCTCTGGTGGTCATGCGTCGTCTTCTGGTGGCCTCTCTGGGTCCAAGGGTATCGGGCAGGGCCTTAACGGCGATGTGGGCCTGTTGATCCTGTTCGCAATTGTCGGCGTCGGCGTGTTGGTGGCGATCAAATGAAAATTCAGCGTGAGGAAAAATGGCACCATGAAGCGAGTGAGCTTCTATTGCCTGCGCTTGCCCATGATCCGACTACGCGCATTGAGCATCTGATAGAGGATGTGAATTCGCGCGACGTTGGGCTTTTCACCGTGAGACAGGGAGACCGGATTGATGGTGCATTTACTGCAAGATTTGACGGGCCTGAACTGGTGGTTCCCGCAGTTGGTTCCAGGTCAGGGGCTCCGCTGGTTCGCCATGTAGTGCCCTATCTGCGCGATATGGCTGGGGCTTATGAGTGCGACTATATCCGCGCCCATGTGCCTGCTGAGCGATGGGAAAAGGTGTTGGCTCGATACGGCTTTAAACGTGCTGAGACGGTAATGCGTCTGGGGGTGTCTGATGGGCGGACGTAGTTCCTCAAGCTCCCAACAAACGAGCCAAAGTCAAAACTTTGATGAGCGCATCGCGGCGACTGACAACGCCATTGTGGCACGCGACGGCGGTGTCGTTTACCGGACGACAAACACGCTGGACGGCGGGGCGATTAATCGCGCTTTCGATTTTGCTGATGAGATCGGGGGCGGCGCTCTGGATTTTGTCTCTGAGGTGCAGGCCAATTTTGTCGCCGTGACTGAGGCGGCAAACACAACGGCGAATAGAGCATTCGATTTTGTGACAGAGCAAAACGAAACGGTTGAGCAGAACATTTTGAAATCATTGACGCCGTGGATTGTGGTCGCGGTCGCTGTGGTCGTTATGACAAGGCAGGTGAAGCTATGAGCAGTAAATCAGCTGGATATAATTCTTTCACGCTCGCTGATGGTGAGAGCGTTCAAATTCCTGCTCATGCCGAGTTTATGCGCTGCCTAGAAGCAACGGCGGCATTTGAATTCAATATTGATGATGGCGGCTGGCAGTATATGGCCGCTGGAATTAGCTACATCTCCGATGATCCAAGCGGCTTTGAAACCTTCCGTGTTAGGAACATAAGCGGCGCTGATAACACGCTTGTGCTGGCGCATGGCTGGGGTGAACTTCGGGATGACCGGCTAACGGCCTCTGGCACGGTGAACGTGCGCCAGACCGAAACCGTGAATGTCCTTGAAACGGGCGACCGCAGCTTATCATCGGATGGCGGCTCTATCACGGAAGTGGGGGCAACTCTCTATTCAGGCACGCCCGGTGCTGAGCCGGGTGTTGAGGTTGTGTCAGCCGCAGCAAATACGAATGGAGTGATCATTCGAACTTGCTGCATCAACAAGGACGCTGTTGGCGTTGCCTATCTAAAGGTTGGGACAAAGATCGTCTTTATTGGGTCAAGCTCTTCGTGGTTTGCGGAAAATCTCACGCGAGAAATCAAGGTGGACGCGGGCGTTTCAATCTCAGTGGTTGGTGACGGCGGCGCATCCGTGGTCATGACCTACGACATTTTGGGAGCGTAATATGAGCCGTTTTGCAGCATTCATCGGGGCTATCGCAACAGCACTCGGCACCTGGGGGCTTATCTCTCGTCCATCGTCAGGTGTGCCCGCAGAAATCCCCGGCGCTCCTAGATCATCAACGCCCACCCCGAGGCAGCGACCTGCTGCAACAGTAGCTCCCGCGTCGTTCAACCCTCCCACGCAGTCGGCGCGGGGGCGACTGTCATTCAACGAGGCCAAGGCTTTGGCGCTCAAAATCACGCGGACATATTTTCCGTCTGTCGATCCAAAAATGTTGGTCGCCATGATGCAGATTGAAAGCTCGTTTGATCCACGGGCAACGCGCTCAGAGCCGCATGTAAGAAACCGTTTCACGACCAACGGTGACAAATCTTACGGGCTTATGCAGGTGCTCTACACAACGGCGCTTGATCTCTTCCATAACATGGGTCGAAAGGGATTTAGCGTTGCCACGCCAGACAGACTTTTTGACCCGACTGTGAATGTCTATTTCGGCGCGGCCTATGTCGCATGGCTTCAAAACTATCGTGGCACGCGGCGCTCAGAAGACTGGATTGTGATGTCGTACAACGGCGGACCCGGTGCCAACAATTCACAAACCCAAAATCATCTCGCGAAATATCACGACGCGAAACGAGCACAAGCAGGGGGCTGGTGATGATTGTTTTAGCTCCACACATTGTTTCGGGGCTTTGGGCTGTCGCTACAACTGCGACAGCTGGCTTTGTGTACTTGTCGGTGCAGGAAGGCACAGACGTGGATGATAACATCGCGACGGCCATTAAGTGGGGTGTCGTTGGTGGTGGTCTCTACCTCGCGGCAAAAGCGGCCAAGGTGATCTGATGGACCTTCAGACAACAGCAATTCTCATCGCGGGGGCTGTCGGTTTATTCGGCAACCTTCTTCTGTCGGGCGCGATTTATTTTCGTCTCGGCGCTCACTCAGCCCGGCATGATGGTCATGACCGGCGCTTGGCTAAATTGGAGGCACGATCATCATGGATTGGCTGAAGAAACGGGCGGCTGAGCCGTCCACATATGCAGGGATTTCCGCAATGACATTTGGTCTCGGGGCGATCCTCAAGATTAACGAAGCTCCGCAGATCGCGGAAGCTATCGGGCAGGCTGCACCTGCTTTCACGTCTGGTGACTATGTGACTGGTGGTGTTTTTCTCGCATCATCGCTTGCCGCTATCTTCATGAAGGAGCGGAAATAATGGGCTCGCGGAAACGCCGGGCTCAGATCCCCGTTGAAGTGCTCGAAGAGGAAGCCGCGCCGAAACCAAAACGGAAGCGGGCGACCAGGCGCAAGGCGGCTACTAAACGGAAGCCGGCCAAAAAGAAGACGGCTCGAAAACGCTGACAAAACATTGTCAGGAAAATCGATCTAGAACGGCTCCAATCTGGGGCCGTTTTTTTTTTTATGCCCCAATCGGTCGATGGATGCGCGTCGGTGCAAACGTCTTCTGGCGCGTCTGGCGCACGATGCGGGGGATCGAGTTTGGATGAAGGTGTTCACCATCGTTGAGCCTCACAACGGCGCTGTGGCGGGCTATGCGCTCATTTGACAGGCCCTTAGAGTGCAGCCGGACGATATGGTCATTGCGCATTTCTCGTTTGGCTCTGGTGGCCATTCTCTCGCTCATAAAGACCCAACACAGCACGCTGTCGAGCGGGGCCTTCCATTCTCGGGCTATGGTGAGAGCGGCTCCGTATCGGCTATAGCCAGCGTCCACGCGACGGTTGAATAGGGTGATGGCTTGCTCTTGATGGCTCTCGATGCTGTTTACGGTTTCCGCCTGCCGCCTGTATCGGTCGGCCTTCGCGCGAAACTTCGCGGACTCGGCTGCCAGATTGTCGGCAACCCGGTCCATGTTTTCAGCTAACAGCAAATATTCAGTGCTCATTTTTCGCCCCCGATATTTGCCTAGGGTGAAAAAGTTGATTTTTTGTTGTGGCCGGGCGATCTGTCGCGGAAGTAATCGGTTCCGATGAATATTGCACTATTCTTTCTAGCTCCGCATACGGACGAACCGTCACGAACCAAAAGGCGCATAATTTATATTATGGTAAATAATAGACGTCTTTCCAGTCGACCTGGCCGTAAGCATAGGCTTCTATAGAACGTAAGGAATCTGCGAAATTCCACGTCTGGAGGAGACATTTATGGACAAGCCTACTATCGCCGCGAAAGAGCCCGCCCAGGTCGAGGTCAAAGCTGGTGAAAGCTACTGGTGGTGCCGCTGCGGGAAATCTGCGAACCAGCCTTTCTGTGATGGCTCCCACCAAGGCACGTCGTTTGAGCCCATGGAATACAAAGCTGAAAAAGACCGCACGCTCTTCTTCTGCCAGTGCAAAGCGACCAAGCGCGAGCCATTCTGCGACGGGGCTCACAATGATCTTTGAATCTGGGGATCTTTGAATCTGGGGATCTCTGAGCGTCAGTTTTTGTTCCGGCGAAGAACCATCACTTTGTCAGCCTCCGGGCTGACGATACGCTCGAAGCCGTATTGCTCGTAAAGCCCGTGCGCATCATTGGTGCCGAGCATCCAGCGATTGACCTTCGAAAGCGCCGGGTCGCTAGTGACTATTTCCATGAGCCATTTGCCTAGACCTTTGCCTTGAAGCTTAGGGGCAACAAGTACGTCAGACAGCCAGGCAAACCGCGCCATGTCAGTGACCACGCGGGCAAACCCGACCTGCGCACCATCTGCATCGTAAAGCCCATAGATGCGCGAGTTTTCCTGGCTGGTCCAGAGTGTCTCAGGCGTGTTGCCGCTGGCCCAGTAGGTTTTGGCGAGAGTTGCCAAAAGCCAATCCTTGTCGACACGAGCAAGGTCTGTCGAAATCTCAAAACCTTCACGTTTCCAGGTGCTTATCGACATATTTTTACCTTGTTTCTCACCCTGCTCTAATTCTCAACGGTGATCGTCAATCCGTCATAAGCGGGCTCATGGCCCTCAGGGAGTTCCTTCGCGAGCGTCACATAATCCAGATCCACATGAAGGTTCGTAAGCACGCCGTGGGCGACTTTCAGCCGTTCCAGCCATGACAATGTCATCTCCACATGGGCATGGCTTGGATGAGGCTTGTAGCGCAGCGCATCCACAATCCAGTGCTCAACACCTTCAAGGGCCGCGAAACTCTCTTCCGGCAATCCCACCAGATCGGCTGAGTAGGCAACAGAGCCAATGCGAAAGCCGAGTGATCGGATGTCCCCGTGGTCCTGATCAAACGGCAGGGCGGTAATGGCGCCCCCTTCCCCGTCAATCGCGACAGGCTCGCCTGGCCGGATCAGATGCGCATTCAGGATCGGCGGATAACTAGAGCCTTCAGGCGTCTGGAAGCAATAACCAAACCGGGTCATCAGGGTTTCAGACGTATAGGCGTCCATATAGGTTTCAACCCGCTGCATCCGGTTGATAGCTACCATGCGCAGATCGTCAATGCCGTGGCTCTGGTCCGCATGGTCATGGGTGAACAGCACCCCGTCGATCCATTGGGTTCCGGTCTTCAGAAGCTGCTCGCGCATATCCGGCGAGGTATCGATCAGCACCGTCGTCTTTTTCTCTGGATCGTCTTTCCAGCGCTCTACCAGAAGCGAGCAGCGGCTGCGTCGGTTTTTCGGCTCGTCCGGGTCGCAATTGCCCCAATACCCACCAATGCGCGGCACACCACCAGATGACCCAGAGCCTAGAACTGTAAAGCGGGTGGTCATGTGAGGCGCTCCCGCGAGACCTTGGTGAAGAGCTTAAAGAAATTGTCGGTGGTCGCTGTGGCCAATGCATCGACCTCGATGCCTTGCAGCTCCGCGACCTTTGCAGCGGTGTGGGCCACAAAGGACGGCTCGTTCCGTTTGCCGCGTTTCGGTACGGGCGCGAGATATGGCGCGTCGGTTTCAACCAGCAGGCGTTCCAGCGGTACGTCTTTCACGGTGGCTTGAAGGTCCGCTGCGCTCTTAAAGGTCACGATGCCCGAGAGGGAAATATAGAGGCCAAGATCAAGTGCCGTCATCGCAAGCTCCCGCCCGGAGCTGAAACAATGCAGCAATGCGGGGAACGCGCCCTTCCCCATTTCTTCGGTCAGGATCTCTGCCATGTCCTCATCCGCGTCGCGTGTGTGGATGACAAGCGGCAGCTGGGTTTCCCGAGAGGCCTCGATGTGCGCCCGGAAATTGGTTTTTTGCGCGTCACGGGGACTGTGTTCGTAGAAATAGTCGAGCCCTGTCTCACCGATGCCGACGACCTTAGGGTGCTGCGCCAGCTCAACAAGCCGCGCTGTATCTACATCGGGTTCTGCTTCTGCTTCATGTGGGTGGATGCCTACCGTGCAGACAATATTGTCGTAGGTTTCCGCAACCTTCAGAACACCCTCAAAGCCGCGCAGCGTTGTGCCGATGGTGACCATCAGGCCGACGCCCGCCTCGCCCGCGCGCGCAACCACATCATCCAGCTCGCCGTTAAAGTCTTTAAAGTCCAGATGGCAATGGCTGTCGACCAAGCGGGCACTCATGAAGACGCCTCCGGCTCCACATAACGAGGAAAGACAGGCTCGGGCTTGGGGAGTTCAGTGCCGGGCCTCAGGCGATGGTCGGATCCACAAAAGGCGAATGTCCGTTCATCTTCTGGCACCGACAGCACGTCGAGCAGTTTGGCAGCACCTGCAGGCACAACAGGTTGCGCCAACAGAGCCACATTGCGCACAACCTCAGCGGTTACATATAGAACTGTGCCCATGCGATTAGGATCTGTTTTCTTCAATGCCCAGGGCTCTTCACCCGCGAAATAGCGGTTGGCCTCCGCGACAACATCCCAAATGGCGCCGAGAGCTTTGTGAAGGGCTCGGTCCTCCATATGGCCTCGCGCGAGATCAAGTGCTGCGTCCGCCTGCGCAAGAATGGCTTCGTCTTGCGGCTGCAAGTCTGCTGGCTCCGGAACGATGCCGCCAAGGTTTTTGTTCAGCATAGAAAGCGAACGCTGCGCAAGATTGCCAAGGTCATTGGCGAGATCTGAATTGATCCGGTTGATGAGCGCGGTTTTGGAAAAGTCACCATCATTGCCGAACGGCACTTCTCGCAATAGGAAGTAGCGGACCGGGTCGAGCCCATAGGTGTCCACAAGCTCAAACGGGTCAATCACATTGCCGAGCGACTTAGAAATTTTCTCACCTTCATTCGTCCACCAGCCATGGGCAAATACCTGGGTCGGCAGTTCAATGTCAGCAGACATAAGGAACGCTGGCCAGTAGACCGTGTGGAACCTCAAGATGTCTTTCCCGATAACGTGGACGTCGGCAGGCCAGAATTTCTTAAACAGCTCACTGTCCGCATCGGGATAGCCCGCCGCTGCAATGTAGTTTGTGAGCGCATCGAGCCAGACATAAACAATGTGATCGGGATCGCCAGGCACTGGCACGCCCCAGTTAAAGGTCGTTCTGGAAATGGAGAGATCCCGGAGGCCGCCTTTGACAAAACTCGCAACTTCGTTGCGCCGGGTTTCCGGTCGGATGAAGCCCGGTTGTTCATAAAGCTCTAGAAGCTTGTCCTGATAGGCCGAGAGCCGGAAAAAATAGCTTGGCTCCTCGACCCATTCAACAGGTGCACCCGTCGGCGCAATCTTGTCGCCAGAGGGAGACTCTTTTAGTTCGTCTTCGCCGTAGAAGGCTTCGTCACGGACAGAATACCAACCTGCATAGGAGTCGAGATAGATGTCGCCCTTATCAGCCATCCGCGTCCAGATGTCCTGCACCGCTTTGATGTGTCGCTCTTCAGTCGTGCGGATGAAATCATCGATTGAAAAGTTCATCGTCTCCGCAAGAGACTGAAAGCGACCCGAAATCTGCGCGCAGAGTTCCTGCGGCGTAATGCCCTGTGCTTCCGCTGACTTCTCTACCTTCTGGCCGTGCTCATCATTTCCGGTCAGGAAGAGAACGTCATAGCCATCGAGCCGTTTGAAGCGCGCCAACGCATCACACGCGAGCGTCGTATAGGCATGCCCGATATGCGGCACGTCATTGACGTAGTAGATGGGGGTCGTGATGTAGAAGGATTTTGCGGCGGACATTTTGAGAAGCACTTTTCAGGATGACATGTGGGAATGGAACGGGTGCAGGCGACAGCTTAGGCCGACATCGTCATGCCGGAAGCAGCCGCCTCGAGCATCGAAAATGCGTTCAAAATCACCAACTTGCGATCCATGTTGAGCGCCTCTGCGCGTGTGGCCAATTCGCCGATCTTTTCCCACACCTCGACCCAGCGATCAAGGTTTCCGCCATGAACCAGAGTGACCATAGCGGCGGCTTCGCCAGGAATGATCTCAGGGTTTGGTGGCCCACCGGCGCCCTGGCGTACCGCCCTGGCGACCCAATCGCGCATCAGATCTACTAATATCTCAAAGGTTTGCTCAGCTCCCCGCCTTGCTGCCTTGTCTGCAAGGGTGTGCATTGCGGCGATGTCGGGCCTTGGCAGCTGGCAGATCAACTCGACCATGGATCGATAGAGTTCTAGGCCGTCGCCGGATGCAATGGTGAGTGCACGTCCAGCACTTCCTTCGGCCAAAACATCGATAGCTGCGATATCATCAGCGTTGAGATCTGCTCCATTGGCGCCGAGTACTTGATCCATGGCGCTGCTGCTGAGCGCTGGCATGGGCAGTTGGCGACATCGGGACCGAATGGTCGGCAGCAGCCGTCCGGGCTGATGGCTCACCAGAAAGAACAGGGACTTTGCCGGAGGTTCTTCCAGGACTTTGAGCAAGGCATTCGCAGAATTTGCATTCATTTCGTCCGCGCTGTCCACAATGCAGACACGCCATCCGCCCGCCCCTGCGCTCTTTCCAAAAAAGCCAGAGGTCTTGCGCACCTGATCAACAGGGATAACAGACTTGGCTTTCTTCGTCTTCTCATCAACCGGACGGCGAATGACCAGCAAGTCAGGGTGTCCTTGAGCAAGAATTTGACGCGCCGCAGGCATGTCCTCGGCGACCGAAAGATCTTCCGCGCCCATAGCCCGTGCCCTATCAGCATCGGAATAGGTGAGGACAAACTTCGCCATCCTATAGGCAAGTGTCGCCTTCCCGATGCCTTTGGGGCCCGTCAAGAGCCAGGCGTGATGCATCCGCCCGCTCATGAAGGCATCAAACAGGCTCTTCTCAGCGTGGGCATGCCCATAGAGAACAGAGGTTTCCCTTGGGTGTTTGAAATCGCCAAGGCGGTCAGGTTCTGGAAGGTCGCTCATGGGCCAAGCTTAGCATGGATGCCCTGGTCTGTCAGAGTGTGACAGCGTCTGTCAGAGCCCGAAACGCGCCGCTGTTTCAGCCCAGATCGCCCGATGAACGGTGTCGATATCGCTTGTTGCATCAATCACTTTGCAGCGGTGAGGCTCATCGGATGCGATGTCCAGGAATGCCTGACGCAGGGTCTCATGAAATGCTTGTCCCATCTTCTCATACCGGTCTTCACCCTCGCCGCGGGCTCCTGCGCGCGCGAGGCCATCAGCCACCGGAAGGTCGAGGATCAATGTCAGGTCAGGCATGGTGGTGTTCACTACAAGGTGCGTGAGATCGCGGATTACACTCTTCCCCAACGCCTGTGCGATGCCCTGGTATGCCATGGACGAGTCAACGAACCGGTCACAAAGAACCCATTTCCCTTCATTCAGGGCGGGGCGAACGACGCGCTCCAGATGATCTGATCGGGCAGCAAAGTGGAGCAAAACCTCCGTCAGGCCGGTCCATCGATCACCCTCGCCGGTCACAAGCAGCTTTCTGATTTCTTCAGCACCAGGTGATCCGCCAGGTTCTCGGGTGTGTAACACAGCCTGTCCGGCCTTCTCCAGTGCCTCACCGAGAAGACGGATCTGAGTTGATTTTCCCGCGCCTTCACCGCCTTCAAAGCTAATGAAGCGTCCTATTTGCGGGGAACCGGAGGTCATGAGGCCTTATTCGCCCGTAACCATCTGGAGCAGCGAACTCATAGCGCGCCCAAACAGGCCGATCTGATCGACATTGGCGCCCGCATAGATGGGGAATTGTCGTGTCGGCGCATTGGGCGCCTCGACGATCAAGGTCCCGACCTCCTGCCCGGCTTTGATGGGGGCTGCAATGGGGCCATCCCAGTTTGCTGAGATTTTCATATCCCGACGTGCTGCACGGGTCAGTGTCAGGCTCACATCTTCAGCGACGACCAGGGGCACAAGGTCGTAGACACCCTGCCAGACTTCGGCGTTCTCGACGACGTCGCCCGCTGCATACAGGTCATAGGTCTTGAACTCTCGGAAGCCCCAGCGAAGAAGCTTTTCACTTTCTTCAGACCGCTCGCGCTCGGAATTGAGGCCATTCACCACCAGAATAAGCCGTCGTCCATTCTGTTCACCTGAGGCGACAAGACCATATCCTGAATCTTCGGTATGGCCGGTCTTTAGACCATCAGCGTTAAGGTTCATGTACAAAAGAGGATTTCGGTTCGATTGCGTTATGCCGTTCCAGGTGAACTCGCGCTCATTGTAATAGGGGTAGTAGTCGCTCAAATCATAGATCAGATGGCGTGCGAGCTGAGCAAGCTCCCGGGCGGTCATTCTGTGTTCAGCGTGTGGCCAGCCGGTTGAGTTCCGAAACTCGGCGCGTGCGAGGCCGAGTTCTCGGCCACGACGCGTCATTTCTTCTGCAAAGGCTTCTTCTGAACCGCTCATGCCCTCGGCAATCGCGATGCAGGCATCATTGCCAGATTGCACAATCACGCCCCTAATCAGGTCTTCAACCGGAATACGTGAGTTCACCTCAGCGAACATCGTCGATGATCCAGACGCGGCACCTCCGCGCCGCCAGGCATTTTCGCTAATGCTCATCGTGTCTGTGAGGCTGAGACGCCCTTCTTTCAACGCTTCGAACAAAAGCGTCATAGTCATGAGTTTTGTCATGCTGGCAGGTGCCATCAGGACGTCACCCTCTTTCTCATAGAGAATATCGCCGGTCTCCCCATCCATCAGGACGGCGAAGGTGGCTTTGGTTTCAAAACCCGCTGCTGAAGCCGCTGTAAGGGAGCTGGCGACGAACACCAGCGCGATAATGCTGTGAGAAATAAGACGAACGATCATTGAGACTCTTCAGATTTTGGGTGTTAAGGCGTGCAAGCTATCTTGACGCCACGAATTATTCGATGACAACTCTGGCGTTTGTGTGACCACGACCCGTTATTTGTTGCAACATGCTGTTAGCCGCCTGTGGATCTTGCAGTGGGCCGACACGAACACGATAGAGCTCTGTGCCATTCACATTGATGGGGTTCACATCAACAGGCCCGAGGTCAGAAAGCTGGATTTTGAGGGCTTCTGCGTTGGCCTGATTTGCAAAGGCACCAGCTTGCACATATGTGCCTGGCAAAGGCGGCGTGGCAACGGTCGAAGACTGCGCAGGTGCGGGCGTTGCTGCAGGCGCGTCGGGGATTGGCGCCATGTCGGTCGGCAACAATGTGCCCGCTGCTGCGCTCACGGGATAGGTTGGCGTGAGCGATGCGACCTGCACGGCCTCCGTCGGGGCGGCGATCACATTGTCACGATCTGATGTTTGTTGCGGTGGCGGTGATGTAAATCCGTTTTCGGCGACAACGGACTGGACATCGGAAACATCACCCTCCAACGGAGCGCGTCGCAAATATTGAACTCGGACCCGCGCAGTGCCCTGTTTCAAATATCCCAAAAGTTCGGCGGACCGTCTTGAGAGGTCAATTTCCCGATCAGCGACAAAGGGACCCCGGTCGTTCACCCGGACAACAAGCGACCGCCCATTTTCCAGATTGGTTACCCTTGCATATATGGGCATAGGCAGCGTTGGGTGGGCTGCCGTTACAAGGTTCTGATCGAACACCTCGCCATTGGCTGTGGGTTTCCCGTGGAAATTCGGCCCATACCAGGACGCAATGCCTTTCCGGTCATAGTTTTCATCTTCGGCTGGGTGGTACCACTCACCATCAATTTTATAGGGGTTGCCGACTTTGTAGACACCGCCTCCAGTGCCCTGCCCTAGTGACTTGGCGACATGAGCGCCCAGCTGCGCTTCTGCACATCCGGCGGCGACCAATGGGCTCATCAACAGGCCGACCACGGCCGACAACCGTTTGAGTGATGGGCGTTTAGTTTTGGGCATGGTGCTCATTCCCTCGCCAATGTGGCGTGTCGTATTGATGGCTCTCAGACTGTCCATGTTCTGCGCTGCCTGCGTATAGCCGAATCAGATCAAAACCTCTGAATTTCCTTATACCGTCGCAAATATGCGGGCGCTACGAAACTCAACCTGGTTGAGAGAGCACTCATTGCGCCCCTCGCCTCAGGAGGTCAGTATGACGCCTCAAGCAGCTAGTCAGGGACAGAGCAATATTGTCCCTGTGATTACGAACAAAACCTTTATGAGAGTTCAAGAATTGACCCATCCGGCACCGTCATTGACCCGCTCTTTGGTGAGCCTGATTAGATCAAAATCAGTAACGGAGGCAGATCTGTCCGCGGCGGCGCTCTTTGTATTGGACGCAATTGCCAACACCTGTGCCGGTCAGAACTCTGAACCGGGCGAAATTCTGCTCGCTTGGAGCAACGCTGAGGGTGCAGCGAATATGCAGCCCGATACCGGAAAGCGGGCCTTCCTGCTTGGGGCGCTGACACACATTTTGGAAACAGACGATCTGCACCGCCAGTCCGTCGTTCATCCTGGTTGCGTAGTGGTACCGCCCGCTTGGATATTGGCCGCGAAACACGGCATTAATGGCCGTGCCTTCCTCACATCAGTACTCCACGGATTTGAGGCAACGACCCGTGTTGGTATGGCGGTGGGCGCGGAGCACTACCGAATCTGGCACAACACGGCGACCTGCGGTCCTTTCGGGTCTGCCATGGCCGCCGCTGCTCTGTTGGGCTTGGATGAGGACCAGACTACCCATGCGCTGGGAAATGCAGGAAGTCAGGCGGCGGGGGTCTGGGAGTTTCTCGAGACCGGTGCGATGACAAAGCACCTCCATGCTGGGCACGCGGCAGAAGCCGGTGTTCGGGCTGCCGAGCTCGCAAAATTTGGTTTCACGGGCCCGCCAAAAATCCTTGAAGGCGACAAAGGTTTCTTCAAAGCCGCCTGCCCTGATGCTGATCCTTCTGCAGTCCTCGCTGATGCAGACGCGCCGTGGCAACTGACAAATACGTCTATCAAACCCTGGCCCTCCTGCAGGCACACCCATCCAGCAATTGATGCTGCTCAATCTATCCGTGCCGCACTCAAAGAAAAGGGGGAGACATTGACTGACAGTATGATTGAGACAATTGATGTAGGCGTCTACCAGGCTTCCATCGATGTTTGTGATCGAGTTAGTCCGATGACGGAGTATGAAGCTAAGTTTTCGCTGCACCACACAGTCGCTGCGGGGCTCTTATATGATCAAGTGGATTTTGCAGCATTTGGAGAGCGGGCACGAACGGACCTTCAATCCACCAGGACAAAGGTTCGTCCGACCCTTCAGGAACCCTATGCTTCTGCCTATCCTCGGGCTTGGGGAAGTTCAGTTACCCTGACGCTTAAATCTGGTGAGACCATTGTAGAGACGCGGACTCACGCGAAGGGGGATCCTGAAGCGGCACTTGCGCGCGAAGAGATGATCGACAAGGCGAGCATGTTACTGAGCCACGCCCAGGAAGGCGACCCAACAAGGTTCATCAATGCAGTGCTGGCACTTGCTGATGATGGACAGCTACCGACCCTGCCCAACGGTCTCTAAAGACGGGCAGTTTTTTAGACTGCGACGTAGCTCAGATAGGCCTGCGCAGCAGCGCCCACAAGGACAGACCCCCAGATCCAGCTTGTCCGGACAAGAAAGCCGCTTTTCTGTTTGGCTGCGGCGGACGCGGATGGCTCTGAACCGGCGTCTTCCGTTTCCGCGGGGGCTGGAGCAACAGGCGCCGGCATTCTGTATTCGCGCAACCCTGCAATGAAAATCCCTGTGCCCAGCACAAGCATAATAATTGCAGGCACCCACCACTGCGTAAAATCAATCGCCATAAACTCCACCCAACTCGTTCTTTCTTGCAGCGCCCCCTGACGCCGGTCTGTTGCGGCGCATTGTGGCAAACTGCAGGAAACTTGGCAAAGTCCATTTCTTACAGGTTTATTCACCCGATGAGCGCAAAATCTCTCCCGTTAACCTTGTTTCCTTTGGGTTTGATTAAGCCAGTTTAACCATCAGCGCCAAACGGACAGATTCACCATGCCTCATGAAAAACGTGAAATCGTCTTTTCAATGAACGAATTTTTGGAAGCGTTGATGCGCTACAATGAAATGCGTGGCGGCATACGGTATCGCGCGCCTCAGATCAGGGGCGTTGGGGTTGACAAGACCGGGAGCGGATCGACCGAGCTCACCTTCGACGATGAAGAGACCATCAGCTTTACCGAAACCGACATCGTCGCCTCCCTCATCGCCTATTGCATCGAGAACAAGGTGCCGTTGCCCGCAAGAGCCGGTAAACGCGTTGTCGTGACCGACACTGGCGTTGAGTTGGCAATTGAGAGCAAGACGGACTGGGTTCAGCCGGTCCCGCTGCCCATCAGCGAGATCAGGCGTTAGAAAATTGATGAAGCTTTCTTTTGTGCCCCGAAGCGATATTTGCTAAATGATCACCGCGCCGGGATAACACCCGGTGAGTCGGCTAAAAGCCCCTGCGGAGGGGTGCGAGAGTGGTTGAATCGACCGGTCTTGAAAACCGGCAGGCGTGCAAGCGTCTCGTGGGTTCGAATCCCACCCCCTCCGCCACTTAAACTTCAGACTTAACTTGTCGTAGGTGGGATACGAACCCACCGCTGAAAGCAGCCGATGCGCTGACGCATTGCGGATGGCCCCAATACCACCGTCCGCCCCATTCACTAATGGTCGCAGCTTGTCCGCCGCCTTGCTTAGTGGAATGCCATGCTGCGGACGACCCCAGTGAGACGAATCTGCAAAGCCGATTTGGGCGCCAAAGCGCCTAGTTTCTTATTAGGCGCATGCCTGTCTGACGCTCTTTTTCCAGAAATATGCCACAACCCCTTGTTAGAATAATTCTAAGGTGCTATATCTCTGTTTAGAGAGATTCTAAATTGGGTCTCGGCAGCAAATCGGAGGCGAAAATGGACGGTGAAGGCAAATGCCCCTTCTCAGGTGGCGCGAACAATCACACAGCAGGTGAAGGTACATCCAACCAGGATTGGTGGCCCAATCAGTTGAAGTTGAACATTCTTCGCCAGCATTCCGCGAAGTCGAACCCGCTGGGCGAAGACTTTGATTACGCAACTGAGTTCGAGAAGCTTGATCTAGCCAGTGTGAAGCAAGACATCTTCGATCTGATGACGGATTCGCAGGACTGGTGGCCAGCAGACTACGGGCACTATGGTCCCCTCTTCATCCGTATGGCTTGGCACAGCGCCGGTACCTACAGAACGGCTGATGGTCGCGGTGGCGCGGGTACTGGCACACAGCGTTTCGCGCCGCTCAACAGCTGGCCCGATAACGGTAACCTCGACAAAGCCCGCATGCTCCTGTGGCCAGTGAAAAAGAAATACGGCAACAAACTTTCCTGGGCCGATCTCATGATCCTTGCAGGCAATTGCGCCATCGAGTCCATGGGGCTGAAACCTTTCGGGTTTGCTGGTGGTCGCGCCGACGTGTGGGAACCAGAGCAGGACATTTACTGGGGCGCAGAAGACAGCTGGCTTGGCGATAACCGCTATTCCGGCGACCGTGAGCTGGAAAATTCTCTCGCCGCCGTGCAGATGGGCTTGATCTATGTGAACCCAGAAGGCCCGAACGGTGATCCAGACCCCGTTGCCTCCGGTCGCGACATTCGTGACACGTTTGCGCGCATGGCAATGGATGATGAAGAAACCGTCGCCCTTGTGGCAGGTGGCCACACCTTTGGTAAAGGCCACGGTGCTGGCGATGCAGCACAAGTGGGTCCTGAACCTGAAGGCGCGCCGATCGAAGCGCAGGGCCAGGGATGGCTCAGCACTCACAAGTCTGGCAGAGGCGTTGATACGATCACCAGCGGCATTGAAGGCGCATGGACTCCTACGCCCACTACCTGGGACAATAGCTACTTTGATGTGTTGTTCGGCTATGAATGGGAACTCACCAAAAGCCCTGCAGGCGCCCACCAATGGGCTGCGAAGGATCTGGCGGACAAAGACCATGCCCCAGAGGTTGACGGATCAGGCAAACGTGTGCCGCTCATGATGACGACGGCGGACATGGCAATGCGGATGGACCCAATCTATGAGCCAATCTCCCGGCGCTTCCATGAAAATCCGGACCAGTTCGCCGATGCATTTGCACGGGCTTGGTTCAAACTGACCCATCGCGATATGGGGCCACGCTCCCGTTATCGCGGAACGGACGTGCCGTCTGAAGTGATGACCTGGCAGGACCCAATCCCTGAAGTAACTCACAAGCTGATCGATGATCAGGATGTGGCAAGCCTGAAGGAAAAAGTCCTGGCGATGGGTCTCTCCGTATCAGAGCTCGTGTCAACTGCCTGGTCATCTGCGTCGACGTTCCGAGGCTCAGACATGCGCGGTGGTGCCAATGGTGCGCGCATTCGCTTGGCACCTCAGAAGGACTGGGAAGTCAATCAGCCTGCACAGCTGGTCAACGTGTTGGGCAAACTGGAAGAGGTCCAGAAGGCGTTCAATGCGTCGCAGTCTGGCGGCAAGCAAGTGTCTTTGGCTGACCTGATTGTTCTTGCCGGTGGTGCCGCTGTTGAAAAAGCTGCAAAGGATGCGGGGCAGAATGTGACGGTGCCTTTCACTCCTGGTCGGGCAGATGCAACGCAGGAGCAGACGGATGTAGACTCTGTCGCAATGCTGGAGCCAGCAGCTGACGGTTTCCGCAACTACCTCAAAGCGAAATACACGGTCTCCGCTGAGGAGCTGTTGGTTGATCGGGCGCAGTTGCTCACTTTGACAGCACCTGAGATGACGGTGCTCGTCGGTGGCCTGCGGGTCCTTGGCACCAATGTTGACGGTGCGAAACATGGTGTGTTCACGGATCAGCCGGGCAAGCTCACCAACGACTTTTTCGTGAACCTGCTCGACATGAGCACAACATGGAAAGCGGCATCAGACGATGATGCAGTCTTCGAAGGAAAAGACCGCGCGAGTGGTGACGTGAAATGGACTGGCACACGCGCTGATCTCATTTTTGGCTCCAACTCTGAACTGCGGGCCTTGTCAGAGGTCTATGCAAGCGAAGACGCAAGCGAGAAACTCGCGAACGACTTTGTGAGCGCCTGGACCAAGGTCATGAATCTGGATCGTTTTGATCTTGCATAAGTGAGGAAGGTTGGATCGGCTGACCCTGCCTGATCCACGCCACCTATTAAAGGCCGCGGCATTTGCTGCGGCCTTTTTCTTTGTTTGATGGTTGCCAAGGATAAAGCGGCGCTTCTAGGCTGAGCCTATGTCCCAGTACCAGTCCATCATCCTGTGTGCCAATCCTCGAAGCGGCAGCACCATGCTCTGCGATCTGATGGCGTTTACCGGAGCGCTTGGGCGCCCTGCCTCTTTCTATCGTCCAGAGTCGATCCCTGAATGGGCTAAGCAATTGGGTGTTAATCATGAGCCTGGGTCAGAAGAATTTGAACGCGACTATCTGGCGGCGGTCCGACGCGAGGGAACAGACGCCTCCGGAATTTTTGGGCTTCGTCTCATGTGGGACGCGTTGGAAGGCCTCGTTGATCGCCTCTCGCCGCTCTTCCCAGGTCAACAAAGTGATGCCGCCTTATTCGAACGAGCCTTGGGTCGTCCCCTATACGTACATCTCGTCCGCGAAGACAAGGTGGCGCAGGCAGTCTCGCTTGTTCGAGCGAAACAAAGCGGACAGTGGCATCTGGCATCCGACGGATCGGTCCGCCAGGGGTCCAGGGACCCCGCGCCTATCACCTATGATGCACGCGTTATTGAGAAAGAAATTGGATCCCTTACGCACGATGACGCCGAATGGAAAGCTTGGTTTGCGCAAGAAGCAGTAACGCCCTTGCCGGTTGCGTATGAGTCTCTAGTGACAGATCCACAGGCCGTCATTGGCGGACTTCTAAATGCCGCTGGTCACGATCCCGCTATCGCACATGATGTCGTACCAAGGACAGCTAGAATGGCGGACGAGGAAAGCCTAAAATGGATTAAGCGATATAGACGGGAGACCGGCTAGGACGGTTTCCTCTTCGGCTTCCGGATGAGTGCGTCCATGCCGCCAGAACCGGTGTCGGACTTACGGGCTTTTTTCTTGTTGCCGGATTGCTCTTTTGCCCGCTGTTTTTTGGCAGCGTTCTTCTGCGCGCGCGTCCATTTTTCTTTCTTACGTGGTTTGGACTTGCTCCGCTCCCCATCCTTTTTCTTTGCCGGTGGTTTTGGGCGCTCCATGGAAGTGACTTCGGGAACCCACTCAGTCGTTGCCCCTTCTTCCTGCGTGATACGGATCGACTTTTCGCCACCGCCTGATGCCTTCACAGCATCGATGAAACGGCCAGCGTCTTTCGCTTTGATCTCAAATCGGGTTTCTGTTTCGCCGATCTTGATGGCACCGACTTCCCGTTTGGTGACATGGCCCAAGCGGCAGATGATGGGCAAAAGCCAACTGGGCTCCGCACGCTCCTTACGGCCGGCGGTCATTTTGAACCAGACAGAGTCTCCAAACGGTTCACGCTCGCGCTGCTGTTGCTGCTTTTCGCGTTTTGCGCGGGTTTCTTTGTGAACGGGCGCATCGAGAAGCTCTTCTGCTGATGGGGTGTCGGTTTGTCGCTGTTGCAGAAAGGCAGCAGCCACTTGTTCTGCGCCATGGCGCTCCAGGAGCTCCTGGGCGAGTTTGAGCGCTTTCTCGTCATAGGTTTGCGTGAGCAATGGATCAGAGAGAAGACGCTCAGTATCTTTTGCCTGGATTTCCTGCAGGCTCGGCGCCGACGCCCACTCTACTTCAAGCCTTGCACCCTGCACCAAACGCTGTGCACGTTTGCGCATCGTGTGGGGAACAATAAGGGCGCAAATGCCTTTCCTGCCTGCGCGACCTGTCCGGCCGCTGCGGTGCTTCAACACATCGCTATTGGTTGGCAGGTCCGCATGGATGACAAGTTCCAAGCCAGGGAGGTCGATACCGCGCGCAGCCACATCTGTCGCGATACAGACCCGCGCCCGACCGTCGCGCATGGCCTGTAGCGCATGGGTGCGTTCGTTCTGGCTCAGTTCGCCAGACAAAGAGACAACGGAGAAACCCCGGTTGCCGAAACGGCTCGATAGGCGATTCACGTCCTGGCGCGTCTTGCAAAAGACGATGGCACTTTCCGCATCATAGTAGCGCAGCACATTGATGATCGCGTTTTCCTTGTCACTGGGTGCAACCGACAAAGCCCGGTATTCAATATCGCTATGTTGCGCTCGCTCGCTGACAGTCGAAATCCGCTGGGCGTCTTTCTGATAGCGCTTTGCCATATTGCTGATCGTGCGCGGGACGGTCGCGGAGAACATCAGGGTCCGGCGTTCTTTGGGCGCTGTATCGAGAATGAACTCAAGATCTTCGCGGAACCCGAAATCGAGCATCTCGTCTGCTTCGTCGAGCACCACAGCGCGCAGGCCGGACATGTCGAGCCCACCGCGTTCAATATGATCGCGCAGACGTCCCGGTGTCCCGACCACAATATGCGCCCCACGGGCCAACGCCCGGCGCTCTGCACGAGGGTCCATACCGCCCACACATGACGCAATCTTTCCCTTTGCTTCGCCAAAGAGCCAGGTCAGCTCCCTCTGCACCTGGATGGCGAGTTCACGAGTTGGCGCGACGACCAACGCCTGAGGCAGCACCGCCGGCCCAAAGGTTTCTTGGTTCCCGAGAATGGTTGGCGTAATTGCGAGCCCGAATGCAACAGTCTTGCCTGATCCGGTCTGGGCCGAGACCAGAAGGTCTCTACCTTCTGTTTCAGGCGCGATGACCGCTTCCTGGACCTCTGTCAAAGAGGCATAGCCCTTTTTCTCAAGCGCACGCGCGAGGACGGGGTTGATGTTATGGGGGTCTGACATAGCTTCTAATGTTCCGGCTCTGAGCGCTGGCTAGGGAGCTGCCGCGCTGGCAAACCCGGGTCTTATATGGTTTTGAAGAAAACCGCTAATCGTAGTTTGGGGTCCCTGTTGAATATGGTTACCCCATGATAGGTTTCTTAAGGCTTCGGCCGCTTTTTGGCGGCGAGAAAGGTACAATAGAAGAAAGACAAAGTGATGGCAGGGACGAGAGAGTTCGACATTGTCGTATATGGCGCCACCGGGTTTACCGGCCGCCTGGTAGCGGAATATCTGAGCAAACAATATGCAGACGGCACGGTTAAGTGGGCCATGGCCGGTCGGAGTGCCGAAAAGCTCGCCTCCGTCCGTGATTTGATCGGCGCACCAGCTGACACGCCGCTGATCGCCGCCGACGCAGCCGATCCAGCAGCGCTGAAGAAAATGGTCGAGAGCACCAAGGTTGTGATTACCACAGTGGGTCCATATCTGCTTTATGGTGAGCCTCTGGTAGCTGCTTGTGCTGCAGCTGGGACCGATTATGTCGATCTCTGCGGTGAAGTTCCCTTCATGCGGAAAATGATCGATGCCCATGGCGAAGCCGCCAAAAAATCCGGCGCACGGATCGTCTTCTCCTGTGGTTTTGACTCAATCCCGTTCGATATGGGCGTCTATTTCCTGCAGGAACAGGCCAAGGCCAAGTTCGGTAAGCCTGCTCCACGGGTCAAGGGCCGCGTTCGCGCGATGAACGGTACGCTCTCCGGCGGCACGGCCGCCAGTGGCCGGGCGACGTTTGAACTCGCCCAGAAAGACCCGGCGATGATGGCGCATCTCTTTAATCCCTACTCGCTGGCTCCTGGCTATGAAGGCATTGAGCAACCAGATGGTATGAAGCCTTACGAAGATCCCGCTGTGGGCATGTGGGTGGCACCCTTCTTTATGGCGGTCATCAACACGAAGAACATTCACCGGTCCAATTTCCTGCTTGGAAATGCTTATGGCACCGATTTCCAGTATGACGAGATGATGCTGGCTGGCCCTGGCGAGACAGGCAAGAAAACGGCTGATGCGATTGCCGCGACCGACATTACCGGTGGTGACGACGCGCCGAAGCCAGGCGAAGGCCCGTCCAAGGAAGAGCGTGAAGCAGGCAATTATGACGTGCTCTTCGTGGGCGAAATGCCCGATGGCGCCTCAATTAAGGTTGGCGTGACCGGAGACAAAGACCCAGGTTACGGCTCGACGTCCAAGATGATTTCGGAAAGCGCGATCTGTCTGATCCAGAACGTTGCCGATCTGCCAGGTGGAATTTACACCCCGGCTCCTGCCTTTGGTATGGAGATTATTGATCGCCTGCGCGCCAATGCAGGTCTGACCTTTGAGGTTGAGGCGTAACCCACGCTTCATTCACTCAACAAAGAAGGCGGCATTCATAGGAGTGCCGCCTTTTTGCTTACTGAAGTCGTGTTCAGTTAGTCTCGATAGGACGGATCAATCCGATCGAGCTTCCGAAGCATGGCGGGCCAAGCCAGATGGTTTGTCACTTTCTGCGCAAGCTCCGGATCGGTTCCTTGGGTCGCCGTTCGCTCCGGGATGCCCTGCATAGGGTTGTGGAGTTGCTTGGCAGACGAGAGCGTTGCCACCTGCATTTCGCAGGCGCGCTCCAGATAGTACATCCGCATAAACGCTTCAGCGACGGTCTCGCCCACCGTCAGCGTACCGTGGTTCCACAAGAGCATCATGTTCTTATCCCCAAGGTCTTCCTGAAGCCGTGGGCGCTCATCATGATCAACCGCAACACCCTCATATTCGTGATAGGCGAGCTCTTCGCGGATCAGCATCGCCGTCTGATTGAGCGGCAAAAGCCCTTCTTCTGCCGTTGATACAGCGGTGCCGGGAATTGTGTGCAGATGAATGACGCAGTTGGCGTCATGACGGATTTCATGGACGGCGCTGTGAATGGTAAAGCCAGCCGGGTTCACGAAATGCGGTGAGTCATCCAGTTTGTTGCCCTCAAGGTCAATTTTAACGAGGCTGCTCGCGGTCATCTCATCAAAGAAGAATCCGTAAGGATTGATGAGGAAGGTCCCGTCAGAAAGCTTGGAGGAAATATGGGTGAAGATCATATCGTCCCAGCCATAATGTGCGACAAGGCGATAGCAGGCCGCGAGATTGACCCTGGCTTCCCATTCTTCTGGGGAGACGTTTTCGCGAACACTGGCTGGGGCGGTTTCTTGGACTGACATGGTTTTCCTCCATCTGCGTGCGGCCTCCGTCAGGCCGTGGCAGTTTCTTAGAGAGAAACTGGAAATGAGACTGCGATCTGGGTCACATTTGCACTGACGATGTGGAAAACGGGGAGATCTATGGGAAAACCAGGCCAGAATATTAGCGCTGATGACCTGGTCATGATGAGTCCCCTCTTTTCGGTCTTGGCAGATGAGGCAAGGTCAGCCGTCGTGAAACGTGCGAAGCCTTTATCCCTTGAGGCTGGCGACCCCCTTTATGCACGCGGGGATCCCTCAGACCGCTACTTTGGCATCCTCAAAGGTCGGTTGCGCCTGTCAGTTGATTCAGCAGACGGAAAGACGGTCGCCCTTAACCAGGCTGATACGGGGGAGTGGTTCGGCGAGTTGGGATTGTTTGAGGGGGGCACCCGTCTGGTGGACGCGACAGCTGTCGAACCGACCGACCTTCTCTGTCTCAGCCGGACCGATGTGCTGGGATTTGCGATGAGTGAGCCCGCCATGTTTATGCCAATTGTTGAGCTTTTGGGCGCTCGAATCCAACTTGTGGGTGAGTTGCTTCAGGAAACGGTTTTTCATGATGTGACCTTTCGCCTTGCAAAGCGTTTGCTAGTTCTTGCGGACAAACACGGGCTCCCAGCCGATCAAGGCGTACTCATTGAGTTGCACCTTCCCCAAGAGGAGCTGGGTCAGATGGTCGGAGCAACGCGAGAGGCTGTTGGCCGCCAGCTCAGCATCTGGAAGAAGAAGGGCTGGATCGATGTCTCGTATGGAAAAATCACGATCCTGAACCGTGCACCGCTGATGCAGATAATTGTCTCAGCCCAAGGAGGCGCTGATGACGTCAGCGATTTTTGATCCCCCTGCCCTCCTTCTGGTAGCTTAGCCCATCGATATTCATAATAACCACCAGCGGGCGACCATCGCCTGACTGGGGAGTAAACGGGGCAAATTTTATGGGGTTTCAGAAACTGTTGATCGCCAATCGGGGCGAGATATCGGTGCGCATTGCGCGAGCGGCAGCGGAGATGGACATACGCTCAGTCGCCGTCTTTTCAGAAGACGATGGGGCCTCCCTCCATGTGCAGGTGGCGGATGAAGCTGTCGCTCTAAGGGGAGGTGGCGTCCCAGCCTATCTGGATGCCAAACAGCTCATTGAAGTGGCTGGTGTGTCAGGTTGTGATGCGATCCATCCTGGCTATGGGTTCCTGAGCGAGAATGTCGACTTTGCCCGCGCCTGCAAGAAAGCGGGTCTGACGTTTATTGGCCCAAACCCGGATGCTCTTGCTCTGTTTGGTGACAAGGCCCGTGCACGAGCATTGGCTGAACAGGTTGGCGTCCCACTCTTGCCTGGCACAAATGGCGCGACAAGCCTTGAAGAGGCTAAATCCTTCTTCAAGAGCCTAGGCTCAAACGCGTCTATGATGATCAAGGCTGTCTCTGGCGGCGGCGGTCGCGGCATGCGTCCGGTCCACCGGGCTGACGAGATTGACGAGGCATATGCACGGTGTCAGTCCGAAGCCAAATCCGCCTTTGGGGATGAGGCAGTGTATGTCGAACGTCTCATCACGCGTGCGCGTCACATTGAAATTCAGATCGTGGGCGACGGAAAGGACGTGATCCATCTCGGTGAACGTGAATGCTCCCTTCAGCGTCGCCGACAGAAACTGGTGGAGATTGCTCCGAGCCCGACTTTAAGCGATGCGTTACGAACAAAGCTTGCGGACGCCGCTGTCAAACTCGCCAAGGAAGCGTCTTATGACAATATTGGCACGTTCGAGTTTCTGGTGGACGAAACGGATCAGAGCTTTGCCTTTATGGAAACAAATGCCCGGCTGCAGGTGGAACATACGGTCACCGAAGAAGTAACCGGAATCGATCTTGTCAAAACTCAACTACGGATCGCTGCGGGCAAGACTTTAAGTGCAATCGGACTTGGAGAGACACCGAGCCCACGTGGATATGCAATTCAATTGCGGGTCAACATGGAAAGCATGAATGCCGACGGTGAGGCCCTGCCGTCTGGCGGAACCTTGACGACCTATCAGGCGCCGAGTGGTCCTGGCATTCGCGTCGATGGATTTGGCTATACAGGATATACAAGCAGCCCTCATTACGACTCTTTACTCGCAAAGCTCATCGCCTATTCACCAAGCGCTGATTACCAGGACGCTGAAGCGGGCCCAGCGGGCATTAGATGAATTCTCAATCGAGGGCGTGAAGACCAATATTCCCCTTCATCAGAACCTCCTTTGCTTGCCTGCCTTTGCGACAAACGACGTCTACACAACCTTCATCGCGGATCATGCTGCAGAACTGGTGAAGGAAGCAGCGCGCCCGGCACGTTTTTCGACGAGTAAGGCAACAAAAGCATCCGCGAATTCCACCGTGCAAGCGACAGGACCAGACGGCACCCGTCCCCTGACCGCACATCTTCAAGGTCGTGTCGTCAGCATTGACGTCGCACAAGGAGACAGTGTCGCACCTGGCCAGCAGATTGCCGTGTTGGAATCGATGAAAATGGAGCACATCGTCTCTGCCGATACGGGCGGCATTGTTCGTGAGATGGCAGCCAAGCCCGATGATACGGTGTTTGAGGGGGCGCCACTCCTCTTCATCGAAGAGCGAGATGTGGGCATGTCTGAAAGCGCCGCAGCCGCTGCAGTCGATCTGGACTATATCCGCCCCGACCTGGAGGAAGTGATTGAACGTCACGCTATCGGGTTGGATGAACGTCGCCCCGATGCTGTCGCACGCCGTCGTGGACGTAATCAACGGACCGCGCGGGAAAACATCGACGATCTGTGTGATCCAGATAGCTTCATTGAGTATGGCGCTCTGGTTTTGGCGGCGCAGCGCCGCCGTCGGTCTATGGAAGACCTGATCAAGATGAGTCCTGCTGATGGCATGATCACCGGCGTGGGCTCAATCAACGGTGACGCCTTTGATGAAGAAGCATCGCGGGCCATGGTGCTCGCATACGACTTCACTGTGTTTGCCGGAACCCAAGGTCACATGAACCACAAGAAGACCGATCGCATGTTGGGCCTTGCCCATCAATGGAACCTGCCGCTTATTCTTTTTGGGGAAGGCGGCGGCGGGCGCCCAGGTGACACGGACACAGCCGGTGTTGCGGGGCTTGACGTGCCAACGTTTAAGAGTTTTGCAGCATTGAGCGGCAGTGTACCGGTCATCAGCATTGTCTCCGGTCGGTGCTTCGCGGGTAATGCGGCCCTCGTCGGCTGTAGTGATGTGATCATCGCCACAGCTGATTCAAATATCGGCATGGGCGGCCCCGCCATGATTGAGGGCGGCGGGCTTGGAGCCTACAAACCCGAAGACATCGGTCCGATTGATGTCCACAAGAAGAACGGTGTTGTTGACATTGCTGTCGCCGATGAAGCCGAAGGTGTGGCTGCCGCGAAAAAATATCTCTCCTACTTCCAAGGGCCGCTCAAAACTTGGGATGCGGCAGATCAGAGAGAGCTGCGCCATCTGATTCCGGAAAACCGCCTGCGGGCCTATGACGTCCGGACGGTCATCGATACAGTCGCGGACAAAGACAGCGTTCTTGAACTCCGTAAAGATTTCGGTGTTGGGATTTTAACCTGCTTCATCCGGATCGAAGGTCGTCCGATGGGCCTGATCGCGAACAATCCTTTCCACCTGGGCGGCGCGATTGATGCAGATGCGGCAGATAAGGCTGCCCGCTTCATGCAATTGTGTGATGCGTTTGGCCTGCCCATCCTCTCCTTCTGTGACACGCCAGGCTTTATGGTCGGTCCGGAAGTGGAAGAGACGGCGCAAGTGCGTCACGTATCGCGTATGTTTGTTGTTGCAGCCAATATGTCTGTGCCGGTCTTTACCATTGTCCTACGCAAAGGCTACGGTTTGGGTGCGCAGGCAATGACCGGCGGCACCTTTCATGCGCCGTTCTTCAATGTTTCATGGCCGACCGGGGAGTTTGGCGGCATGGGTCTTGAAGGAGCGGTACGTCTTGGCTACCGGCGCGAAATGGAAGCAATCGAAGATGAGGCTGAACGTCAGGAGTTCTTCGAAAAGATGGTCGCGAAATATTATGCCAATGGCAAAGCAATCAACATGGCATCCTTTTTGGAGATTGATGGGGTCATTGATCCGTTGGAAACGCGTCACTGGATCATGCGCGGTTTGAAATCGCTACCACCTAAGTCGCATGATGCGACGCCGAAACGACCATTCATCGATACATGGTGAACGGTATTACTGGGAGAAGAACATGAACTGTCACAAGGTGGACTACACGATCATCGGCGATGATATGCAGCTGGTCGAGATCGAACTTGATCCCGGCGAGACCGTCGTCGCAGAAGCGGGGGCCATGAATTATATGGAAGATGGCATCGAATTCGAGACACGTCTTGGCGATGGCTCTAAACCTGATGAAGGTGTGATGGGGAAGCTGTTTTCAGCCGCCAAACGCACCTTTACCGGTGAGTCCCTCTTCATGACCCACTTCACCAATCAGGGGTCCAAGAAGGCGTCAGCTGCCTTTGCAGCCCCCTTCCCCGGCAAGATCGTTGCGCTCAACCAGGCGATGACTGGCGAAGTTCTCTGCCAAAAAGACTCTTTCCTCGCAGCGGCGCTTGGCACCAGTATTGATATCGCTTTTCAAAAGAAGCTGGGCGCTGGTTTTTTCGGGGGCGAAGGATTTATCCTTCAGCGCTTACAAGGGGACGGCATGGCCTTCGTGCATGCCGGAGGCACGATCGTTGAAAAGAAGCTCAACGGTGAAAAGCTTCGCGTAGACACTGGCTGCATCGTGGCCTTCACCCCATCGCTTGACTACAACATTGAGCGTGCAGGTGGCTTGAAGTCGATGGTTTTTGGCGGCGAAGGTCTCTTTCTGGCAACCCTGCAGGGGACCGGTACCGTATGGCTCCAAAGCCTGCCCTTCTCACGTCTGGCTGATCGTGTGCTGGAACATGCACCATCTGCAGGCGGTACCGATCAGGGTGAAGGCTCACTCCTGGGCGGCGCCTCACGCATATTTGAGAAGTAGAAATCTAGCCAGCAGGCTGTGATGGTCGTCCGAGCTTAAAGGTAGCACTGGCTCGGGCGACGAGCTCACCGTCCTCACGGCGGAGTTCCGCTTCAGCGAAGGCAATGGACTTGCCTCGGTGACGAACCCAACCCTCGCCGATAAGCGTCCCCTGGTCTGCACGACCAAGAAAACTTGTTTTGAGTTCTAGTGTGACTTGAGGTGTCGGTGTGCTTGTTGTTGAGCGCACAGCGTGACCGCACAGGCCATCTAACATGGCGGCAAGAAACCCCCCATAAATGCGCCCACCGCGGTTGACGAAGTTTTCGCCAGCAACATAGGACGCCTTGATATAGCCGCGTTCTGGATCGAGTTCTAAAACTTTTTTGCCGAGTGTCACCGCAGCAGGCGACTCCCAGTCGACAGGAGGAAGGTCATTCATGGAGGGATACTAAAACACCGGCTTGAAGTTCGCTACGTACTCTTGCGTGCACGCTGCTCTTTCTTCTGACAAAATTTCATGACCCTCGGCGGCGCAATGCCGGTCTGCTCGAAACCGAGCGACGCCTTTGTTGGTGCAGCCCTTGAGGTCCGGGTCGTAGAGGAAGACACAGATTGCCACTATGTACTTCTCCTCGCAGGGCAACTCAATCATGTAGCGCTGTTCCTGCGCACTCCTCCGGCTCCACCAACCATCTCCGGCTGATCGGTTCCCCTGTGTCGGACTGTCGAGACAGTGTCGAAACTCGTCATAAGTCGGTTCCGCCGCCGCTGGTGATCCAACCAATGATGAAAAGAAGACAATTGCACTGAGAAGCATGAAGACTTGAGAAAAAATGCGCACGAAAACCCTCCTAGGAAACAGCCGCCGCCGCTTCAGGTAAGTTTATCGCAGTGGTCTCAAAAAAGTAAAGTCAGTTTACCAGTTTGAACTCTCAGCAGAGCTTTCGCTTATACATCTCGAAGACCTTTCCCCAGACCTGCTCTGCGGCGCCTTTCACATATGCCTCGCGTTCGGGGAAGCAAAATCCATGGCCCGTCCCTGGCCAAATGTCGAGCGTGTAGGACACGGAGTGTGCATCGAGTTCCGAGCGGAGATCCGGAATGACATTGTCCGGCACCCACTCGTCAGTTTCAGCAAAACCAAGATAGAGTTCGCCCTTCATGGCTGACGCAAGCTTGTGGGGGGTGTCCGGCGCATCAGTCACGATACCAACCCCGTAGAGCGACGCAGAGGCCGCAAAATGATCCGGATATGTACCTGCAGCTGACACGACATATTGTCCACTCATACAATAGCCAATGCAGCCAACTGGCCCCTGTTTGATCCGTGGGTCTTGCTGCATCCACGTTAGGATATCGTCAGTGTCAGACATGACCAGCGCATTGTTGAGGGAGCGCATGGCAGAAAACATTTCCTCGCGCACGGCATCATCTGCCTTTGCCATATCGAAGCGAAGACGCCCGAGGCGGTAATACATATCTGGGAGCAGAACGGTATAGCCCTCGGCTGCGATGCGCCGCGCGAAACCGAAAAGTTCCTCGCGGATGCCAGGCGCATCCATGTATATGACGACAGGCGGTCTCGCGCCGTCGTCATGGGAGACCACAAGCGTTTCCATGTCACCATCACCTGTTTTGATGGAGAGGATTTCTTCGTTCATCGCAGACCCCGACACTGGTTTCAGAGTAAAAAAAGGGGTCGGAAACCTTCCGACCCTTGAACCTGTCTTATGCAGCCGCTGCCACACTTGGCCGGGCTTGTACGCGGTCGTACCACGCAACAATGTTCTTGTTGTTTGGATCAATCGGTTGCCCGACAGATGCGCCAAATTCAAGGAAGCCGAACAGAAGAACATCAGCCAAAGTAAATCGGTCCCCGGCAATCCACTGTTTTCCTTCAAGTTGCTCATTGAGCCACTTGATTTTGTCCTGCGCAACAGCTTTCAAGCCATCAGCGGCTTCCGGCAGGCACCGAAAACGATCTTGAAACATAGGCAGGCCTTCAGAGAACCGAAACCCATTTGCCAGAGGTTCACAAATTCCGAGATCAACCCGGCGAACCCACTTGCGTGTCTCTGCCCGTTCTTCTGCAGTCGCGCCAACAAGCGCAGGTGTAGGTTGATGCTCCTCAAGATATTCGCAGATTGCAGTGATCTCAGTGACAATGTCGCCATTGTCGAGGGCAAGTGCGGGGAGCTGACCGGCGGGGTTCACTTTGAGGTAGTCAGCCTGACGGTTTGCACCTGCCATGATGTCGATTTCTTCGAAGGGCAGTTCAATCCCCTTTTCAGCCATGAAGATTTTTACGACCCGAGGGTTTGGCCCGATGGAGTTATAGAGTTTCATATGACAGCGCTCCCTGTGTGTGACTTGGTTTTGATTGGATAGAGTCTTAGCCGATGAAGAGCTACATCGCTACATATTCGCAAAATGAGTTGCAGAGCGAGTTCGCGGATTTGTTGCAAATTGGCTCTCGCCAGTAGCGGTGCGTCTGGTATGACTTAGGCATCGAAATTCCCAATTGTCCAAACTCGTTAGGCGAATGACAGAAAACGCGACGTCAGCCAGGTCTTCCAGCAGACCGCCCATCTTCTATGGATGGTACATTGTGTTCGCAGCTTTCGTCGTGATGACGGTTTCTGCCGGTTTTGGCTTTTACAACCTCTCGGTTTATCTGGAAGCGTTTGTCGATGAGCGCGGCTTTTCTGTTGGCTACACATCAGGAGCGACCGCAGCCTTTTTTGTTTCATCGGGTGTGGCCGGCCTTGGGGTCGGATGGCTTATCGAGCGGTACGATCCAAGATGGACAATCGCGGGAGGTGCGGTGCTTGCCGGTCTGGTTTTAGCTGGTGCGGGGTGGGTCAATGAACTCTGGCAGCTCTATCTTTTCTATGTACTCTTCGGCGTGGGGTATTCAGCTTGTGCGCTTCTCCCCTGCACCACTCTCGTTGCTCGGTGGTTTGAGAAGAAGCGCTCTGTTGCTTTGTCCGTTGCCTCAACGGGTTTATCTCTAGGTGGTATCTTGCTCACACCGATCTCAGCGGAGTTGATTGAACAACTCGGTCTTGGGGGCGCTGCTCCCTGGCTTGGCACAGGCCTCTTCTTTGGTATCGCCCCTGTCGCAATTCTGCTCTTCCGCCCGAGCCCCGCATCCATGGGACTGGCAGTAGATGGTGGTGATGTTCCCGTAAGTTCACAGAGCGGTGAGCAGACAGTCAGTGGCGTCCCCTATCATGTGGCCGTTCGCAGCCGCTTTTTTGTCCTTGCGACGATTACTTTCATGACGTCCATGATGGCCCAGGTAGGCTCCATCGCTCATCAATTCTCTTTGGTGGCAGGTCGTGCAGATGATCGCGATTTGGCTGCCCTGGCGGTATCGGTGATGGCGGGTCTAAGTATAGCCGGACGCCTCGTCGGCGGTTGGGTTCTCCCCCACATCTCGTCGCGGCTCTTCATGGGCGGTCTCTTGATCGCACAGGCAATCGCATTGAGTCTCTACGCTTTTGCGGCAACGCCGACCACATTGCTGATGGTCGCGGCAATGTTCGGCGTGACCGTAGGCAATTTGCTGATGATGCAGCCATTGCTGATTGCAGAAGCCTTTGGCACGGTGGCGTATGCACGTATCTATTCCACCTCTCAACTATTTACGACCCTTGGCGTTGCCAGCGGACCTGCCGTATACGGTCTGATTTATGAAGCAGCGAACGGATACACTGCCTCTTTTCTTTATGGTGCTGCTGCCTCGATCATTGGTCTCATGGCAATCCTGGCAGCTGGTCCTGTCGAACAAGCACTAGAAAAACAAAAACAAGAGGAATGACCATGTCCGATTTCGGTTCGGGAATAGAACTAAACAAACCAGCCTTTATCCATCCAACTACCCTCATCTATGGAAAAGTCTTTGTCGACGAGGGAGCGTCGCTTTGGCCCTACACGGTCATCCGGAGTGAGATGTATGAGGTACGAATTGGCAAACGCACTAACATCCAAGACTTCGTGATGATCCACGTTGGCAACAACACGCCGACTATTATTGGAGACAATTGTTCAATCACGCACCACTGCACCATTCATGGTGCAGAGATCGGCGATAATTGCCTGATCGGGATTAACTCAACGATCATGGACGGCGCCAAGATCGGGAAGAATTGTATCATTGGCGGCCACACTATCGTGACCGAAGGAACAATTATTCCCGACAATTCCATCGTCGTGGGGTCGCCTGGCAAAGTCGTCAAAGAGCGTGACAGCTCAAAAGCAAATATCATGAATGCGGCTTTCTACTACGAGAATGCAAAAGCCTATTCAAAAGGCGAAGATCGCGTTTCCGAGACCGCTGAGTTCAAAGCCGCAATGGCGCGCGCGCAAGAAGCTCTAACCGCCTGATTTCCAAAAGAAAATTGAAACTGGTAGAATTGCTGCGCGCGCATTATGCTGCGCCGCAAACTGACACCAAACATGTGGATTCCCATGAAACTCCCAGCATCGTTCTACAAGCCCCTCTCCATCGGTGCGCCGGCACCTTTCCAAGAGTTGCCCTTGGCTCTCGAACGGATGATCCACTTCTTTCCTGCACACAATGAAAAGGTGCACGCAAAGATCCCGGATCTCATTCCAAAGGTGGATGTCATTCTTGGAAACTTGGAAGACGCCATCCCTGCAGATGCCAAAGAAGCCGCGCGCGCGGGATTTATCAAGGTGGCAAGCGAGAATGAGTTTGGGAACACAGGGCTTTGGACCCGGGTGAACGCGCTTAACAGCCCCTGGGCTCTTGACGATATTGTAGAGATTGTCAGCTCAGTTGGAGACAAGCTTGACGTGATTATGTTGCCCAAAGTGGAAGGTGTGTGGGACATCCACTATGCGGATCAACTGCTGGCGCAGCTTGAAGCAAAGCATGGCGTCAAAAAGCCGATCCTCATTCACGCCATCCTGGAGACCGCGCAGGGTGTGAAGAATGTAAACGAGATTGCGGCGGCTAGCCCACGTATGCATGGCATGAGCTTAGGCCCCGCCGACCTTGCCGCGTCACGTGGAATGAAAACGACGCGCGTTGGTGGCGGACACCCCTCCTACGGCGTGATTGAAGATCCCAAAGAGGATGGTAGCAATCGGGTCTTCGCACAGCAGGATCTATGGCATTACACAGTCGCTCGAATGGTGGATGCGTGCCTCTCCAACGGTATTCGCCCGTTCTATGGTCCATTTGGTGATATTCAGGACACGGATGCCTGTGAAGTTCAGTTCCGGAACTCGTTCCTGCTCGGATGTGTTGGTGCCTGGTCTCTCCATCCCGTGCAGATCGATATTGCGAAGAAGGTCTTCAGCCCTGATGTGGATGAGGTACAGTTTGCTCTGCGCATCCTGGAAGCCATGCCCGACGGCACCGGCGCTGTCATGCTGGATGGCAAAATGCAGGACGACGCAACCTGGAAACAGGCGAAGGTGATTGTCGACCTCGCCAAACGTGTTGCAGAAAGAGATCCGGCGCTCGGCGAAGCCTACGGCCTCTAATAGTCCAGCCTTAGCTGACTAACGGCTCTTCACATTCGACAAACGTATCGATCGCATCGAGAGCCGCAGATAGCGGGATGCGAGAGGCGTCGTCGTCACCATAGTCTCGCAGCGCATGGAGTATCTTCAGCCTTCTCGCCTGCGCGGCGTATTTTTCCGGGTCATGTCGGGTGAAAATGGAAACGAGCGGTGCGCCGCCGACCGCTAGCATATGGCCTGTCCCTGAATTGTTTGCGATTGCAGCAGACATATGGGCCGCCAGCGCCATCACCAACATTGGCCCTTTGATGTGTGGATAGGCGTCGGATCTATCCCACTCAGGCAGCAGCGCCTCAGGAACCTCCCGGCGCACCTGCTCCACCAGTTCGGCTTCGTCCGGTCCAAGGAGAAACACTGGCACGCGACCGACAGCCACCTGCGCGCGCCCGAGTTCAAAAAATCTGTCGATGGGCCATAGTTTCCGGCGGTCTCCTGCCCCTGGCGCTATGCCAATATATGTATTCCCGGAGGGAAGCAGAGCGCTTGCCGCGTTTCGGTGTTCCTCCGAGAGGTCGAATATATTGGTGCCATCGTCTGCAGGTTGTGGGGAGACCAGGTCCAACATGTTGATCAGCCCGCCAACAAAAGACGGATCGGGTTTGAAGTTTTTTGGCGGTTTCACATCCGAGAAAAAGAAATCCGCAGTTCCGGCGATAAAGGTGGTGTGCGGTATGCGTTTCACGATCATCGTCCGCGCGACTAGGCGTTGAGTATCGATGATCAGGTCAAACCTGCGTCCAGGTAGAGGCGACCAGCTTGTGATCAGCTGATGTGTTTTGGCACCGATACCTGCATTCTCAATTACCTCATCGATGAACTTCGAAGCGACAGGCTTGAGAATACTTGCGTAAACCGTTTTGCCAGTGCCCGCGACCCACGTAATTTTTGCATCAGGAAATCGTTGGCGTATCTGCTGCGCGAATTTGAGCTTCAAAATCCCATCGCCAATGACCTCCTCACAAGAATAGATGAGGACAGATTTTGGGTTGAGGGTGTGTACCGGCAGATTTTTCGAAGATGTATCTGACAATTGATCCCCGGATGTCAGTTTCTTGAGGGCTGCGCCTCTCACCTTTCTATAAACCGGTAATGCGCGGCAGACAATGGGCTGGTGCGGCAGGGAAACAGGGACCGCCCTCACCCAAAGGGCAGTCCCTGGTCTTTGAACTATGCGAGTTCTGTCATGGCCTCACGGGTGAACGTCTTCAGTTCATCGGCCCGACCATCGCGGATTTTATTCGCCCATTCAGGGTCAACCAGCAGAGCGCGACCAACGGCGACCATATCGAATTCATCCGCATTGAGGCGGTCCAGCAGCTTATCGATGCTGGTTGGCTCTGAACCTTCGCCAGCAAAGGCGGCGATAAATTCACCGGACAACCCAACGCTGCCCACGGTGATCGTGGGTTTGCCGGTGAGCTTCTTGGTCCACCCTGCTAGATTGAGATCCGAACCCTCAAACTCTGGTTCCCAGAAGCGGCGCGTGGAACAGTGAAACACGTCCACGCCTGCATCTGACAACGGCTTCAGGAATGCGGCCAACTCTTCCGATGTCGGTGCGATCTTGTGGTCAAAATCCTGCTGTTTCCATTGGGAGAAACGGAGGATGAGCGGGTAGTCGTCCCCAACCTCGGATCGAACGGCGTTGATGATGTCCACCGCAAACTTTGTTCGTGCGACAGCATCTTTGCCACCATATTCGTCGTCGCGCTGATTGGTTCCTTCCCAGAAGAACTGGTCAATCAGATAACCGTGGGCACCGTGAAGTTCAATACCGTCAAATCCAGCTTCGCGTGCTGCGCCGGCGGAGCGGCGGAAAGCATCGATACAAGCTTGGATGTCTTCAGGTGTCATAGGCTCCGAAACCGGTTTACCCGGCACGAACAGACCGGAAGGACCAGCGCTTGGCTCCTCTGGGTTCGGCGCTTCTTTTTGGTTGCGCATGGTCCCCACGTGCCAGAGCTGCGGCATGATCTTGCCACCTGCTTCGTGGACTTCGGAGACGACGTTTTTCCATCCCTCCATAGCTGCATTGCCATGGAATGCGGGGATTGTGTCCGCCATAGTCGACACGCGGTGCCCAACTGTGGTGCCTTCTGTGATGATAAGGCCAGTTCCACCTTCGGCACGGCGCCGGTAATAGGCTGCGACATCTGCACCCGGGACTTCGCCAGGAGAGAAGTTCCGTGTCATAGGCGCCATAGCGATGCGGTTTGGAACCGTCAGGCCATTGAAGGTGAACGGCGAAAATAGCTTCTCAGTTGAGCTGCTCATGGAATTTTCCTTGTGAAGTGACCGGAGACCCCAGTCACGAATTTCGGTGTCGCGTATATTGCGTGACACCTGCGCAGGATCAAGGGTGTTGGGAGTGTTTCTGCAGATTGGTGTAGAATTGCTCAAACAAGTGGGGACAGGAGAGAATATGGGACCGAATCCGGCGCTCAAGAAACTTGGATTTTCCGAAACAGACCGCATGGTTCTGGTTCACACCGATGATATTGGCATGTGCCAAGCCTCTGTCAGTGCCTTTGCAGACTTGTGGCAAGCCGGAGCCATTTCCTGTGGTTCGGCTATGGTTCCTTGTGCTTGGTTCAATGCTGCAGCTGACTATTGCCGCGAACATCCTGAGGTAGACATGGGCGTTCATGCAACGCTGACCAGCGAATGGCATCCTTATCGCTGGGGACCCCTCACATCAGGCGCTGCGTCGGGTGGTCTCACCGACCACGAGGCAAAGTTCCCCAGGACGTCAGAAGCTGTTGCGGAATCGGCAGACCCGCAAGCAGTTAAAGCTGAGCTCAAAGCACAAATCGATCACGCCAAGGCTGCCGGCATTGAGCCAACTCATATCGATACACATATGGGGTCGGTAATGCATGGCCCGCTCTACGACGTGTTCGTTGATCTTGCATTGGAATATGGCATCCCGCCGTTTGCGCTTCGTCTAACACCGGACCAATGGTCATTTGGGGGTTACTCTGAAGAGACTTGCGCACTTTTCGAGCGTCGCACACGCGAATTGGAAGATGCAGGTGTGCCCACGCTGGACCGGATCCTAAACGTTCCTCTCTCTGATGAGGACGACCGGGCGGGTAAAACAAAACAGGCATTGAGTTCGATCAAACCTGGACAGATGAGTTATTTCATTTTGCACCCAAGTCACGACACCGCAGAGTTACGGGGAATATGCCCTGACTGGCGGTCGCGGGTGCTGGACCTTGAAATCTTCTTAAGCGGAGAGATGGCGGAGCATTTGGCGAAAGAAAACATTCATTTGATTGGATATCGCACGCTAAAAGGGCTTATTCCACAAGGGGTTGCCGCGTGATCTTAAGGCGGCTATCAAAAGCACCCGATTCACAGTAAAATCAAGTAATGCTGGGTATTGAAGGGCCCATTTCACAGGTACAGGCGTGATGATCGACAGACAGGCAAAATTCCATATCGGGCAGATTGTTCAGCATCGGTATTTCTCCTTTCGGGGGGTGATTTTCGACGTCGATCCAACCTTTAACAACACTGAGGAGTGGTGGCTGTCTATCCCTGAAGAAATCCGGCCGCGCAAAGACCAGCCTTACTATCACCTGCTCGCGGAGAATTCAGAGTCTGAATATGTCGCCTATGTGTCGGAGCAGAACCTTTTGGAAGATGAGACTGGTGATCCCGTTGGCCATTCAGATGTTCCCAAAATGTTTGGTCCCATGGAGGGCGGCATCTACACCCTAAGGGGTGAAGCGGCGCACTAACGTAAAAGACCAACAGCGCCCGGCAGAAGGCGTCATAAAGGATACGGACCATGCGGCGAGATGCCCGTCCCTATTTCATCCGCCGCGTGCGGGACGCATTTTCAAAATGGCAAGTCCGCCATTTTCTTGAGCCTCAATTCGACAAGATTGGACACGGGCTGGATGTGGCATACCCGCGCGGCGTGGAATTGTGGGGTGCAAACATATATGCCGGAACGCATCTGCACCTCCGGGCGGCCAAGGGGAACATGATCCGTTTGGCCACCTGGGACAGCGGAGACCGTGTGGGCGAGATTCACATCGGCGATTTTGTTCTGATAAGTCCAGGAAATCAGATCATCGCATCTGAGCGGATCACCATTGGCAGTAATACAATGATTGCCAGTGGTTGTTACATCTCCGATTCTGATTGGCACGATACCTATGACCGTACCGCCGAGCGAGATAAGTATGCGCCTGTGATTCTTGAGGAAAACGTCTGGATTGGTAGTCGAGTAATTGTCGGAAAAGGTGTCACGATTGGCAAAAATTCCATCGTCGGTGCCGGATCGGTTGTTACGCGGGACATTCCCGCAAACGTGATCGCTGCGGGCAATCCGGCCAAGGTGATTAAGGACCTGGATCCCAACAAAGACTTCCGTTTGCGCTCTGATATGTTGGGCGACAGCGACGCTCTCTATCACGAAATTGATCAACTGAGCCGTTACTTGCTTCGCCACAACACGCTCTTTACCTGGATACGGAGCGTGATAAAGCCGACACGGCGCGATTGAGTAGGCCCAGTTGGCCAGGGTTTGGTGGCCAGGACTTGATCTGAATCAATGAGCGCCCGGCATATTCGCGTTTTTGTCCTCCCAACAAATTGGAGGACAAAAAATGACCGACGCCGACTTTACTTACCTGATGATTGTTGCAGGCGCTTTCAGCCTATTCATGCTCGTTCTTGGTTACTACATGTTCAGCGTACCGTCGCGCGACTGACCGCCTATAGGTTAACCTGGAGCTTGTTGGTCCAACCAATTGATTGCGGCCGTCATGCCAGACAGGCTGACATTGAGTGATACGGGGCCATTCCGGATATCGACAAAGTCTACGACCATATTGTTGCCCGCTTTGAGCCTCTGAAGGCTGTCGGCGGCGACAGGCGAAATTGACTGACAACCGATCGGGATACAAACCTGAAGCGGAATGGCAGCAAGCTCAGTACCATCAACGCTGAATTTCACACCGTTGGGGAGATGTGTCCCCAGTGGCACAATCGTGATGGCGTAGTACTCGTTGTTGGGGTTCTTTCCCACTGCAAAGAATAAGGCGACCGACTGGCTCTGTTCAGAGCGAATTTCGAAAGAAACAGTACAGATATTGTTCGTGCCGTCAGGGGACGCACATTTTCCGCGCCAGTTGCCGAACTTTTCCATCGTAGTGCCATCTGCAGCCGTGACGGTCTCAGCCTGCGCAGAGACCGAGTTACCCAAGAAAAACACAGCAACGATAAGCGCAGCTGCGATACGCCTTAATTCAAACATACAAAATTCCTCTGCTTAGGGACACCTGCCCCAACGACCCCCAAGTCGATTCAGGTAGTATAGGCTGAGCGGGCTAAAGATGCACACCCGGCTTGCGCCTTACTGGAAAAAGCGCGACAAGCGTTAATGTGGCAGCTTTGTTGGTGTTTTGGGAGGAAGTTTATGGGGCTTGGTCAGAAGACGACGACATTTGTCTCGGTGATGTTTATTGGGCTGATGAGCACAGCCGCCTTCGCTGAACCTCAACACGGCATAGCGATGCATGGGGCACCCCTCCATGGCCCAGACTTTGAGAGCTTTCCCTACGCCAATCCTGATGCGCCAAAAGGCGGCGATCTGAAGCTCGCAGCCATCGGCAGTTTTGACAGCCTGAACCCCCTCATCATTAGAGGTGTGTCGGGCGGCGGCGTTAGAGATTACGTGTTTGAGAGCCTCATGGCCCGGGCCTATGACGAGCCCTTCTCGCTTTATGGCCTCCTTGCGGAAACCATCGAAACACCCGACGACAGATCGTGGGTGGAGTTTCGGGTCCGCGAAGAAGCGAGGTTTTCTGACGGGACGCCGGTCACGGTTGATGATGTCGTGTTTTCTCTGGAGACACTCCGCGACAAAGGTCGCCCCAACCACAAATATTATTATTCGAAGGTCGCTGAAATCGTGCGTCCGGATGCACAAACGGTCAGATTTGTTTTTGGACCTGATGGCGACCGGGAAATGCCTCTCATCATGGGGCTGATGCCGATCATCCCGAAGCACATCTATGAGACGCGGGCCTTCGATGAAACAACTCTTGTGCCCCCCATCGGCAGTGGCCCCTATGTCATCACAGAGGTAGAGCCGGGCGCGCGTCTCGTTTACACGCGCTCGCCGGACTATTGGGGAAAAGACTTGGCCGTAAACCGGGGGCATTACAATTTTGACCGGCTGATCTACGACTATTTCCGAGATGCCAATGCGTCGTTTGAAGCTTTCAAGGCAGGACTTTATGACATCCGTCCAGAAGATGACCCGACAAGGTGGGCAACGGGGTTTGATATCCCGGCTGTTCGCGACGGGCGGATCACGCTGCAGAGTTTCACCAAAGCAACGCCATCAGGCATGCGCGCCCTCGTCTATAACACGCGCCGGGCTGTCTTCAGCGATCCAAAAGTTCGCGCGGCTCTAGGACTTGTCTTTGATTTCGAATGGGTAAATACAAACTTCTATTACAGTGCGTATGAGCGCACTCAGAGCTTCTATGACGGCTCTGAGCTTGCGAGCAGCAGCCGTCCGGCAAGCGAGGCGGAGCGTGCCTTGCTGGCGCCCTATCCAGGCGTGGTGAGCGACGCGATAATGAGCAATGGTTTCACAGCACCTGTTAGTGATGGCACTGCCCGCAATCGTCAAAACCGACGGGCGGCGATTAAGGCACTGGAGACCGCAGGTTGGGTCATCAGGGATGGTGTGATGGTAGATGCTGCATCAGGCCAATCTCTTTCATTTGAAATCACGGTAGCAACACCAGAGGATCAACGCCTGGCTCTCAACTATTCCGATGCGCTCAAAGGCATCGGCGTCGAAGGCAATGTCCGATATGTCGACTCAAGTCAGTATCAGCAACTACGCCAGACATATGATTTCGATATGATTTTTAATTTCTGGTACGCATCCCTGTCGCCCGGAAACGAACAGAGTTTCTATTGGGGAATGGACGCTGCGGATCAGGACGGTACACGGAACTATATGGGCGTTAAGGAACCAGCTGTTGACGGCATGATTGAGGCCATGCTCGTGGCCCGCGAAAGAGAAGAGTTTGTTGCTGCCGTAAGAGCGCTCGATCGGGTCCTGTTGTCTGGTGACTATGTCATTCCACTCTTCTATCAGCCGGACCAGTGGGTAGCCCATTGGTCGCGATTGAAGCACCCGGAGGAAACCTCCCTCTACGGATATAAAATCAATACCTGGTGGGCGGAGGACTAAAAGTGCCGTTGCCTGAGTGTCTGCGAGGAAAGCTGAAACTGCCACTGATTGCAGCGCCGATGTTTCTGGTCTCAGGTCCTGACCTTGTCGTGGCATCGTGCCAACAAGGAATCGTGGGGAGCTTCCCAACGCCCAACGCTCGAACACCTGCCATCCTTGATGAGTGGCTGGATGATATCACCGGCAGGTTGGCCAGCGTGCCGGATGCAGGCCCCCTCGCCGCTAATCTGGTGGTGCACCCATCGAATGACCGTCTCGAAGATGATCTGGCTCTCGTAGAGAAATACAAAGCACCGCTAGTGATTACGGCGCTGGGCAGTCCACGCAAGATTGTCGATCGGGTTCACGCCTATGGCGGCGTGGTTTTTGCGGATGTGAATTCAGTGCGCTTTGCTCGCAAAGCGGTTGAGGCAGGCGTAGATGGCCTCGTCCTGGTTGCTGCGGGAGCTGGCGGCCATACCGGAAACATGACGGGATTTGCCTTCGTGCCGGCTGTCAGAGAGTTTTTCGACGGCACGATCGTATTGGGTGGGGGCGTCGGCGACGGGCGGGCAATCAAAGCTGCGGAAGTGCTGGGCGCAGACCTCGCCTATATGGGCACACGGTTCATTGCGACAAACGAGAGTCTGGCACACACCGATTATCGTCAAATGCTAGTAGAAAGCACCATTGATGACCTCATTCTCACCAATGCGGTGACAGGTGTTCACGCAAACTGGCTGAGGCAATCTTTGATGGCAGCGGGCATGGATCCAAATGCTCTTGAGACGGACCCGGACGTGGATTTCACCGATCCTCAGTCAGGCTTAAAAAGATGGGCCAATACATGGTCTGCTGGTCACGGCGTGGGCGCAGTTGACCGTGTGGAAAGCGTCGAGTCTCTCGTCAGCCGATTGAAGCTGGAATATCAGTCGGCCTGACTTTTCCGCCTGCATCTCCTGATCTCTGTAGACGTTGCGTTTGCGTCCTCTTTGCTGCACCGCACTAAACATGACCTACACGGAAGACACGGTTCTGCTTTCGTGCCCATCAGACTCCCATTAGGCTCTCTGCAATCAAAATGGGAGGAATTGATTATGGCTTATGCCCCGGATACCCGCGCGTTCTATGACGCGGACAGCCACATTATGGAACTGCCGAATTTCCTAAAAGACTACGCTGACCCAAAGCTAAGGGACCAGATTCCGGAAGTGAGTTATAGCGCATCGCTGGTCTCGGACGAAGAAGTCGCTGTCATCATGGACCAGGGCGGTAAGCATAGCCGCGAGCACGTTCAAAGCATGATTGATTTGGGCGACACCTTGATCAACACGTCGAAAGAAATTCAGGCTCTGGGGGCATTTGATAAGTCAGACCGAAAAGTCGCCATGGACATGCTGGGCTTTAAGAAACAACTTGTCTTTGCGACCCATTCCGTCGTGATGCCCTTCCACCCGAGCTCAAAAACCTCATCTGAGTTGCGATATGGCGCAACCCGCGCGCACAACCGTCACATGGCAGACTTCTGTTCTGATGATGATCGGTTGATGGGCGTCGGGGTTGTTCCACTCGATGATCCAGCGCTTGCGATTGAAGAGCTGGAGTTCGCACTGGAGAAGGGCATGGAGGCGATCTGGGTGCCCCACCGTTCGCCTATTGGGTTTGCACCGGGGCATGTGGATCTGGAGCCCTTCTGGGCGCGCCTGGCCGAAAGTGGAACGCCCTTCGTCCTTCACGTCGGCGGATCGCCGCTTCAGGCTCTCAAGTCCTGGAGCAATAACGGCCGCAAGGCAGTGAAGGACTGGATGGGAGGCGGTGAAAATGTTCGCAGTAAGGATGCTGCCCTCATGCATCAGCCCCCGGAAACCTTCGTCAGCATGATGGTCATGGACGGTGTTTTTGAGCGCCACCCGAACCTGCGTGGAGCGGCTGTGGAGCTGGGAGCTGGCTGGGTACCAGAAATGCTCCGTCGGCTTGACGACATCACGAAGATCTACAGCAGGGTTGATGAATCGATCCGATTTGATCGCAAGCCATCGGAACAGCTGACGCAACAAATGGGGTTCACACCTTTCCCCCACGAGGATGTTTCGCGCTTGATAGATCATTCGAATTCAGAGCTCTATCTCTTCAGCAGCGACTACCCGCATGTAGAAGGTGGGCGGGACCCCATCCGGAAATTCGAGAAATATCTGGCGGAAAGCTCGGAAACCATCAAAGACAATTTTTATGCGGAGAACTTCCTGCGCCTCTTCCCCGAGGCACGTGTCAGTTAATCCGCTGCGAAGAGCTGAAGGCGCGCCTGTTTGATTGCGCGCGTCTTCTCTTCCCACACCCTAAGATGTTTTTCCATGTGCGTCGCTTCATTGTCGAGATAGGCGTCATGCTTCGCGTCACGAACAGTGATTTCGCAGGCGAGCCCGCTTGGATCGAAGAAGTAAATCGAGTGACAGAACTCGTGATCAATCGGTCCGAAGCACGGAACCTTCGCTTCGGCCAAACGGTCCATGAACTTCTTCTGCTCATCCATGGACCCGACCTCAAAGGCGAAGTGATAATCCTCAATCCCATCCTTGATATTGAACTGATCCGTGTCCGCATTGGAGGGCGCATCAAAAAAGGCGATGTAATTCCCGTCTCCCATCTCAAAGAAGAGATGCATATAGGGTCGGTCGGCACCGCTAGGGTCTTTATCGAAGGCAAGTGCTGCCGCAGGTTTCAACCCCAGAATGTCTGCATAGAATTTCTTGGTTTCTTCTGCATCACGGCATCGATAGGCCATGTGATGCATGCCCTTGATTTTGGGCGCTGGCGTTTTCATCTCACTTAGATGGTCAACTGACCCGTGGAATTCCCGTCCCATAATGTACCTCCTCCGGCGTCATGCGCAGAATCCTATCATGAAGGACGAAGAAGTCACGCCACGTCGAAATCTCGTCGCGTCAGATTGGGCGTCAGATTGGGCGTCAGGCTGGTCTTCAGGCCGGGTCACGCGCGAAAATCGCTTCCAGGCTGTTCATATTCATGCCGTGTTTGACGTAATTGTAGGGCGTGAGGTTGATTGCCTTGATCATGATCCGCTCGATCTTGGTACCCCCATTGTCGTTTGGCACCATGTCGAAGTCGAGCACATTGATACATGCGGTATCCTGCTCGAAGGCACGGACTGCTGCGAGCCCGCCCCCACTGGCCCAGCCGAGGATAAGACGATTGATGCCCTCATGAGCTGCGATCAAAAGCGTATGCCACCCAGGCTCGTTAAGCAGGCGTTCGATTGACGCGACAGAGCGTGCCATAGCGTCGGCAAACACCTCGCCACCGGGCAGCATGGAGGCGCCCGGTTCTCCGGCAATGTCGAAATGAAACGCCATTTTGGCCGCCATCTCTGCCCGGTTCTTGACGTGGCCGTAATCGCCGCCATGCACTTCAACCAGGCCAGCGTCCACTTCCAACGCTGGCGCTGCGCCGCCGGGCTGGGCCGCCAGAACAAACTCCGCAGTCTGTTGCGTGCGCGGATAGCCGGAACAGACGGCCCGGTCAAAGGTGACATGCGACAACGCGATCCCGGCGGCCTTTGCCTGTTCCTGCCCAAGTGGCGTCAAAGGAACGACAGAAAAGTCGCCCTCTGCTTCCCGGATTTCTTTTCCGAAATAATCCACGTGACCGTGGCGCATCAGATAGATGCGCCGACGGCCTGTTGTGCCAGGCAGTGCAGACATGAAAGCCCCTATATCCGTCTTATTCTAAAGTGCGTCGGCTGATTTCAGTGCAGCGATGTCATCTGAGGAGAACCCCCAGTCCGAAAGCGCTTCATCATTGTGGGCTCCGACACTTGGCGGCGGACCCTGAATTTCAGACGGCGTACCGGAAAAGCGCGGTGCGACGTTCGGCTGCTGCACACCATCAATTTCAACGATCGTCTGACGCTCTTTGTTGTGTGGGTGGTCCATTGCTTCGTCGAGGCCCAGGACAGGGGCAAAGCAAATGTCTGTGCCTTCCATAAGCGCACACCATTCATCGCGGGTCTTCGTCTTAAAAACCGCTTCGAGTTTCTCTTTCATCTCCGGCCATTTTGACCGGTCCATCTGTGCATCCCACAATTCGTCACCAAGGCCCGCTTTCTCGCGCAGAAGGGCATAGAATTGCGGCTCGATGGATCCAATGGAGATCCACTTTCCATCGGACGTTTCATAGGTGTCGTAAAAATGCGCACCTCCGTCCAGCATATTGGTCCCTTTTTCCGGCTGCCACATGCCCGACGCAGTGAAGCCAAAGAACATAGACATGAGCGATGCGGAGCCGTCCGTCATCGCACAATCAACCACCTGCCCTTTGCCTGTGGTCCGTGCGCTTGTAAGCGCGGAGACCATTCCGAGCGCTAGATACAGCGCGCCGCCGCCAAAATCGCCAACGAGGTTAAGAGGAGGCACCGGCTTTTCTCCAGGTCGCCCAATCGCGTGAAGCGCACCTGTCAGCGAGATGTAATTGATATCGTGGCCTGCGGCCTGCGCCAGCGACCCATATTGTCCCCAACCCGTCATACGTCCATAAACAAGTTTCGGGTTCCGCTTCAGACACACATCGGGTCCAAGTCCGAGCCGCTCCATTACACCAGGACGGAATCCTTCTTGAAGCATGTCGGCTTCTTCGATGAGCTTGAGACAGGCTTCCACAGCTTCGGGTTTTTTCAGATCCATCGCAACAGAACGACGTCCGCGGGCACCGACTTCAAACTTGGATCCCCCGCCCCCGCCTTTGCGGTCAATGCGCACAACATCCGCGCCCATGTCGGACAGCAGCATGCCGCAAAACGGTCCAGGACCGATCCCGGCGAATTCAACGATTTTCACTCCTGAGAGCGGTCCCTTGCCCATGTTTATCTCCCTGATTTTGTATTCGTTGCTACGGTTTTACCCTTGCGGGTGGGCCTGCGTAAACCATGCAGGGAATGTCCCATGAGTGACGCAGGGGCGCACTACCTATTCCCGTCGCGATCGGGTCATGAGAAACGGCGTTGCGGAGGAACTGAACCCAAATCGTTCATAAAACGGTTCGGTGCCCGGTGTTGCATGAAGTGTCACGGTGGCATCCTCGCGGACTTCGCGGTCTACGAGTTTGAGCAAGTGTCGCAGGATCGCACTACCGAATCCTTGGCCCTGGAGGTGAGGCAGGACCGCAATGTCAGACAAGTGAGCATAGTGCGTACCTGTACCGCTGGCGCGTCCCATGCCAGCGAGCACGCCTTCTTCCCAAGCGGTGACAACATGCCTGGCATTGATGATCAGATCGCGGGCTTGTTTGGTCGTACGAGACTCCCAACCGACGCCATCGGCGACCAATTGGTATCCTTCCGGTGTCAGCCCCCCAGCTTTCACATGGATGCCAGTTTTCTCCCTAATCGGTGCGACCACCCTACCCCCAAAACTCATGCCAGCGCTTGGCAATCTCCTACAGCCGCTGTAGACCAAGCTTATGAAAACAACGGAAAGACCCCAAGCTTTTTCAGGAGCCCTCCCGCCTGCAGAGTTTAATATGGCGCGATATTGCCTCGCGGACAGTGCTGCGAAAACGCCAGACAAAATCGCCCTGATAGTGGTGCAAGACGAAAAAGCACCAAAGGACGCAGCGGAACAGTGGACCTATGGTCAGCTCGACGAGGCGGTGCGCCGGGTTGCTGCGGCTCTTCTTGACTCAGGATTGAGGCCCGGAGACCGACTCATGATCCGGCTCCCGAATACAAGCTCCTATGCGCTTCTATTTTTCGGCGCACTTGCTGCGGGGGTTGTTCCGCTTCCAGCTTCCTCTCAGCTGACTGCGGAGGAAGCACAATTCCTCCTAATGGATTCCGGCGCCAAAGCCATCGCAATCGCGAATGAACTTGATCTGCCCACCGGTGCTGTGATGCGTTTCTCATCTGAGGGCGTGGAGGCCATGGCCTCGCATTCCCGCATTGTCGATTATGCAGATACAGGTGCAGACGATCCAGGCTACCTTGTTTACACGTCTGGGACGAGTGGCACGCCCAAGGGTGTCCTGCATGCGCACAGAGCCGCTTGGGGACGACGTCCCATGTATGAGGGCTGGTACGGCATCGGGAGTGACGATGTAGTCCTCCACGCAGGCGCTTTCAACTGGACCTATACGCTGGGGGTCGGTCTGACAGACCCTTGGGCAAACGGCGCGACAACTGTTCTCTTTACCGGTGAAAAAGATGTCCATGTGTGGCCGCTCTTGCTGGAGAGGTATCAGGCAACTCTATTGGCGGCGGTTCCCTCGCTCTATCGGCAAATCTTGAAGTATTGCGACTTGTCTGATTTTAAGCTGGAAAGGTTTCGGCATGGGCTCACGGCCGGTGAAGCTCTGTCGCCGACTTTATTACAGAGCTGGCAGCAGGCCACCGGCACTAACCTTTATGAAGCACTCGGCATGAGTGAATGCTCTACCTATGTCTCCACAGGCCCTGGCATGGCCATTCGAGAAGGCAGCCCCGGCAAGCTACAGCCCGGCCGCGCTATCGCAGTCCTTGATCACGAAGATGCCAACAACAATGACCCTCTACCGCCGGGACGAACCGGATTGCTGGCGGTCCATCGCTCAGACCCCGGCTTGATGCTGGGATATTGGAATCGCCCTGATGAGGACGCAAGCGTGTATCGGGGTGACTGGTTCGTCGGAGGAGATCTCGCTCGCTTCGATGCAGATGGGTACCTTTGGTACGAAGGCCGTGCAGACGATGTCATGAATGCTATGGGATATCGTGTTTCACCGCGGGAGGTGGAAACAGTAATTGCATCCCACGCTAGTGTAGCAGAGGTGGGCGTTTGCGAGATTCAAGTGAGATCTGACGTGTCAGTTATCGCTGCCTTTATTGTTCCAGTCGACCCGGCTGAAACGGATGCGGCGGCAGTCCTTAGCCACACGGCTGACCACCTTGCCACCTATAAGCAGCCCCGCGAAGTGATCTTCGTTGAAACGCTACCCCGTTCATCCAACGGGAAACTTCTCCGTCGTGAACTGGCAGAGGCGTTTGCAAACGCCCCTCGTTAGTGGCCGACGCTAATTCCTCATGGTTTGATTTAGCGAGATAGGACGAGATTGCTCGGTCCCATAGCTCAACTGGCTCGCCGGCATTCTCTCGCAGGTCGCGCGCGGTCATGATTGTTTCCAAACCGACAAAACAAGTTGTTGTTCCCTTATGTGTTCTCGTTCCCGCATAAGCGCTAAAATAGCGCCGGACATGGAGCTCAAACATCTCATGCAGCCAAGGGATACCGCCGCGGTTTGAAACAAGTTCCTCGGGAAACTCCCAACGAAGATGTGGACGGACAATCAGACGGGTTGCCCTTTTTTTTGCACAGGGTACTACGACACCTTGCCAGGTCTGATGGGCGTACGCTGTGGTCACGCAAAAAGTGGTATCTGCGAAGGGTGTCTCACATTCATAGTAGTGGCGTTTTTCTCTATCACCAGCAGCTTCAGAATAGGCGAGTGAGTTTTGCTCACGCTCAAATTGCGCGAGCACCCTCCATTTCAGGTCACTGACCTTCGCCTCAAACACTTGACGCCTCCCCGGCAAACAATGTGAAGGCTCAAACCATCCCACCTGGCTGTACTGAGCACCACACAGAAGCGAAAACTAGAGGCGAGTTATTGACAATATATGAGCGCTGCGTTGATTGGGAAGGAATTCGCCATCGACCTATAGTCAAGTATTACAAACGAAATGAGGTGAATAGACAGATGTGTCTAAAAACAGTGCCCGTTCTTGAGGCACCCTGAAATCAGCCGTGTTCGGAGCGTAAAGGTGAAACTTCATTTTTCCATTTGGCGTAAGCCTGGTCGGGAGATTGTTCGACATCGGCAGCACTCAAAATGAGTTCAATTCCGACCCATTGCGAGAGCATTTGATCGTCCTCTGTTTCACCCGTGTAATGTTTGATGCTTCCAGACATGCGATCTCGAATCCGATACATCTGAGATCGCTCGCGCATTGCAGAGTTTGACAATGGGCGATGGTATTCTTTGCGAAGGTGGGGGCGTATGACCAAGTGTGTCGCCTTGGCTTTTGTGCAGGGTTTGACATCATTGTTCCAAGCGCTCTTGGCATATGCAATAGAGACACAGAAGGGCAAGTTCCAGAGGCCATCCACGGGACCGAACTGATACCGTTTTTCGTGCGGTCCAATAATCTCAGCATACCTAACGGCGCCCAGATGTTGTTCAAATGGGGCTAGTACAAGCCACTTGTATCGCCAGACACGTCGATGGAACATTTGGCAGCTCGAACAAGATCATTGGGAACCATACTGACCAATGGTGATCAACAATATGTGCCCTTAGTGCTGCAGTTATATGACAGGCCGACGGCGATGCTGCGCCCGATGATTTACAGGGACTGGCCATCATCGATGGTCAGAACGGACCCCGTCATCAGGCGTCCCTGTTGAGAAGCAAGCATCAGCAATGCACCGTCTAGGTCTGTTTCCTGTCCAAGACGTCGGCGGGGCCACGTTTTGATTTGCTTCTCGCCGCCAGGGCTTGCAAACCATTCACTGTTGAGTTCGGTCTCGATAAAGCCTGGACACAGCGCATTTACATTGATTTTGTGGCGTGCCCATTCGTGCGCTAGGGATCGAGTCATCATCGCAACAGCAGCCTTCGACATGCAATAGGTTGCGAGGCCCGGCAGGACGGTATGAGCACCAATCGAGGCAATATTTATGATGTTCCCACCCTCGCCCCGTTCGATCATGCGTTTGGCAACACGGGTGGCCATGAAGAAGGTCCCCCGCGTGTTGGTGGACATCATGGTGTCGAAGTCTTCCGGCGACATGTCGACCGCTGCCGACTGAACATTCATGCCAGCATTGTTGACGAGAAGGTCAATGTGGCCGAGTTCGGTTTCAACCTCGCGCACACACCGCTCGATAGAAGAAATGTCGGTAACATCGAGCTGAACTGGCAGGACACGGGCCCCCATCGCTTCAATTTCTGCACTAAGGCTTTCGAGCCTATCCACCCGTCGACCAGTAATGGCCACCGCGGCACCTGAATTTGCTAAAACTTGGGCAAAACGACGGCCAAGTCCGCTGGTTGTGCCCGTAACAATGGCAACCTTGCCTGAGAGGTCTTGAGGGGCCGGGGGCACAAAAGTCATCAAACTGCTCCTAAGGTTAGTCGGTGCCGCATCCTATGTTTCAGACAACCACCGTCAAGTCCCACCACCTATGTCAAACCATTGTGACCGCTCAGGTTTTGCGTGGAGTGGGTACAAGCGTCATACTATGAGCATCAAAATCACCTGACCCGAGGAATTCCCATGCAGCTCGACGTTATCTCAGACACGGTTTGCCCCTGGTGCTATATCGGCAAGAAACGCCTGGATAAAGCCGTCAACGCCTGGGATCGCAAAGACGTCGAGATTGCCATTTCCTGGAGACCCTATCAGCTTGATGCAACCATTCCAGCTGAGGGAGTAGACAGGCAAAAATACTATGAGCGGAAGTTCGGGTCTGAGCGCGCAAAAGAAGCGGGCAAAATGATCTCTGAGCTCGGGGAGAAGGAAGGTATCAGCTTCGCGTTTGACCAAATTAAACGCTCGCCAAACACGCTGAATAGTCATCGTCTTGTTCGCTGGGCAGGAAGCGCCGGTCTTCAAATGGAAGCTGTGGAACTTCTCTTCAAGCGCTACTTTGAAGAGGGCGAGGATGTCGGCAGGGCTGAAGTGCTGACCGAGGTTGCTTCAGACATCGGCATGGATGTGGATCTGGTGAAAGAACTGCTTGCCAGCGATGCGGACCGGAAACAGGTTGAGTATGAAGATCACATGGCACGCGAGATGGGTGTCACTGGTGTTCCTTGTTTCCTGTTTGAAAACAAATTCTCCGTCGTCGGCGCCCAGGATGTGGAAACGCTGACAAAGGTATTCAACCGGGTTCAGGAACGGCTTGTTGAGCGACCAGAGACGGAAGCCTAAGCCGCCTCCGTCTCCACCGCGAGTTCAGAGAGCTTCCGTGCGAGCTTGAAGGTTCCGTCCAGCCGGTCTTCGGAGAGGTCCCACGCGCGTTTGAAGACCAACTTATGGTCGGGACGCAGCTTCGCTCTGTCCCGCTCATCATTGATAAACTCCACAAGCCCAACCGGGTTCGCGAAGGCATTGTCGCGGAAGGTGAGTACAGCCCCTTTCGGTCCTGCATCAATCTTTTCAATCCCGGCCGCCCGACAGAAACCTTTAATCTCAACGATTTTGAGAAGCGAGTCGACTTCTTCTGGAAGGGGTCCGAACCGGTCAATCAATTCTGCAGCAAATGCATCAATATCGGTGCGGCTTTCAACCTGCGAGAGACGTCGATAAAGTGCCATGCGGGCGTCGAGATCTGTGACGTAACTGTCCGGGATGAGAACAGGCGTACCAATATTGATCTGCGGTGACCATTGATCTGATCCCTCGCCTTCTTCACCTCGAAGCTGCGCAACCGCCTCTTCCAGCATTTCTTGGTAGAGCTCATAGCCAACTTCTCGAATGTGGCCAGATTGCTCGTCACCCAGAAGATTGCCCGCCCCGCGAATGTCGAGATCGTGGCTCGCGAGCGTAAACCCGGCACCCAGGCTATCGAGCGACTGCAGGACACGGAGGCGTTTTTCTGCATTCGCCGTAAGTTTCCGCGTCGCCGGTGTGGTGAAATAGGCGTAAGCACGGGACTTTGACCGTCCAACGCGCCCGCGCAGCTGGTAAAGCTGAGAGAGGCCGAACATATCCGCCCGGTGGATGACGAGCGTATTGGCTGAGGGAATATCGATGCCTGACTCAACAATGGTCGTGGAGAGTAGAACGTCATATTGCCCGTCGTAAAACGCCGTCATTTTGTCTTCTAGTTCACTTGGTGACATCTGACCGTGAGCTGTCACGAACTTAACTTCCGGCACTTGTTCGCGCAGGAACTCTTCAATCTCTCCAAGGTCTGCAATGCGCGGGCAGACATAGAAGCTCTGACCGCCACGATAATGTTCCCTCAGGATCGCTTCGCGGATCACGACCGGATCAAACGGCGTCACATATGTTCGCACTGCCAAACGGTCAACGGGCGGCGTCGCAATGATGGAAAGTTCCCGCACACCCGAAAGCGCCAGTTGTAGGGTTCGCGGAATAGGCGTCGCAGTGAGCGTCAACACGTGCACATCGGCTTTGAGTTGCTTAAGCCGTTCCTTATGAGACACACCAAAATGTTGCTCTTCATCGACAATAAGCAAGCCTAGGTCTTTGAACTTGATGCTCTTGGCGAGCAGTGCATGGGTGCCGATGATCACGTCAATCTGACCACTGGCGAGTTCTTCGCGAGTCTGATTTGCTTCCTTGGTGCCAACCAGGCGTGAAAGGCGTCCGAGCCGGATCGGCAGCCCCTTGAAACGCTCCAGGAAGGTTTTGTAGTGCTGGCGTGCGAGCAGCGTGGTGGGCACAACGACAGCAACCTGGCGCCCTTCCATGGCAGCAACAAAGGCCGCGCGCAGCGCCACTTCCGTTTTACCAAATCCCACATCACCGCAGACCAGCCTGTCCATGGGACGGCCGCGGGACAGGTCTTCGACAACGGCCTCGATTGATTGAAGCTGGTCGTCGGTTTCATCAAACGGGAAACGCGCGCAGAACTCGTCAAAAGCCCCTTCTTGCGGCACAAATTTGGGAGCCTCTTTCAGCGCGCGCGCGGCGGCGATCTTGATCAGCTCGCCCGCCATTTCTGTGATGCGTTCTTTGAGCTTGGCCTTCCGTGCCTGCCATCCAGTTCCGCCCAACCGGTCCAGCTGAACCACAGTGTCGTCCGAGCCGTAGCGTGAAAGGAGTTCGATATTCTCAACCGGAAGGAAGAGCTTGTCGCCACCGTGATAGAGTAGCAGCACGCAATCGTGCGGAGCGCCAGTGACATCAATCGTCTGGAGCCCATCAAAGCGGCCAATCCCATGGTCCACATGCACCACAATATCGCCGGGCGACAGGCTGGAGGCCTCTTTTAGGAAATTGTCGGCGCGTTTCTTTCGGTGACGACGAACGAGTCGGTCTCCCAGCACGTCTTGTTCACTGATAACGGCAACGTCATCGGTCTCGAAGCCCGTCTCCAGACCCAGAACCAGCAGGTGCACCATCGCCGGATTGCTCGAGAGCACACTTGCCCAATCGTCGGTCGCGGCGATGTTCTCGACACCGTGGTCCTTCAAGACGCCTTGGAGGCGCTCCCGGGCGCCAGAACTCCAGCTTGCAAGGGCAATTCGCTTCTTCGCGGCTCGTAACCCGCGAACATGAGTGGCAAGGGCATCGAAAACATTGACGCCATCCTGCTGACGCTCGGGTGCGAAGCTTCTGCCTTCTTTCGCGCCAAGGCTAAGCGATGTCTCGCTGTCCGGCTGCGCAAATGGCGTAAACACCCTCACCTGCCGACCAGCGAGGTTTGTTTCCCATTCCTCTTCGTCGAGATAGAGATCGGTCGGTGGTAGCGGCTTGAAACTGGTGCCTTCCAGGTTCTTCATTTTGAGGGCAGTTTCGCGCGCCTCATAATAGTCCTTGATTAAGTCCAACCGGGATTGACGGGCATCATCCACCAGCTGGTCGAGCGTGATTGTTGAGCCGTCCAGATACCCAAAGAGCGTATCCAGGCTTTCGTGAAAGAGCGGAAGCCAATGCTCCATCCCATGATGTTTCCGACCTTCACTGACCGCTTCATAAAGCGGGTCGGCGTCTGAGACTGCGCCAAAGGCTGCAACATAACCTGCTCTGAAGCGGCGGATTGCTTCGTCGTCCAGATGAATTTCGCTTACTGGCACCAGGTCCATGCGCGTGCGCTTGCCGGTTGTGAGCTGGTCTTCCGGATCAAAGGTCCGGATAGCTTCCAGCGTGTCGCCAAACATGTCGAGGCGGAGCGCCGTGTCTCCATCCGGGGGATAGAGATCAACAATCCCGCCCCGCACAGCATATTCACCTGGCTCCCGGACAGTGCCGGTGCGGTTGTAGCCATTGAGCGTCAAATATTCGATGAGACCTTCAAGATTGATCCGATCGCCGGCGGCGGCGCCCCAGGCGCCCTCTTCCAGTAACTGACGAGGCGGCACCCGCTGTAGCGCTGCATTGACCGTCGCAAGCACCACAATTGGCTTCTGTGACTCGCCAAGGCGCACGAGGCGCGCGAGTGTCGCCATACGCTGCGCCACGACTTCAGATTGCGGCGATACGCGGTCATAAGGCAGACAGTCCCAGGCCGGAAATCTCAGCACTTCAAGGTCGGGCGCGAAAAAGGCTAATGCCTCTGCAAGAGCGTTTAACCGCGCGTCATCACGTGCGATATGCAGCACAGGCGCCTCAGCAGCCCGTGCAATATCAGCCAGGACCAGAGCGTCATAGCCCTCAGGAGTCTCGCCGAGAGTGAGCTGTCCATTGGACGTCAAAATGCGGTTATGCAGTGTCACGGTGTCTAATCAGGCCTCTTAGGGACCGCCGTGCCCATGAAGTCGAGCTGACAGATGCGTTTGAAAATGGGGGTGTTGAAGTCTTCCGGCACCGGCTCTCGATTCGCGATCCAGCCATAAACCTGATCGTCAGGTTCTTCGAGCAAGGCCTCAAACAGGTCCAGATCGGGCGTGTCGAGCTCGTGAATATGCGCATCCGCAAACCGACCCATAATGAGGTCCATTTCCTTGATTCCGCGGTGCCAGGCCCGGAACTGCAGCCGCTTGCGGCGGACGTCTACCGTCTCGTCGATCATGAAAGCCTCAATATCAGTGGTAGTGCTTTGGCCGCAGGATATATACGTTTCCGCTCTGTCTGTCAGCCCGTCCCAGGTAGGATTGGCTAAGATAACGACTTGTTCAACCGATTGACGGAAACCTATGCGGCCCGAAATCCTTTTTCCCGTTTTTGCACCCATTTCACGGCTGTCCGGCATCGGGCCACGCCTTGAAAAGCTGCTTGAGAAGCCCGTCGGGAAACATGTCATCGACCTGATCTGGCATTTGCCTGCGAGCCTGATCGACCGGCGGAACCGCCCCAAAATTGCGGAGACCGTGGATGGCGAGATCGCAACGCTCGAAGTAGACATTGGCACGCATATTCCTTCTAGAAACAAGCGCTTGCCTTACCGTGTTCATGTGTCAGACGAGACCGGTGAAATGCCACTCATCTTCTTCCGCGCCCGCCCGGACTATCTCAACAAGGTCCTTCCGGAAGGCTCACGGCGGATCATTTCAGGCCGGGTGGACTACTATCAGGGCGATCCTCAAATGCCCCACCCAGACCACATCGTAGCGCCGGAAAATGCAGGGGAAATGCCTCTGATTGAGCCGGTCTATCCGCTGACAGCAGGCGTCACGCTGAAGGTCATGGCAAAGGCCGTCCGTGGCGCTCTCGAATTGGTGCCTGACCTGCCCGAATGGCAGGAACCAAATTGGCTCGCCAAACAAAAATACCCTGCCTGGAAAAACGCTCTGGCGGCGGCGCATGCGCCAGAAAACGGCGCTGATCTGGAGCCCGGGACTCCAGCACGGTCGCGGCTGGCCTATGACGAGCTCCTTGCGAACCAGCTGGCGCTTGGCTTGGTCAGAACCCGAATGCGGTCGCGAGCCGGTCGGGAAACACGGGGAGACGGAAAACTACGCTCACAGGTGCTGGCTGCATTGCCCTTCAAGCTGACAAACGCCCAAATGATGGCACTGGCGGAAATCGATGGCGATATGGCCGCAAACAAACGCATGCTGCGTTTGCTGCAGGGCGATGTCGGCAGTGGCAAGACGGCCGTTGCCTTGATGGCGATGCTCAATGCCGTCGAGACGGGAGCTCAAGGGGCCATGATGGCACCCACAGAGATACTGGCCCGGCAGCACGCTGCGAGTCTCGGACCCCTGTGTGCGGCGGTGGGCGTACGGTTGGAAGTTCTGACAGGTCGCGACAAGGGCAAAAAGCGCGAGGCGCTACTCGCTGATCTTGAGAGCGGTGCCATCCACATTCTGATTGGGACCCACGCTATTTTTGAAGGCGATGTTGCGTTTAAGGATCTGGCATTGGCCGTCGTCGATGAGCAGCATCGTTTCGGCGTGCATCAACGACTTCAGCTATCAGCGAAAGGAGGCATGCCGGCGGACGTGCTGGTGATGACTGCCACCCCTATTCCGCGCACCCTGTCGCTCACCGTCTATGGGGATATGGACGTGACTCGTCTGACAGAGAAGCCAGCTGGCCGACAGCCCATCGATACGCGGGCACTGCCCAATTCCCGTTTGGACGAGGTTGTGAACGGGATCGGTCGTGCGGTCGCTGGCGGCGCGCGTGCTTATTGGGTGTGCCCGCTGGTGGAAGAATCTGAGAAGCTGGACGTCGCCGCCGCTGAGGACCGCACGGCGGCCCTGAAAGCAGAGTTTGGTGACATGGTTGGCCTCGTTCATGGGCGCATGAAATCGGCGGAGAAAGACGCTGTGATGGCACGCTTCCAATCGGGCGAGATTTCGATCCTGGTTGCAACCACGGTGATTGAGGTCGGCGTCGATGTGCCCGAAGCGACCATCATGGTGATTGAGCATGCCGAGCGGTTTGGGCTCTCGCAGCTCCACCAGCTCAGAGGGCGCGTGGGGCGCGGCACGGGCAAATCAAGCTGCCTGCTTCTCTATCAAACACCACTCGGGGAAACCGCGAAGGCCCGGATCAATATTCTTCGTGAAACGGAGGATGGTTTTCGGATCGCGGAAGAAGATTTGAAACTTCGTGGTGCCGGGGAAGTGCTGGGAACACGGCAAAGTGGTCTCCCGGAATTCAGACTGGCCGATCCGGTGGCCCATGCGGACCTGCTGGCAACCGCTCATGACGACACACGCTTGATTTTGGAGACAGACCCGACACTCCAGACCGATCGGGGCAAAGCGCTCCGCATCCTGCTCTATCTCTTCGAGCGGGACGAAGCGATCCGTTATTTGGAGTCCGGTTGATTGAGAGGGACAGCGCCTCCCTCTCCGTTCGGTGGTTCAACAAGCCCTGCTGAGATGACCAGTTTTGCTGCCTCTTCAACGGACATATCGAGAATTGTTATATCGGGTTTGGGGACGAACAGAAGGAAGCCCGAGGTGGGATTTGGGGTCGTCGGAAGAAAAACACTGACGAGCTCGTTATCAGTCGTCGCCTTCTCCAGCACTTCGCCCTTGGTCTGGGTGGTAACAAAGACCAGCGCGTAGAGCCCGCGACGAGGATATTCAATCAGCCCGACCTCTCGGAATGAGGTGCCACTCTGAGAGATGACGGTCTCGAATATCTGTTTGAGCGCATTGTAGATGTTCCGGACAATTGGCATTCGGTCAACCAAACGCTCACCAAAGGCCAGAATTCGGCGTCCCAGGAAGTTCGCTGTGAGGGCACCGAGAACAGTGAGCCCAACCAGACCGATGATCACCCCAATGCCGGGCACCGTGAAGGGAAGCAGTTGATCGGGGTGATACTGGTCAGGAAAGAACCCGACCACGTAGGTATCGATAAATTCCACAAACCATCTGAGCAGATAGATCGTAATCCATATGGGTGCGGCAACCGCGAGGCCCGTTAGGAAATACGTCCGAAGACGCGAAGTAATCCCCGCCTTTTTGGCAGGTTGTATGATGTGGTGCTGATCGCCTTCATTCGGGTCTGTCATTTTTGGCCTCTACCTAACCCTAGGTCACCCTTACCATTTACGGTGTTTCATGTCAGAAATATAGGGCGATTTCCGGGCGACAAGACCCGCCGTCAATAACTATCGGACATGGTGAGCGCGATCAGGACGCGCAGCTCCCAAATCCGTGGGCGAGATGTGCAGCACTGAACGGGAGGAAGAGATGGCAGAATTGGCAAAAGGCCTCAAACTACGCCTCGATCCAGAGGACGAATACACGCATACGCCAGATGCGGCCGCGAACTACAATGAAAGCATGTATTTCAACATGTTCGATCCTGACCAAAAGGTCGGAGGATGGTTTCGCATTGGTAACAGGCCGAACGAACATTATGCGGAGACATCAGTCTGTCTCTATCTACCGGATGGCCGGGTGGGCTTTATGTTTGGCCGTCCGAAGATCGAAAATAACGACGCCATGGATGCTGGCGGCCTCAAAGTCGATGTCATAGAGCCCTTCAAGAAACTGAAGGTGGCATACGAAGGCAAGGTGTTGCTGCTCGATAAACCCTTCGACATGGCAAACCCGTCTCAGGCCTTCAAAGACCACCCGACAGTCTCCTGCACTGTTTCGCTCAATTATGAAGGCGTCTCACCGATGTTTGGCGGCGAGACAGTCAAGCAAGATGGGTCTTCACTCGACATTGATCCTGAGAAGTCCTTTGCCAAGGCTCACTATGAACAGCACATGGCCGCAAGCGGAACAATCACCGTCGGCGACGAAGAGTGGACCGTCTCGGGTTTTGGGCTGAGAGACAAAAGCTGGGGACCCCGCCACTGGCAGGCGATCAATTGGTATCGCTGGCTTCCAATGAATTTCGGTCGAGACTTCGGCATGATGATTTCCATTGTGACAAATGAAGAAGGCGTGGAGCGTCATGGCGGAATGGTGCTGAAGGATGGTGTTTATGACTTGATCGAGGATGTAAAAATCAAAAGTGAATGGGATGAAAACTTCTACCAGACAGCGCTAAGGGCAGATGTGACAACCAAGTCTGGCGCTACCTTCAGAGTTGACGGGAATGTTCTCTCTCTCATCCCGCTCCGAAATCGACGTAAGACCCCAGATGGGAAGCAACTGAACACGCGCATTACCGAAGGCATGACCGAATATCACTGTGACGGGCATGTTGGATATGGCCTGTCTGAATATCTCGATCAGATTATCGACGGCAAGCCATCTGGGATTCTCTGACCAATGACTACACCAACAGAACAATTGGCCGAAGGCCTGACAAAGATAGCTGCACACCACTTTGGTGGCGCGACGATCACGGACTTGAAACGTTTATCCGGTGGAGCAAGTCAGGAAACCTGGTCGTTCAAAGCGCACAAAGACGGTGAGGCAGAAGCATTGATCCTTCGTCGCGCACCAGGTGGCGGTGACGGCAATGCGAGCGGAACCGCCGTAGGATTGGAAACTGAAGCAAAGCTGATCCAGTTGGCGGCTGACGCGGGTGTTGTCGTGCCGACAGTTCGATATGTGGCGTTAGCGGCAGACGGTCTTGGCAGTGGCTTTATCATGAACCACGTGCACGGCGAGACTCTGGGCTCCAAGATTGTACGGAACGATGAGTTTGCCAACGTCCGTCCGAAGCTCGCGCGCCAATGCGGCGAAGCGCTAGCAAAGCTTCACGCGGTACCGGTGAAGTCTCTGCCCCCGCTTCGAGTGTCACCGGCAGTCGAGGAAATAGCGCGATATCGCGAAGTCTACAAAACCCATGGCCACCCGCACCCGGTTTTCGATCTGGCCTTTAAGTGGCTGTCCGACAACCTGCCAGCAGATGATCGACAGACACTGGTACACGGGGACTTCCGCAATGGAAACATCATGTTTGATGCGACAGACGGCGTGTCAGCCATTCTTGATTGGGAACTCGCGCATGTTGGGGACCCCATGGAAGACATGGGTTGGATCTGCGTCAACTCATGGCGTTTTGGGGGCATCAATAAGCCGGTTGGCGGTTTTGGTGATCGCGAAGAAATGTTTGCCAGCTATGAGGCGTCAGGAGGGCCCAAGGTAGACCCGGATCGGGTAAAGTTCTGGGAGGTGCTCGGCACACTCAAATGGGGCGTGATGTGCACGACCATGTATGAAGCATTCAAGTCGGGTATGGACCGTTCTGTTGAACGGGCCGCGATCGGGCGACGGTCGTCTGAGACAGAAATTGACCTATTGTATCTGCTGGCAGCGGACTGAGAGGACAAATGCAAGATCTACCAACCTCATTGGAAATCGTCGGCGTTGTGAGTGATTTCATGCGTGAGCAGGTACTGCCTGAGCTTGATGGCAGGACACGCTTCCATGCCCTCGTCGCGGCAAATGCCCTCGATATTGTTCGGCGGGAGCTGGAGACAGCACCTTCAGCGAATACAATGGAAATTGCCCGGTTGCAGGCGCTTTTATCGTCTAAAGAAACCGACCTGGAGACCCTGAACAAGAAGTTGAGCAATCATATCGAAACAGGCGCCCTCACCCTGGAAACACCGGGGCTGAAGGAACACCTGTGGACGAGCACGTTGACGAAGCTGTCCATTGATCAGCCGAAATACTCCGCCTACAAAAAGGCCCTAAAGGAAAACCGCACATGAGTGATCCTCTTGTCGGCGTCGATGTTCGCGATGGCTTGGCTATCGTTACCTTCAATAACCCACCACGGGGTTACCTCAATCAAGCTCAGGTATCAGAGCTCGCGGCGCATCTAGATGAAATCGAACGGGATGACAATATTCGAGCTGTGATATTCACTGGCGGCGTTCCCGGCGTCTTTATCCGCCACTACGATGTGGGGGAAATTCAGGGTGCGACTGACGCAGTTCATAAGAGTGGGCTCGACGCAGCGGGCCTTATGGAGGCCGGAAAGCGTGGAAATCCCATTTCGCACCTGTTTGACCGTGTCGACCAATTGAGAAAACCAACAATTGCTGCGATCAATGGATTTTGCCAGGGCGGCGGATTCGAGTTTGCGCTTTGCTGCGATATCAGGATAGCTGAGCGCGGCGACTACCGCATCGGTCTGCCGGAGACCAACATTGGCATTTTCCCGGGAGCAGGTGGAACTCAGCGCCTGCCCCGCGTGATTGGCGAATCTCGTGCCCTCGAGCTCATCCTTCGAGGGAAAACCGTTACCCCAGAAGACGCTGTCGAACTAGGTATGGTTCACCATCTGGCAGATGGAACAGTGCTTAAGCTTGCACTTGAGATTTCTGAGGATTTTACGAGTAAGCCTGCCAGGGCTCTTGCAGATGCAAAAGCCTTGGTGAAATCCGCGACAATTACCTCAATCCACGATGGGTGTGCTAAAGAACGAGGCCTCTTTTCAGCGTTACTTCTTGAAGACAAGGAGGCATCCCGGCTGATGGCCGAGTTCATGGCTGGCGGAGAAGACATCAACACGTAAGGCAGAGTGTAGAGACCATGTTGAAGAAGATTTTCTACGGAATGGCTGGGCTGGTTGTGATTGCCGCCGTTAGTGCGCTGACGCTTTATCTCAACCCAAAGCTGGGGCAGCGTCTTTTTCTAAAGCCTTCCGCTGCATTTGATGTGGCAAATGTTCCCCCGGCCCCGGATTATTCGCAGGCTGACACGTGGGCGGCTCTTCCGACGACAGATGATAAGGCAGATGTTGTGCCGCCTGAAAGCGGGGTGCTGGATGGGCAGGACGCCGCTGTGGTCGACGTCTTTTTCGTCCACCCAACGACCTATTATCAGGATGATATGTGGAACGCCCGCTATGACGAGCCAGGCGAGACAAAAGAGTTTCTCGAAGATGGTGTCCTTCGCCATCAGGCAGCTGTGTTTAACAGCAGTGCTCGTGTGTTCGCACCGCGCTATCGACAGGCGACGCTCTATGCCTTTATGGGCGAAGAACCTGATGCCTATAGCGCTCTGGAGTTTGCTTATGGAGACGTGGCCCGCGCATTCGACTATTTCATCGAAAACCTGAATGACGGACGCCCTTTTATCTTGGCATCGCATAGTCAAGGATCACTCCATGGAATGAAGTTGCTCCAGGAAAAAGTAGCGGGGACCAATATCGCAAACCGTATGGTGGCAGCTTATCTTGTCGGTTTTTCAATCCCAGAAGAGCTGGGCGCAGATGGTGTGGGCCCCTGTCGTGAAGCCCATACCACCGGGTGTTACCTGAATTGGAACTCCGTCACGTCTGAAGCCGAAACCATGGGTTGGAAGGAAACGACAAAGATCTGGATAGATGGCAAGCTGCAGCACATCAATGGTCGCAAGATTGCTTGCATCAACCCAATTACGGGAAGTCTGGGCGGGATTGCAGAAGCAACTGCAAATCTCGGTGCGCAGCCCTTCGCAGATAGCGAGGAGTCAATTCGGACTCTTCGTCAGGAAGCGACAGGCGCAGAATGCCAGGACGGTATGCTCATTGTATCCCCGCCGACTGATGACGATGGATTCACATTCGGCACTTTCGGTGGGGATTATCATATCTATGACTACAACCTATTTCATATGAATCTGCGCGCAGATGTCTCGCGTCGCATCGATATGTTTTGGAAATGATAAGAAGTCTTTCGTTGAAGTCTTGATTTTTTCCTTGGTGGCCCCAATCTCTATAGATAGATGAAAGGGTGTCTGCGCTCGCGTATCGAGTGCTTTGACGTGGGGACATAAATGCCGTTTCAGCCGATTCAGGCAGAAGAAATTCCGAAGCATCACCCGGTCCGGGCCTACCTCTGTCATTTCGAAGAACAGAAGACAATCTCGGGTGTGCTGTCTGGTCAGAAGTTTGATCCTTTGCAAGTTGGCGCTCTTCTCCCTTGGCTGCTTATTTTGGACGCGGTTCCTCGATGTAATCCTCCAGTCTATCGGTATCGTTTTGCGGGACCCAAATGCTGTGAGATGTTCGGGATCGACTACACAGGAAAACTACTTGGCGATGATCTGCCTGTTGAAGCTGCGGAGCGCCGTCGCCAGGAGTTTCATGAAGTAGTGGAAGGTCGCGTGCCAATTTTTGCCCGCACCAATATCCCTTTGCCCGGCAAAGAGCACAAACAGGTTTATCGAGGAGTCTTTCCACTCGCCAAACACGACTCTGATTATGCTGATCAGTTACACGTCGTCATTGCGCCAGTAGAAGAAGGGCGGTAGGTCCTACGTCGGTGGTATCGCCATCGACAGTTCGGCTTGTGATACAAGCCTTCTCTTTGTCTCTTCAGGCACATCATTCCAGTGTAGGTCTTTGAGCGCTCCCTCGAGTGAGTACAGATAGTAACAAACAGGGAGGTGTTTTCCAGGCGAGTTGGCTGACATGTGGACATAGGCTGTGGCTGGCCCAACCTCCTTCAGGTCGTGACGTGTTCGAACACCTATTTCCATAAGTCGCCGGGCTACCGTGGGACCAATGTTTCTCAGCTGACCAACCGGTCGTGAGTCGACAGGCATGGCGAAATCTCCATTCAGACAAACTATCTCTAACATCTGGTATTGCTCCTGACACGGTTATGTCAGGATTGCTCGTACTAAAGGGCGTCAGCGAGTAAATCAAAAACAAGCCGCACCCTTGGACTTGTGTGGACTTCGCTATGGGCGGTGAGCCATACGGGAACGGGGATAGCTGGGAGATTTGGCAAAATCTGCTCAAGACCCAGGATTTCCACTGCGTCATATTTTGGCATGAAGCCGATACCAAGACCCTGTTTCATCATCTCATACATGGCGACGCCATTGTTCGTCGTCACCCGGAATTGATCACGTCGTAGGTGAAGGCCAATCTCTGCTAGAGCGGGAAGCATTCGGTCCGGTTCTTCAAAACCAACGAACACGGCATCAGCGAGGTCGTCCACGGTCTCTGGTCTACCGAAATGATCCAGATAGCCGGATGACGCAAATAGGTGCGCCGATGTTTCGCGGACAAGTTTTGCGACGAGATTTGGTTCGTCTGGGCGCACATGACGAATAGCAATATCAGCTTCGCGCCGACGCAGGTCACGAAGGCTGTTGGATGACACCACCTCAATCTCAATGCCCGGTGCAGTTTCACGGATAAGCTTCAGAATGGACGGCAGCCGGTAGGCGGAGGTGGCATCGGTCGCTGTGATCCTCACCTTTCCTTCGATGTTCCGGGATTGCCCGAGCGCACTCAGGGAAAGTTTGCCAGCAGCCTCCCCCATCACGCGAACATGGGCGAGTAACTCGTTTCCGGCATCAGTCAGAACGAGGGATTTTCCCACTCGTTCAAAGAGGGTGACGCCCAGACTTGCTTCCAGCGCGGCAACCTGACGGCCAAGTGTCGGCTGTGTCAGTCCGAGGGCACGGGCGGCACCCGATAGTGTCCCCTCGTCTGCCGTAACGAGAAAAGACCGCGCCTGGTTCCAGTCAAATGTAACAGATGTCCAATCCATGCAATTTTGTATATCAGAGGTGCCAATTTGAGCAATTTATCTTTGAGCGATGTGCAATTATGTAGAGAACCCATCCGGATGACTTGCAGAGGAAGAGTGATGACAAGTGACGCTAGCTTTTGGGATCAGGCAGCAAAAAAGTATGCCGCCTCCCCGATAAAAGACCAGGCGACCTACGAGCACACGCTTGCCGAGACGCGGAAACATCTCAAACCCCTCGACGATCTGCTTGAGATCGGCTGTGGGACGGGCGGCACTGCCCTCCTTCTAGCCGATGCCGTTGCCCACATCACCGCGACAGACATTTCAGCGAACATGATCAAGATCGGGGCGGAGAAAGCAGCTGCACAGGAGGTGGCGAATGTCGATTTCGTTCAGGCAACACCTGCTGACCCGAAGCTCGCAGCGACAACTTTTGATGCGATCGCCGGTTTTAACATTTTGCATCTATTGCCCGACCTTGAAAGCGACCTTGCGGTTTTACGAGAGCGGCTAAAACCCGGCGGCCTGTTGATCTCCAAGACACCCTGTATCGCTGACTGGAAATGGCGCGCTGTCGGGCGCATTGCCATTCCCATTATGCAGTTTTTCGGGAAGGCACCTTATGTCAGCTTCCTGAAAGGCTCGGATGTGGAAGCCAAAATCGCCGCAGCTGGGTTCGAGATAGTGACCAGCGAAAACCACAACACCTTCAGCCGCTTCATCGTCGCCAAAAAGCTCTAAAACAAGAAACAAAAAAAGCCGGACTTCTGAGAGCCCGGCTTTTTCTTAGGCGGATAAGAGTTACGCGTCGTGCGCGCCGATAATGGCAACGGAGCAGACATTCTGGGACGGTGCGCCACCCAAATTGTGGGTGAGGCCAATCTTCGGATTAGGAAGCTGACGTTCCCCTGCTCTGCCCTGAAGCTGCAAATACATCTCATAGGCCATACGAAGCCCTGACGCGCCGATCGGGTGACCGAAGCATTTAAGGCCGCCATCGATCTGACAGGGAACATCGCCATCACTGTCATAGAACCCGTCCATGACGTCTTTCACAGCGCCACCCTCGGGCGAAATAAAGAGGTCTTCCATCGTGACAAGTTCGGTGATGGAAAAGCAGTCATGGACTTCCATCATGGAAACATCTTCACGTGGGTTTTCAATGCCGGCTTCCGCATAGGCCTTCTTCGCGGCAATGCGCGCAGTGTGGAAGTAGCTTCCATCCCAGCTATTGTGCTGACTTTCAAGGCCGTTGGAGACAGAGAGCTGCAGCGCTTTCACCGTCACGATATCGCTCTTGCCCATTGCTTTTGCGATTTCCGGCGTCGTTACAATCGCAGCGGCGGCGCCATCAGACACTCCACAGCAATCAAACAGGCCGAGCGGTTCTGCGATCATAGGGGCATTCATCACCTGTTCTTCACTCACTTCGTTCCGAAGGTGCGCTTTAGGGTTTTTTGCCCCATTTGCATGGCTCTTCACCGACACATGAGCGATTGCCCGCTTCAGGTCGTCTTTGTCGACGCCATGCTTTGCACGGTAGGCGGAGGCCAACTGGGCAAAGTTGCCAGGTGCTGACCCGTTGGGTGCCAGTTGTGGATTGAGCGTCCCGGGATTGGCAACAGGAAGGCCGCCATAGCCGGTGTCTTTCAGCTTCTCTACGCCAAGCGCCAGAGCAATGTCTGCAGCGCCCGAGGCAACCGCATAGACAGCACCCCGGAGGGCTTCAGAGCCGGAAGCACAGAAATTCTCGACCCGGGTGACCGCGATGTTAGGCAGGCGCAAAGCCACAGAAAGGGGCGTCCCTCCCTTACCCGTCCCGATTTCGTCAATATGGGTCGAGAACCAGGCAGCGTCCAACTGTGTCGGTTCAATTCCGGCATCTTCCATCGCTTCGAGATAGGCTTCGACCATGAGTTCTTCCGGGCCGCTGTCCCAGCGTTCGCCGAACTTGGAACATCCCATGCCTAGGATTGCGACTTTGTCTTTAATGCCTCGTGCCATTCTTCCCTCCATCGGGTCGTCCGGCCGGGGCCGGAAATGAGATACTCAGATTGTCAGTGTCTTTACTTGATTTATTCAGCAGCCTGGGCAGTGGGTACCGCGTTGCGAACGGGTACAGCTTTCCAGAAATAGCGCTTGAACCCGCGCTGATCATCAAAATCCTTGATGCGGAACACCATCCGCACCTCCATGCCGCTGTCGACTTCACCTTGAGTGACATCTCCAATGTCCATCATGATCCGGCCGCCGCCTTCAAAGACGATCATGCCGTAGTGGTTCGGAGGGTTCATGGAGAAGCTTAGGAAGTCAGCAGACCATGAAAGGATGGTCGCCTTCCGGTCGGCAAACTTGTAGGGCTCTTGCGTGTCTACAGCGGGTTTGTTGGGTGCAACGGATATCCGAGAGCGCGGAAACTGCACGACACCGGTCTCTGTGCAGCGCCCACCGACAAGGCCCATAACGGTATCTTCGTTCCGGTAGAGAGTGGTGAGAGCGGTCTTCTTGTCTTGCTCGCCGCGCATGCCACGTTCCCATTCCACTAGGCCGTGGAAGGTAAGAAACTTCATATAGTTCGTTTCTTCCTGCCGGTCCTCAAGTGACCCGACAATGCCCCGCTTTGATGACATGGACGCCAGCAGTTCCGTGGTTTCAAAAATAAGCACATCGCACCCACCGCCAAAATGGGCGAGCAGTACTTTTTCGCCGGGCTTTGCGTTCTGCAGCGTATGAATAAGCATCACCAGTGCATGGGCAGCTCCAGTTTCCCCACAAACCGCGCCCAAAGGATCTGCAACTGCATCTGGGTTCATTCCGCACATCTTGGCGAGCTTTTGCGGCAGACGAGCAAAAGTACATGGCATCACAAAATGATCAATATCAGAGGCACTTAGCCCCGTTTTTTCAAGTGCTCCGGCAACGGCTTTGGGAACGATCTTGCTGAAGCCCTCATCCCTGATCCAGCGCTCTTCCCAGCCATAGTCAAACTCTTCGCCGCTACCGCGGAAATGGTCGACAAAATCCACGGTGAGCGTATGCGAGCCAAGGAAAGTCGCGATCAGCTCATCTGATCCAACCGAAAGTGCAGCTGCGCCATCCCCAAACTCAAGTTCCTGAGCACTGGCAGCGCGGGCTTTACGGTGATCCGCAGCACACACAAGAGCTTCCTTGTTAGCGCCGCCGCTGACACTGTTCAGTGCCTGGAGAAGCGCTGTCGTGCCGGCACGCTGGGTAGATGAGACATCCACGGCTTGTATGCCTTCATCAAGCGTCAGAGCAGCGGAGATGATCCCTGAGTTTAACCGATCGCTGAACGGGAGTGTCGTCGACCCAAAATAGATCGCATCAATGTGAGAGCGATCCTCATTGGTACCAAGCAGGTCGCGTGCGGCTTCCACAGCCATGGTCAGGCTATCTTCATCCCAGTTACCCATGGACCGCTCACCCTTGCCTTTGCCAACCAGGTTGGGAGCTATCCAGGCATTTGCGCTTGTAATTGATTTCCGCTGCAGTCGAAGCCGCGGGATATATCCGCCAAACGCCTTGAGACCGATCGTATTTTGCGCCATGTGTCACTTCCCTGAATGCTAAAAGGCACTATATGTCCCAGATAGTTTGGGCTGAAAAGTCCCGGTTTCTGGGTGTTGGAGACCAGTTTACCGATTGTTTTCCGGTTTCGACAACAATAAGGAGCGTGCGGACATGAAGATGCTAAAAGACCAACTGGACGTTGCGTCAGTCCGCTGCAATGCGAGCTGGGAGCTGACTTGGCCAATCTTAAGGAAGCCGCAAAAGAGATTCTGCGGACAATTGTTGAGATGACAGTTGAGACTGAAAGAGCCTATCGGCGGCATCTTCTTCAGGGCCTGGGATGGATATGCGTGGCCCTCGGCGCGATTGGCATCGTTCTGCCGGTTATGCCGACAACGGTCTTTTTGTTAGCAGCCCTTTGGGCCTTTGCGCGCTCATCGCCGCGGCTTCACACTTGGCTCATTGAGAACCCCTATTTCGGTCCTTATATCGCTGACTGGGAGCGAGATCGGATTATTCCGATCCGAGCGAAGGTTATCGCAGTCACAATGATGACCGGCAGCGCTCTCTGGTTGGCGTTTGGCACGAATGCACCTTTTGTCGTTGTCTTCGGCGTTGTATCCATCCTGATCGGTGTCGCCAGCTATGTCCTGACACGCCCGAGTCAGCCGTCGACCTAACGAACCATCTTGGCGCACCCTATCGGGCGGCAAGAATGCAATCTTGACCCCGCGCCTTGAGCGCGTTGCAAAGCGCCTTCGCTTCATTGCTCGAATGAAGCGGTCCAATCTGCAGCCGATAAAAAATGCCACGGGCGCCGAGGTCAACCTCAACGATGTAGGGTTGTCTTTGCCCGATCAATTCTTGATGGGCTGCTACTGTTTTATCCCAAGCCGCTGTCGCATCGGAGGCTGAACGGAAGGAGCCGATTTGTACCCTGAACCCTCGTGGTGCAGGGCTGGCGTCACTCGTTGTTGTCGCTGTGCCTTCCGCAACCTGGATTGGTGTTGCAGGCGGGCTGTATCGTGGGGGTGTCAGGAGGTTTCCATCCCGGGTGACAGGGGTCGGTCTGGAGCTGTCAATAGACGCTGTAGTCATGGGGTCGACAGACGGAACCGCGGCTACACGGCTTGGGCTAGCACTCTGGGTTAAAGGGGGTTGGACAAAGCGCGTCACAGTTGCTTGCCATCCATTATTCGTCGATCGAGGTGGCGGCAGCGCTTCAGACAATGGCCGCACGGTGACATTACCGCTCTGGGGTTCAATGGCAGCAACATTAGGCGGCGTCAGTGTCACTGATTTCCCTGCGCTAGAAGCAGCGTTGGGGATTCGAATGCCATCCAGCTCGGAGGCCTGTCTGTATTCGCTGGGCCGATTGTCCGCGACTGCGGCCATATCACGTGTTGGTTCGGATGGAGGTGAGACCTCGGTTTCCGATGCGGCATTGGTTTGTGTCGGTTCTGGAATAGACGCGGTAACAATAGGAGCGTCTACCGGCTTAGTAGCGGCCACTTGCGTCAAACGCGTGTCGTCCCATTCCGTCAACGCGGTTCGAGCTGGGGCAAAGTCTGCCTTGAGTTCTAACGCCTGCGCTGCATCTTCGAGAGCGGCTCGTTCGTTGCCAACTTCTTTGTTCGAGAGTGCGCGTGCAAAATAGGTAAGGTGCGCGCGGGGTCCCATGCCTAGCGTCAGCGCGCGATCATAATCAACAATCGCGTCATTGTGGCGGCCCATATGGCGTCGCAAATTGCCTCGATTGTGAAAGGCAGACGCATAATTCGGCGCCAGCTCAATAGCTTTGTCATAATCGCGCGCCGCCCGGTCCTGCTGTCCCATGCCGGCGTAAGCGACCGCTCGATTGTAGTAGCTGCGTGGCAAAATGCTGGCGGGCAATCCGCCCTGCCAGATCGCACTGGTGTAATCTGCAACGGCGTGACCACCCAGCCCCAATTTCTGATTGGCGATGCCGCGGTGATGATAGGCCAGTGCCATCCGCTCCGCGTCTAGAGCGTTGCCCTCGATTGCCGCATTCAGGTAGTCGATTGCTTCTAAGGCCCGACCGGATTGAATAGCAGCCGTCCCTGCATTGAGAGAGGCAATTGCTGCCGCCTCTTCTTCACTGGTTGCCGCTCGAGCCTGCGATACCAAAACCGTGCTAATAAGCAAGAAGCTAAGAAACAGGCAGGGGCGAAAGGAAGCCCGGATTGCACCATTGGCAGCGGTCAGGTTCACAAACATGCCTTTCTCACCTCATCTTCCACGAAGCGATCTTTCACCGAATCACGGAGGTTATAGAGGTTCAGCCTAGGTCAATGTGCTGGTTTTGTCGCCACTTCTGACCTTTGCCCGCATTGCAGGCTTTGGTCCTACTCAACAGTCACAGATTTGGCGAGGTTTCTGGGCTGATCGACATCAGTACCTTTTGCCACAGCGGTAAAGTACGCCAAAAGTTGAACCGGGATTGTGGCAACGATGGGCTGAACGAAGGGATCGCAGGTTGGCAGCTCTACATTCTGCCAGGGTGCATCCGACGCCTTTGAAATCCCCTGCTCATCTGAGATCAGAAGAACTTTGCCACCGCGCGCGATAACTTCCTGCATGTTTGAGACTGTCTTGTCGAATAGTCTGTCACTTGGAGCAATAACAACGACAGGGACGTCTTCGTCAATCAGCGCAATTGGCCCATGTTTGAGCTCACCAGCCGCATAACCCTCCGCATGGATATACGAAATCTCTTTGAGCTTAAGGGCGCCTTCGAGAGCAATCGGATATTGGGCGCCCCGGCCCAGATAGAGCACATCGCGAGCACGCGCGAGCGCGTGAGAGAGCTCTTCCAGTTTCGCAGTGTGGGCAAGAGCCGAGGAAACATGCCTGGGAACCTCAAGCAGTGACCGGACAAGATGCTTTTCATCCATCTCTGAAATTGTGCCGCGTGCCCGACCTGTCGCAATAGCAAGAGCAGCCAGGACAACAAGCTGGCAGGTAAATGCTTTGGTCGAGGCAACACCAATTTCGGGACCGGCGAAGGTCGGCATGATTGCGTCTGAGGCGCGCGCAATGGTCGACTCGGTCACGTTGACGATCGACAAAATATGTTGGCCCTGTTCTCGACAATAGGCCAGAGCAGCATGAGTGTCTGCGGTCTCGCCAGATTGGGAAATAAAGACGGCCAGCCCACCCTCTGGAAGCGCAGCCTCGCGATATCGGAACTCCGAAGCGATATCAATTTCCGCTGATATGCGTGCTTTCTCTTCAAACCAATACTTAGCCACATGTGCCGCGTAGGACGCTGTGCCACACGCTATGATGGTGATCTTTGGCACTGTCGCCAGGTCGAAGGGAAAATGCGGGAGCCGGATCGTCTCTGTCATCGGGTCAATATAGTCGCCCAGGGTATGCCCGATCACCTCCGGTTGCTCGAAGATTTCCTTCGCCATGAAGTGTCGATGGTTGCCTTTATCGACGAGTTGAGACGATGCGTCAGTAATTTTTATGGGGCGCTCAACAACTTCTCCCCCAGCATTTCTGATCGTCACGCTTGCTTGGCGAATTTCCGCCCAGTCGCCATCGTCGAGGAAGGTGACACGGTTTGTCATAGGTGCCAGCGCAAACGCATCAGAACCGAGATACATGGCGTTGTCACCATAGCCGACCGCAAGAGGACTTCCACGGCGCGCACCCACGATGAGGTCTTCTTCGCCCTGGAATAGAACGCCCAGAGCAAACGCCCCTTCGAGCATATCAAATGCGGCTTTGGCAGCATCTACGGGAGCGAGGCCACTCTTGAGTTGAGACGAGATCAAATGCGCAACAACTTCTGAGTCTGTGTCTGTTTGAAAAATTGTTCCTGAGGCGACAAGACCTTCTTTGAGCTCACGGAAGTTCTCAATGATGCCGTTATGAACAATCGCCACATCGTCGGAGACATGCGGATGCGCGTTTCGCTCATTGGGTGCGCCGTGTGTTGCCCAGCGGGTGTGACCGATACCAATGATGCCTTTCAAAGGATCGCTGCGTAAAGAAGACTCCAAGTTTGACAGTTTGCCTTCTGCCCGACGTCGATTGATATCTCCTTCGATAAGTGTCGCTATCCCCGCGGAATCATACCCGCGATATTCAAGGCGCTTAAGCGCCTCAAGTATGATGGGAGAAGCTGTTTTGTCGCCAACGACACCAATGATCCCGCACATGGTTCAGTCTTTCTTCTCATTTGATTTCTGATGTTTCGCACGGAACGTCGCGCCCCACCCGCTTTTTTCCAATTGCTTGGCACGGGTAACGACGAGCGCATCCTGCGTCACGTCTTTCGTAACGACGCTGCCGGAGCCGACATAGGCCCCATCACCAATCTTGACCGGTGCAACAAGGGAACTGTTTGATCCGACAAAGGCGCCCGCCCCAATATCTGTAAAGTGTTTGTTGAAGCCGTCATAATTGCAGGTGATCGTCCCTGCCCCGATGTTTGCTTCTGCGCCGACCCTGGCATCGCCAATGTAGGTCAGGTGGCTAATTTTGGCTCCGGACTCAATGTTGGCCTTTTTGGTTTCAACAAAATTGCCGATCTTCGCGCCCGCACCAACCATGGTCCCCGGCCGCAACCGCGCAAAGGGTCCCACAGCCGCGCCGTCTTCAATGCGCACACCTTCCAGGTGTGAAAAGCCTTTGACCGTCACATTGTCGCCGATTTGAACATTGGGCCTGAACACAACATTCGGCTCAATGATGACATCTCTGCCGATCTGCGTGTCGATGCAGAAATAGACACTCTCTGGATCATGCAGTGTTACGCCGCTAGCCAGAAACTTTTCACGCAATCGCTTTTGGAAAATAGACTCCGCAGTCGACAAATCGCCCCGGCTGTCAACGCCGATTACCGTGTCTCCGATGTCAAGGGCAGTTGTTGCACATGTCAGACCGCGATCTTGAGCAATTTGTGGGAGATCAGTGAGATAAATTTCTCCACTCGCCGGGTTGGGCTGGAGATCGGCAATCATTTCATGAAGAAGCTCTCGGGCAATCGCCATCACACCGCTATTGCACAGAGTAATTTTCTTCTCAGCGTCAGTCGCTGCTTTCTCTTCAACAATGCGTTCTAAGGTCCCATCGGAGGAACGTACAAGACGGCCATAATTGGTCGGATCATCTGTATCAAATCCGAGAACGACAACGGCGGATCCGTTTGCACATTTCTCCCGCATCTCAATCAGCGTGTCTGCCTCAAGGAAGGCTGCATCACCGAAGACGACCAATGCAACACCAGGGTCGCTGGGCACCAGGCTAAGAGCGCTTCGTGTTGCATCTCCTGTTCCGTTGGCTACGTGCTGAATGCAGGTCTGAACCTCATCGCCCCATGACTTGGCGTAGGCAGAAACGTCATCCATATCCGGGGCGACCACAGTGATGATCTGACTTGGAGAAATTGCCTTGGCGGCGGTCAATACGTGTCCAAGGAGTGGCCGCCCAGCAACTTCATGCATGACTTTGGGCATCGCCGATTTCATTCGGGTGCCCTTGCCAGCTGCCAGCACTATGACGGTGGTATCAGATCCGCTCATTAACTTATTTATCTCTGTGTAAGTGGCCGTAGTCGGCCAGAATTCGCGCAAGAAAATGGCATATCACCATTTTCGCCCAAAATAACTTAATGTTTCATTCTGTTGCGCTTGGGCTTTGGGCAGATGATGGTTTTTGGCCCACCTTGACGTCTGCGCTCGTGAAGTCAGGAATGAGCCTGCCCATCAGCTCGCGAACAGCGGGATCATCGCCCTCTCCAGCCGCTTGAACCATCGCTGATATGCCCTTCTCTACAAAGGCTCGGTCTGCCACTCGGGGACGGGCCGCCATCATGGCCGCATGGCTGGTGGGTAAAAGTTCTTCAGCATCATCAAAAAGGTCTTCATATAGACGTTCACCAGGCCGCAGCCCTGTGATCTTAATCTCAATGTCTTCGTGGGGTGTCAGCCCTGCGAGCTTGATCATCTCGTTGGCCATATCAAGAATTTTGACGGGTTTTCCCATATCAAGGACAAGGATCGCGCCGCCTTGATCGATCGTATCATCTCGCAGAGTTGCCGCTTGAAGGACAAGTTCAACCGCCTCCCGAATGGTCATGAAGTAGCGCGTCATTTCTTCATGCGTCACGGTGATCGGACCGCCCTGACGAAGTTGTTTTTCGAACAGCGGGATGACGGAACCAGCAGACCCCAGCACATTACCGAACCGGACCGTGACAAAGCGGGTCTGATTGCTCCGCCGAGCATCAATGTCGAGCGATTGACAATAGGTTTCTGCAATTCGCTTTGAGGCCCCCATTGCGTTGACCGGATGGGTCGCCTTGTCTGTTGAAATCATCACCATCGTGTCTATGCCATGGCGCACCGTCGCATCAGCGATATTTTTCGTACCCAATACATTGGTGAGGACCGCTTGAGATGGCTGCGGCTCCAGCATGGGGACATGCTTCAAAGCAGCCGCATGGAAAACGATCTCTGGCTGCTCTTGAGAGAAAACACGCTCCACATGGGCTTGATCTCGCACGTTCCCGATAATCGCTGAGCGAGACAGCCTCGAGTGTTGCTCACCAAGCTGACGATCAATCTCATAGAGGTTGAATTCTGAATTGTCGAAGAGCGTCAGATGTGCGGGGCTGAAGCTGGCAACCTGTCGGACCAACTCTGATCCGATGCTGCCGCCCGCGCCGGTAACAAGAACACGCTTATTGCCGATCAGATCCGCCATCGCATCGCGATCAAGCTCCGCCTGCGGCCTGCTCAAAAGGTCTTCAACGTCGACAGGTCGAATATCAATTTCCTGCGCGGAAGCTTTTGTCAAAAGTGACATTTGCGGAAGACGGTCGAGTTTAAGGTTATGACCGCGCGCGGTTTCCAATAAATCTCTAACCGGTTCGCCACGCATGTCAGGATCTGCAAGCACCAGGCTTGAAAGGATACTTCTATAAGTAAGGATAATGTCAGGCAGCTTGTCCACGTCGCCAACAATTTTGACCCCACGGATGCGACTGCCAACCGGTCGTGACCCAGTCTCTACGATGCCCAGCACTCGGTAGCGCGCATTCGGATCACGCGCCATTTTCCTGATGAAGGCTTCTGCTTCATCTGTTGCGCCGATGAGAAGAACAGATTGAACGTTGGCGAGGTCTCCCGAAATCCGCAGGAGTCCTATCTGTTTCTCGTACCACAATCGAACGCTTAGACGCGCGCCAACCAACAAAGCAGTAAGCACCATTGTATCAATGACGACCGACGAGCGAGGGATGCCGTCCAGCCGAACTGTCAGGAACATAACTACCAGAAAGGTAATGTTGATGATCAGGGCGGTGCGGCCCAACAACATCGCATCATCCACGGATATATAGCGCCACGGAACACGGTGGAGTTTCGATTGAAAAATCACGATAGCAGCAACGAGTGTGAATATGCTCGTTGATGTCACGACCAGATCCCAATCATACTCGAATAGGTCCGAACCCAGGCGAAGGTAAAGAGCTATCGGAAAGGAAATAGCTGCAAGCACCACGTCAAAAAGGAAAATGACGGCAGTACGTTGCCATGCACCTGACGATGGAAGGTCTTTGCTTACCACGCGAAATAAAGCTCCGCCGAATGATCCAGTTACGCCGCACCCCGCGACAATTCAAGGGTGTGATAGCATGCCTATCATGGCTCTGTCACCGAATGAACTAGGCACAAAACCTTGCTTTTCTGGGGATTGGGCCCGATAGCCCAGGTTATTCTGCAGCCTGAACCAGCTTGCTTTCCCAGCCATAGGCATGTCGCACGATTTCATCCAGATCGTCATGCTTTGGCGTCCACCCGAGCCTTTGGCGCGCAAGTTCGGCATTTGCGACAATTTCATCTGGGTCGCCGGCGCGTCTCGCGTCCAAACGGGCGTCAATCGTCTTTCCTGCAACACGCTCAACAGCTTCAATTACTTGTTTCACACTTGATCCGTGGCCATAGCCGCAATTAGCGATCAGGCTTTCACCTCCTGAACGGAGGTATTTCACGGCTGCTTCATGTGCGGAAATCAAATCACTAACATGGATATAGTCGCGAACACCGGTTCCATCTGGTGTCGCGTAGTCATCGCCGAAAATTTTCACGTGATCTCGAACGCCAAGAGCAGCTTGAACGGCAACCTTAATGAGGTGTGTTGCGTCTTTTGTAGACTGTCCGGAACGCCCTGCTGGATCTGCGCCCGCGACATTAAAATATCTAAGGACGACATAGGTAAGGTCGTGGGCGGCGGCGACATCTTGCAACATCCACTCGCTCATCAACTTTGAGCGTCCATATGGAGACATCGGGGCTAACTGAACATCTTCTGTTACAGGTATCTTCTCCGGAGAGCCGTAGACTGCCGCAGTCGACGAAAAGACAAAGCGTGAAACATTCTCTTTCACACAACACTCGATAAGGCTGCGGGTCTTGGCAGTGTTGTTGGAATAGTATTTGAGCGGATCGGCAACAGACTCAGGCACCACGATTGAGCCCGCAAAATGGACGACGTCCGTAATGTTTTTGCGTTGGATTGTGCCGCGAACAAGCTCTGCGTCGCCGATGTCCCCTTCAACAAGTTCTGCGCGTGTGTCGACTGCCGCTTTGAGACCAGTCGACAGGTTATCCAGGACTGTGACCTCTTCACCCGCATCAGCGAGCGCCAGCACCATGTGGCTGCCAATATACCCCGCGCCACCTGTAACAAGAACGCTCATACCTCTCTCCCAGTCCATATTCCTTAGGATGGTTATACCCGGAAGTTTCTATCCACGTAATTAACGAGCTGTTCGACGCAGGCCTCAATGGTTTTGGCGCCTGTGTCCACCACCAATTCGGGCGTGTCTGGTGCCTCGTAGGGGGCGGATATTCCGGTGAAATCTGGAATGTCGCCTTTCAGGGCCCGCTCATACAGGCCCTTTGGATCGCGTTTGATACAGGTCTCAATATCGGCCCGAATGTACACTTCGTGGAAGGAGGAATATGCCGCGTGGCGTGCCCTGTCTCGATCAGACCTATAGGGCGAGATGAACGAAGAAATGACGATGACCCCGGCTTGGCGAAAGAGGGCCGCCACCTCCCCAACCCGCCGGATATTCTCTGAGCGGTCGTCTGGGGAGAACCCCAGATTAGATGTAAGTCCCTGTCGAACATTATCACCGTCGAGCACGAAGACCTGGTAGCCCTTTTCGAACAGACGTGCTTCCAGTTCAACGGCAAGTGTCGATTTGCCTGAACCAGACAGACCTGTGAACCAAAGCACGCCACCTTCATGGCCGTTCCGAGAAGCCCGCGCTCTCTCTCCTACGGCGAATTCGATGGGTGTTGTGTTAACAGCCTTTGATGTCAACAAATGCCGCTGGTCGGCATAACCTTCCATCGAGATATGGCCGACCGCGAGCAGACTGGCATCGTTGCTTACATCGAAAAGCTTGATTTCTGCGGCTTCAGGATGGCTCCCAATATGATCGATGGCGACGACATGGTCGACGCGCACAATAAGCTCAACCAGGCAGCCAGCTGCTATTTCGGTGTTGGAGATTGTCTTGAACGTAGAGGGCGACATGATTTGCTCAACAGACTGCACAGCGCCGTGCGTGGTCCCGTAAACGGTTTCAACGACTATTGGATCGCCCTGTGCCAGAACCTCTCCGGACCAAAGCGCTTTGACGCGAAAAACATCCGTCTCAACCGGTGGTGCCTCGTGATGAGAAATGACTTCACCTGGCTCCACAAAATGGGGGGCCTCGAAAGTGAGTTTAAGCAAGCCATCATTGGAATCAGAAACCGTTTGCACCATGCCTTTCTGGTTGGAAGGAGAGCTCATTACCTGGTCGCCCGGAGTGACTGTGCCTGAAAGGAGATATCCCGTAACGGCCCACGTGCCGTTTTCGCTCGTAGATGAGACGACCTTCATGCGCAGCGGCGGCACCGCAGCCAAAGAAGATTGCTGGGTTGCGCTCGTTGAGCCTTCTTCTCGCCACCAGGGAATGAGATCGGGTTGACCGAGTGGCAGTGGGCCAAAAAACGAGGGCGTGAGATTTATAGCGGCAAGGACATCTCGGAATTCTTCTTGGATGAGCTCGAACTGGTCCTGCTCATACCCAATCAAATCCAGATTAGTGACCAGCACAATTGGGTCTGCGAGATCCAGGAACCGCACCAGCTGCGCGTAATGCATGTCCTGCTCCCCAATGCCTTCTGTGGCATCAAGAACGATTACCGGCGTCGTCAGGACGCCAGCGGAAGCTGAAGAGCTGAACCAATCGTTGGCGGAAAACATGGTGGCCGCTGAAAAATTCATTCGCGCGACCGCGTCCGATACCCTTTTCTGATCGCCTCTTTCACTGCCGAATATGACGCACTGCCTACCTGCGCCTTTGATATTGGAATATGGAGCTGGAGGTGCCACGAGAAACTCTATTCACAAGAAAAAATGGGAAATTGAAATATTTCCAATTATTTGATGTGGAGTTATACACGTGCCCGGCGGAAATCAAGGCCTTACGACACCATTAGCGCTGACGGCGCACCCTATTGCGCTTAACAGGGCGCGGGGGCGGCGCAAGCCCGTTTGATGATCTGTGCATTGGTCCCTTGCCCGCCGAATGGGCAAGAGCCTTCAGATCCTTGCGAAGTCCTTCCAGGGTAGCCGATTGAGACCTATTCCGAAGGGATGTCGCCATCAGCAACTGGGCGATGATCAGCAGAACAAGGGCGATGCCGAAGGCGACAATTCCGGCTTGGGCCGCCATTGGCAGTGAAAAAAATCCGTCAAAATCCATCGTCTGTAGCCCCATCCCTGTTTTCAGCGCTTTGGCCAGAACTTCTGTGCTCCAGACCTCGTTTGGCCGAGACAAGAGCAAAAGTCGGGCCGGATCGCCAATGCGAGCTGTGCTGCGCATTTCATATGCTGGGCCGAGATATGGTTGACGAAATATTAAGCGAACTGCCTGCAAAGTGAGCGAAGAAGCTCCTGCATTGGTGGAATTTGACCGCATCCGCGACTCACTCTACCCAGAACCATGGGTTTCGCGCCGGTATTCATCACCGAGTGCACTTCGGTAGCAACTGATGAACTTGGGGATTGGACGAATGTCCCAACAAAACAAACGAACAAGGCGATCGCTGCCCAATTACCTCCTCTTTGGATGTCTTGTGGTGGGAATAGCGGCTTGCGCAGGCCCTGGCGGGCAGACAACGGCAGGCACGACACCTGGTGGAAACGAAACGCTGGAGCAACGTGTTGAGCGTCTGGAGCGGGACTTGGCGACGCTGAGGATCGATTATTCTGTTGTGCGGCCTTCAATGGAGCGGATCGTCTCGGCAGAGAGTGGCATTGAAGCCCGCCTTCAAGCCATTGAGGGGGCATTTGGCCCAATAACAGCGTCCATTTCGCCCGAAGCTACTGATGTCGCAGCGTACAACTCCCCGACCGCATCAGCCTTTCCATCAGTTGGCATTCATCTGGCGTCCTATCGGGATACGGAAAACGTCAGGAGAGGTTGGAATGAATTGGTCGCTGGACATGGCGATCTGCTCGCGGATCTCGATCTCAAAGTGGTGGACTATCGAAGCGCACATGATGGCCTGTACCGCCGTCTCGTCGCGGGGCCGGTTGATCCGGCGGCTGCGGAAAGTAGATGTGCCAGCTTGAAAGACCGAGGCATCTGGTGCCAGGTTGTACCGTTGAGGGCGCCTTAACCCGCCAGCCTCTCGACGGCAGGCTTGTCGAACTGGCGTCCTTCGCATTTAACGTCAGCATGCAAACTACCTGCCTGGTGGCGCAGTCTATAGGTGTATTTGGGGCCATGGAAATGCAGAACGGATCCTAGATCGCGATCTGTCCTGCCATTTCTTTTTTCTAATGTAGGGTAGTACTTGTCAAACAGGAGCTCCAACGCGATACCCATGCCATGATCCAGTGACTTGATAAACTTTCCGTCCACATCCCGCTCTTCAACAATATCAAGTTGAACATTGTAACCAAGAGCGTTTAGGACTTCGGCCTGTTGTACTTTTGCCGCCGGTGGCGAGATGTTGTCGAAACGGGAATGGATCATCCGAAATTGGCATTTCCTCTCAGAGGTTTCGGAAATATGACCCAAATGTTCGCAGTGTCCGACATCTCTGATCAACGCGCGGTCAGTATCAAAAAAGTACGGTTCTGTCGGCGTCTTGAATTGCCATAAACTCTTCGTCGAACAGTGGTGAGTCAGATTCAGATGCGACTCTGTGATGCTGATTTCTCTAAACTGTCCATCAAGGTAAATCGGAATTGCTTCAGTATAGGCCGACGCGTCGATGACACCGTTGATCGTGTTGGGTGCAAACTTGTGGATCATATGCGCAAGATATCCGCCATGAGATGATCCCATACAAACAATGTTTGTTTGGTCGAACGCAATATCAGAATCCAAAAGAACATTTAGGACCGCCAGATGGTCAAGAGCAGCTAGGACACCGAAGTTTTGATAGTCCCCGTCAGGTGGCTGAATAATCGTATTCAGCTCAACCGGATTGGATTTCGCTGGCAACAGAAGTGCGAGCATATCGTTGATATTGGTGAGGGGTCGGTCCACCTTACCGCCCGCTGAAATGAAGCGGCCGAATGCCTCGTAGATTGAATCAGATTGAACATCCAATACAACTGGGGCAACGCCATCTGAGCGATGTGGACGGCAGACATTACAATGAGCGTCGACGGATACTGCGACCAGGTTGTACTTGGCCGCAATGTAGCGCCGCAACATTGTGTAATAGCCTTCATCTCTTTCGCTCCCCATGCCGGGCACGATGAAGACCAAACCTTCTGCTGCGTCACTTTCCGGCACTTCGACGATGGCCGTCACCGGCCTCTGCCTAGGCGCGCCCAACTCAAAATCAGGTTGTCCATCAATCTCAAATCTATGCGAGGTCATGAGTGCTCTCTTTTGTCAGTTTTAGAGCTTCATCCGCTAAGGATACGAGATCATCAATACAATCTAGCTCGAATAGCTTTTCACCTGGAAACCGGACACCAAGGGTGTCCTCCAAAGCCATGATCAGCCGCGCGTGAGCCAAAGAATCCCATCCATTGACGTCTTCTGCTGTGGTCTCCGACGTTATTTCCGTGACCGAACAACCAAGTTCTTCGGAAATCACCGCGCAAACTCTGGCGAATGTTTCGGCGTTATATTTCATGTGAGTTCATCTTCCAGTGCGGGAGATCTGAATTTTTCGTTAGTGGCTTCGCGGCTGATCTTGCCACTCGTGCTTTTGATCAACCACATAGGGGGGAACAGATGTATGGCGGCTGGAATGAGTCCTGTTTCATCTAACATCCTGTCGCGAATGTTTTTCTTGATCTTCTGGAGTGCAGCTGGATCGCTTTCGCGGGTTTCAGCTAGGACGATCAAAGCATCGCTGCCAAGGTCTGAACGATACTCTGAGAGTGCAATCACCCGCCCTGGGATGATACCGGATGTGTCACGTAACGCGAATTCTAGATCATGCGCATAATGGTTGCGCCCGTTTAGAATAAGAAGATCGTCCACACGTCCGGTGACAAAAAGCTCGCCGTTGGAGAGGTATCCAAGATCGCGCGTATGGTACCAACCTTCGCGAAACACCAGGCATGATTTTTCAGGCTGCCGATCATAGCCGCGCGCAAGGCACGGTCCGCTGACGCAAATTTCACCGATACGACGATCAGGCAACCGGTTTCCTTCATCATCCATAATCAGAACGGAAAGGTCATCAATCGGCGTGCCACAGGAAAGCACAGATTTTGTCGCTGCATGCACATCAAGCGTCGGGCGTGCGACGCCATCGTCGATCAACGCCTGGGCGTCGATTGTCTCTGTTCGCGGCGCAATACCTGGTTCGCTCTGGGTAACCGCGAATACGGTTTCTGCCATCGCATAGCAGGTTTGCAGGGCACCCTTTTTTAGGCCCATCGGTGCGAATTTCGAGGCAAATTGATCAAGCGTTTCCGGTCGGCAACGTTCCGAACAATCGATGAAGGCCCGAACTGAGGAAAGATCCCAGTTATCATCAGGACGGACGCAGTTGATCAGGTGCTGGAAGGCGAAATTAGGCTGCCAGACCAGGGTCGCCTTTGTGCGTTCGATCAGATCAAGCAAGCTGCTTGGCCGCATGGTCCATTCAAATGGACTGATCATAGTGACGGGCACACCGCGCAGTATGGGCAACAGACAGCAAGCGATCAGTCCCATGTCATGATAGAGCGGCAGCCAACTGACCATATGGTCTTTTTCATCCAAACACAGACGCGTCGCGTAGGCATCGACCTGATGCAGCAGTGCTGCATGCGAAATCATAACGCCCTTTTTTGTGCCCGTAGTTCCAGAGCTGTGCTGTAGAAAGGCAACATCCTGTGAATGGGTGTCGGGCGTAGGTAGCTTAGATGTAGATGGCAGATCCTCTGGCGTAACAGCGACAATGTCGTGATCAGCGAGGATGCTCTGTAGGTCGATTTTGAGTTTTGGTGTCGTGAATAAGAGTTGGGCGCGAATGCGTTCCATGACTTCACGATGTCCACGCCAAAAATGGGATGGGTCCTGCCTTGGGCTCGGAGGGGCCAGAATAGCAGGCACAGCCCCGGCGAAAATCGCACCAAAAAAAGCATAGAGAAGATCAGGCCCCTGCTCTTGCATCACGACAACTCTGTCGCCTGCGGACAGTTTTGCCTTTGCACAAGCCACGGCGTAGGGAGCTGCACCCTCTGCAAGGCGTCGGTAGCTTATGGAGTGTGTGGTATTGCCACTATGAACCCTGGCGCATAGGCGATCTGGCGTATGCTCCAGCCGCTCAAGAATACGTTGAGGGACCGTATCTTGTTCGTACTTCTTCCAGAATGACAGCAGCGACATGGCGTATCCTAAGGAACGCTGAGAATTCCCAGCCATTCCATAGAAACAGGGTAAATTTCCGGTAAACGGATGCCCCTAGAGGCGCTTACCATGGACGCTTGTGTGATGGCGGTCGGTTGAAGCGGTCGCTCGGCCTTTGGCCCCCTGGGCTGCCCTGCCTGGCGTTCCCTGACAGACCGGCAATTGACGTTGGATCTCCCTTAAAACAGGAAAGCGTATACGGATAGTCGCGGGTTGCATGATAGTGGTAGACCGTTTGCATCTCGCCATCGATCATCATCGCACCAGCATGCCCGTGACATTCATCCAGGTCGCCGCTTGAGAGCAAAACGCCACCTTCATCGTGCTCGCCATAAATGCCAAAGCCATCAAGCGCATATCCAATGAGGGTCGAATGCTAGGTCGCAGATATCGGGTCTTCCTGGCAGGGACTTTTCCCATGGTAGTGATAGAGCCCACTTTGTTGGGGATGACCCTGGCAGTCATCAAGGATCTCGTGTGCGAGGGCATTTTCGCCACGCGCATCAAGAGCGTTGAACAGCACAGCGCCGGTCAGCATGATCCCTATGGGCCCCATGGGCAGGCATGATGGACGTGCCACAATGGACGGATTAACCGGAAAAGAGACAGAGTAGGCATGGGCTCGGATCGCATTGGGATTGCGATCATAAAAATAGGCATCATCAGACCGGGAAATTGGGAACCGACCCGTTGGGTGATCCGGCAAGGCGTTGCCAGTGATCAGGCGCCGCGCACCTGAGACCGCGATTTCAAGCTCGGAGAGATGAATAACATTCCCGTCCACCGTGGGCTTACGGGTGAGGTCGAAAGTCCCCTCCGTTTCGTTAAGCCAATCGCCCGACCGCCGTGCTCCCGGAGCGTTCGGGTGAAAGCGCGCCTGACAGGCGAAGACAGATCCTGCCCGAGGCTCATTGGCGACTTTGCCATCACTGAGAGGAAGCGACGTAAGATCAACCGTATGGGTACTGACACTGGAAATGAACAGTAGAAAGATCGTGGACAGTGAGAATAAGGCACGCATGGATCAGACCGAGTTTGCTGACGATGCCTAGTTATACGCGCACCAGAGACCAACCGGTCGCAGGAGCGGCATCAAATACAGCAGTAGATGTCGGTAGAAAAATGGTGAGCCCTGCAGGATTCGAACCTGCGACCTACTGATTAAAAGTCAGCCGCTCTACCAACTGAGCTAAGGGCCCTCTGAATCGGGGATACCCCCGACGAGACCGGCGGAACCTAGTCATACGAGCCTGCCCGGTCAACCGATTTGGCTCATTTTTCGAGCTTTTGGAGGGATTTTATGGCGCAACTCGAGACTATTTCGCGGGGATGTCTCCAGCCGCCTGCTCCGCCTTAAACTTGGCGACGAATGAGCTGAGGGTTCCGGCTCCGATGGCCTCTCGAAGATCTGCCATCAGCGACTGGTAATAGGCAATATTGTTCCAGGAAAGCAGCATCATTCCGAGGATTTCACCGTTTTTTAGGAGGTGATGCAGGTAGGCACGGGAGTAATCCCGCGCAGCCGGACATGAACTTGTTTCATCAAGCGGTCGAGGGTCGTTCGCATGCCGGGCATTTTTGAGGTTAACTTTTCCGAAACGGGTGAAAGCCTGGCCATGTCGACCAGAGCGTGTCGGCATCACACAATCAAACATGTCGATCCCTCGCGAGACGGCTTCCACCAAATCGTCAGGCGTGCCGACACCCATAAGATAGCGCGGTCGGTCTTTGGGCAGTAAAGGTGCAGTGAACTCCAGCACGCGGAGCATTTCGTCCTGCCCCTCACCAACCGCGAGACCCCCGATGGCATATCCATCAAAGCCGATGTCCTGCAGAGCAGCGGCACTTGTCTGACGCAGGTCTTCATAAACACTCCCCTGCACGATCCCAAATAGGGCCTGGCCTTCTTTCCGGTGGGGCTGCGCCTTGAAAGCGTCTTTTGACCGCTTCGCCCAGCGCGTTGATAGCTGCATCGACTGATTGGCTTCATCGTGAGTTGCCGGGAACGGTGTGCATTCATCCAACACCATTTGAATGTCCGCCCCAAGAAGACATTGGATCTCAATGCTGCGTTCCGGCGAGAGCTCATAGGAAGAGCCATCAATATGGCTCTGAAAGGTGACACCCTCCTCACTCATTTTGCGCAGTTTGGAGAGAGACATAACCTGAAAGCCACCGCTGTCGGTCAAAATGGGACCGGGCCAATTCATGAAGGAATGAAGACCGCCAAGGCCATCGATCTCTTCAGCACCTGGGCGCAACATGAGGTGGTAGGTATTCCCGAGCACAATGTCCGCGCCGGTCTCTTTCACTTGATCTGTATAGAGCGCTTTGACTGTGCCCGCAGTTCCAACTGGCATAAAGGCCGGCGTTTGAATGTCACCACGAGGGGTATGGATCACACCGCGCCGCGCAGCACCATCCTCCGCTAGAAGGTCATACGTAAAGGAGCTCATAGGACTCAGGTCTCCGGAAAAATCAGGCAGGCATCGCCATAAGAATAGAAACGATATTTATGCTCAATGGCATGAACATAGGCCGCCTGCATCTCTTCAAGAGATCTAAAGGCGGACACCAGCATGAAAAGGGTCGATTTGGGCAGGTGAAAGTTAGTCATCAGCGCGTCAATGGCTTTGAACCGATATCCCGGAGTAATAAAAATATCTGTGGCACCAGACCAGGCATGAATGACGCCATCCTCGCTTGCCGCAGACTCAAGCAATCTGAGGCTGGTTGTTCCGACGGATATGATCCGTCCACCCCGTGCTCGAGCTCGATTTAGTTGATCGGCAGTGTAGTCGGTCACAACGCCTACTTCGGAGTGCATTTTGTGCGCATCTGTATCGTCGACGCTGACCGGGAGAAACGTCCCTGCTCCCACATGAAGCGTGACTTTCGCGGTCTCGATCCCGCGCTCAGCAAGCGCGTTCATCAGATTTGGCGTGAAATGAAGGCCCGCTGTGGGCGCTGCAACAGCCCCAGGCTCATCTGCAAACAGCGTCTGATAATCTTCTAGATCTGCCTCATCGGTTGCGCGTTTGCTGGCAATGTAGGGGGGCAATGGCATGACACCTGCCTCAGCAATCGCAATGTCGAGTGCTGGTCCCGAAGCGGAAAATTTGAAGTGTACCTCGCCACCGGTTCGGCGGAGTACCGCGCCTTCCAAGCCACCTGGAAATCGAACAATATCACTTTCAGCCAGACGCTTGGCCGGCTTAACGAAAGAGAGCCATTCGTCAGGAGCGATCCGCTGATGAAGTGTGACCTCAATATTGGCAACAGCACCATTTCGCTCCCGGGTTCCGCTAAGGCGCGCCGGGATAACCTTTGTGTCGTTGAACACCAAGACATCACCCGGTTCCAACAGGTCTGGAAGATCTGAGACGACGGAGTCCGTCAGGTGGCCCGCGGCGGGTCCCACGACGAGCAGACGTGCGGAATCACGAGGACGCGCGGGCCGTAAGGCAATCCGCGCGTCCGGTAGGTCGAAATCAAAAACATCAACCCGCATGGGAAGCTCTCTTCGCTTTTAGGGAGGCGTCCCTTAAGCAGCGTCAGCAGCAACCTGCATTTTCACGATCTTGTCGGGATCCTGTACAGGTTCACCGCGCTTGATTTTGTCGACATGGTCCATACCGTCGATAACCTGGCCCCAGACGGTGTACTGGTTGTCGAGAAAGCGCGCATCATCAAACACAATAAAAAACTGGCTGTCTGCACTGTTTGGGTCTTGGGCGCGTGCCATGGAGCAAATGCCACGAACATGAGGTTCGGCAGAGAATTCGGCATCAAGGTTTTTGCCGGAGCCACTCATGCCAGTGCCGGTCGGGTCGCCGCCCTGTGCCATGAAGCCTTCAATCACGCGATGAAAAACAATCCCATCATAGAAGCCTTCGCGCGCAAGCTCTTTGATCCGTGCAACGTGATTTGGCGCAAGGTCAGGACGAAGCTCGATGGTTACCCGACCGTGCTCAAGATCAAGCAGCAGTGCGTTTTCCGGGTCTTTGATATCAGCCATTAAGTAGATTTCCCTATCTAGTGGTATTGAGTTTGACTTTATTGAGCAGCATCTGCTGCAACTTGAAGTCGGACAATTTTGTCTGGATTTGCAGGCGGTTCGCCGCGTTTGATATTGTCGACAAACTCCATGCCCTCAACGACACGGCCCCACACTGTGTAGTTCCCATCGAGGAAGTTGGCGTCATCAAAAACAATAAAGAACTGGCTATTGGCGCTGTCCGGGTGCTGTGAGCGCGCAGCTCCGATCACACCACGGGAAAACGGTTCGCTGGAAAACTCAGCCCGAACATCAGGATAGTCTGATCCACCCTGGCCGGTGCCGGTTGGGTCACCCGTCTGTGCCATAAATCCATCAATCACACGATGAAAGATGATCCCATCATAAAATCCTTCGCGTGTGAGCGTTTTGATCCGCTTCACATGCTTTGGGGCAATATCTGGCAACAGTTCAATCACCACACGCCCATCTTTAAGATCAAGATAGAGGGTGTTTTCCGGGTCCAGGGCTGAAGCCGGGGATGAAAGCCCCACCATCATTGCAAGGGCTGCAAACGCGCTAATAACTCGAGACATAAGAACTCCTTTATTCACACCACTACCTCTTTTTGACAGCGGTAAGCACTTTTTCCGCCACGGCAGGCGGTACAAAGCGGGAAATATCACCATCCATTGTGGCAATTTGACGGACAAGCGTGGACGAGATGAAACCAACATCAGGGGATGCCGTTAGAAATACGGTTTCAACGCGAGGATTCAATATCCCATTCATCCCCACCATTTGGTCTTCATATTCATAGTCAACCGTACCGCGTAAGCCTCTGATAATAATGCCAGCACCTACATCGTCTGCTGCATCAACTACGAGGCCCTTGAACGATGTCACTTCAAGCGTTGAGCCAACCTCCTCGCCAAAAGACTTTGTTTCTGACTCAATCAGTGCTGCGCGTTCCTCGAAACTAAGAAGCGGCGTCTTGGATGAATTAACCCCAATCCCCACAACAAGATGATCCACCAGACGAAAAGCCCGGCGGATGATATCGATGTGACCGTACGTCACAGGATCGAATGTCCCGGAATATAGGCCAACACGTTTCATGGGAAATTCCTGAGGTTGCGGCGCTTGGCCTATTCTTCTTCCGAACTATCACCAAGATGCTCAACAGACACAACCTGTTCTTCCTTGTCCGTTCGGAAGATGGTTACACCTTGTGTCGAACGTCCGGCGACGCGAATGTCATTGACGGGACAGCGGATCAATTGGCCGCCATCGGTGACCAGCATAATTTCATCCTGTTCTTCCACCGGGAAGGAGGCAATGAGCTCACCGTTACGCTGCGAGACAGCCATAGCGATAATGCCTTTGCCACCGCGACCTGATGTCCGGTACTCGAAAGACGAACTCCGCTTGCCGTACCCTTTGACGCTGACCGTCAGAACGAACTGTTCATGGGCCCCAAGTTCAGCATAGCGTTCCGGTGTGAGCGTCGTGATCTCACCATCGTCATCATCTTCCAGCGGTTCGACAGATTCCTCGATCTCTTCTCCTGTCGCCGCCCGACGGGTGAGCGCGGCCTGCTTGAGATAGGCTCGTGCTTCTGCAGGCGTCACCTCAAGGTGGTTGAGGATTGTCATAGAGATCGTCTGATCATCACCACCCAGCTTGACGCCACGCACACCTGTTGAATTCCGGCTGGAGAAAACACGCACGTCGGTGACCGGGAAGCGGATACAGCGTCCACCGGCATTGGTGAGCAGCACATCATCATTCTCAGTGCATATCTGAACGCCAACAATACCATCGCCCTCGTCGAGCTTCATGGCGATCTTGCCGTTCCGGTTGATCTGGACGAAATCAGACAGTTTGTTTCGACGGACATTGCCTGAGCGCGTCGCGAACATGATGTCGAGCGCATCCCAGCTCTTCTCATCTTCCGGCAGGGGCATCACCGATGTAATGCGCTCACCCGATTTGAGAGGCAACAGGTTCACCATTGCCTTGCCCTTTGATTGTGGCGTCGCCTGTGGCAAACGCCAGACTTTCATCTTGTAGACCATGCCAGTCGACGAGAAGAACAGAACCGGTGTGTGTGTGCTGGCCACAAAAATCCGCGCGACGAAATCTTCATCCTTGGTCGACATGCCAGAACGGCCTTTGCCGCCCCGTCTTTGCGCACGGTAGGTCGAGAGCGGTACGCGCTTGATATAGCCCTGATGACTAACCGTGACGACCATGTCTTCACGCTGAATCAGATCTTCGTCCTCGACATCATCCGCGGCTTCCATGATTTCGGTGCGCCGCGGTGTTGCAAACTCATCTTTTATAGCGCCGAGTTCTTCGCGAATGATCGTCAGAATGCGGTCGCGTGACCGAAGAATTTCGAGATAGTCGGCAATTTTTTCGCCAAGCTCCCGAACCTCATCACCAATCTCATCCCGACCGAGCGCGGTAAGGCGCTGCAGGCGCAGATCCAGAATGGCCCGCGCCTGAGTCTCAGACAGCCGATATGTACCGTCCTCTGCAATTTTGTGGCGAGGGTCGTCAATCAGCTCAACAATCGGCGCAATGTCCTTTGCAGGCCAATGACGTTCCATCAATTGAGCCCGCGCCGTAGCCGGATCAGGGGCGGAACGAATAAGCGCAATCACTTCATCAATATTGGCAACAGCAATTGCAAGACCAACCAATACGTGAGCCCGGTCCCGGGCCTTGTTGAGTTCGAACTTGGTGCGACGAGCAACAACAATCTCACGAAACGCAACGAACGCCTCAAGCATCTGCTTCAGGTTCATTTGCGCTGGGCGGCCATAGTCAAGCGCCACCATGTTCGCACCGAACGAGGTCTGCAACGGCGAGAAGCGATAAAGCTGGTTCAGAATGATTTCCGGCACAACGTCGCGTTTGAGTTCGATCACAACGCGCATGCCAAGACGGGAACTCTCATCCCGAATATCAGAAATACCCTCCACACGTTTGTCTCTGACGAGTTCAGCGATCTTCTCAATCATCGTTGCTTTGTTCACCTGATAGGGAATTTCGGTGACAATGATTGCGTGGCGGTCTTTCTTAAACTCTTCAATCTCTGTGCGGCCGCGCATAAGCACAGAACCGCGGCCGAGATGATAGGCCGAGCGGATACCTTGCCGTCCGAGGATCAGACCGCCAGTTGGAAAGTCCGGACCCGGAATAATCTCGATCAGCCGGTCTATGCCCAATTCCGGATCGTCCATGAGGGCGAGGCAGGCGTCAATTGTTTCGCCAAGATTATGCGGTGGAATATTGGTCGCCATACCAACGGCGATCCCGCCTGCGCCATTGACGAGCAAGTTCGGAAACTCAGCAGGAAGCACTTCCGGTTCTTGTTCCGAATTGTCGTAGTTTTCCTGGAAGTTGACTGTGTCTTTGTCGATGTCATTCAGCAGAGCGTGTGCTGGCTTGCCCATGCGCGTTTCGGTGTAGCGCATAGCTGCTGGCGGATCGCCGTCAACGGAGCCGAAGTTCCCCTGCCCATCCAGCAATGGAAGCCGCAAAGAGAAATCCTGAGCCATACGAACGAGCGCATCATAAATAGCTTGGTCGCCGTGCGGGTGATATTTACCCATCACGTCGCCCACGATGCGAGCAGACTTCTTGTAAGGTTTGTTCCAGTCGTAGCCGCTCTCATTCATCGCATAGAGGATACGGCGATGAACCGGCTTCAGTCCGTCTCTCACGTCAGGAAGTGCCCGGCTCACGATCACACTCATCGCGTAATCGAGATAGGAGGTTCTCATCTCCTCTTCGATAGAGATCGGCGACACGTCACGCTCTGGTGGAACGCCCCCGCTACCATCGGAGGACCCCCCATCACCACCGTTCAGATTCCCATTACCCCCAGAAATAGGGTCAGGAACAGGTTCCTCACCTGGCGTTTCCGTATCGTGTGTATCGGACAAATTCAGACCTTTAACGGAGCTCTTATGGCTGCGAACACCTGCCCCTATTTCTCTTGAAAAAAGGGGCTCCGGAATGCATCCGAATCCCCTGTTTATTTGCCTGAAATTCTATCATTTGGCACTGGGCCAGGCAACAAATTGCACGTCAGAAACCACCCTCTAAGCAATTGAAACAAAAGCAAAAAAAGGAACCCCTAAACTCTTGCGGGGCAGAACGCGCCTGACATCAATTCATCCGCTGATTAAAACGGGATTTCATCATCAATGGGCGCGCCACCGCCGCCACTTCCACCACCGAAGTCGCCACCGCCCTGGTCGTAGCCACCGCTTGATGACCCACCAAAGTCACCGCCGCCACCGCCGCCGGAGTTCCGGCTGTCGAGCATTGTGAGGGTGGAGTTGAAGCCCTGCAGGACAACTTCAGTAGAATAGCGGTCCTGGCCCTGCTGATCCTGCCACTTGCGCGTCTGGATCTGGCCCTCAATGTAAACCTTCGCACCCTTCTTCAGATACTGCTCAGCGATCCGGCAGAGACCTTCGTTGAAGATCACCACCCGGTGCCATTCGGTCCGCTCCCGGCGTTCACCTGAGCTCTTATCCCGCCAGCTTTCACTGGTGGCGATCCGCAGGTTACAAACCGGGTTGCCGTTCTGCATGCTGCGGATCTCTGGATCCGCACCCAGATTTCCCACAAGAATGACTTTATTGACACTTCCGGCCATGTTGAGACGCCCCTTCATTTATTCGCTTAAAGCTGGTTAATTGTCGCCGAACCTAAACCAACAGCCGAACGACTGCCACGTCAAAAAGCGCCCTGAAGACGCTCTTTTTTTGCTCAACTTGGCTCTTGTCAGAATCGAGCAGCAATGGCACTTGTTCTTATTATGTTCCCTTTTCTGGGAACGGGTCAACCCAAAGGAAGATGCGGCATTGACGGTCCTACTGACAGAACGCCTTCAGCTGCGTCCCTATAAGCCTGATGAGGCCCACCTGCTCCATTCCATCATTGGTGACCTGCGGATTGTCTTTTGGCGCGAGGAACCCGGCACGATGGAAGAAGCGGAACATTGGTTGGAAAAGACAGCACGCACCTATGAGGAAACCGGCATGGGCGTCTGGGGCGTATTTGATCGAGAAACTGATGAGTTCCTCGGGCAGACCATTCTGCAACCCTTGCCAGAGACAGGTGAGCCAGAGATCGGCTACCACTTTCGTGTTGAAGCTCAAGGCCGCGGGCTGGCGACTGAGGCCGCAAAGTGCCTATTACATCACGGGTTCGCAAACCTGGAGCTGCCAAGGATCGTCGCCGTTGTCTTGCCTGACAATCATCCATCCCAGGCGGTGATGAAAAAGCTGGGACTGCCCTATATTAGAGACCTCATGAAGAGCAATATGCTGCACAACTATTTCGCCCTTGACCGCCCGGCCTACTTGTCCCGCCAACAACAACCTGCGTAAACCGCTAGACGTCGGAAGAACGAGTACCTTTATGCAAAAGAATATCTCCATCGCCGGTGCCCGCGAGCACAATCTGAAAAATGTGACGATTGAGTTGCCCCGCGATGAGCTGATCGTAATCACAGGCCTGTCAGGGTCCGGGAAGTCGTCCCTTGCATTCGACACGATCTATGCGGAGGGGCAACGCCGCTATGTGGAAAGCCTGTCGGCCTACGCGCGTCAGTTCCTCGAAATGATGCAGAAGCCCGATGTGGACCAGATTGACGGCCTCTCGCCCGCAATTTCTATCGAGCAGAAAACCACGTCGCGAAACCCACGTTCAACTGTCGGCACAGTGACAGAAATCTATGACTACATGCGTCTGCTCTGGGCGCGTGTTGGCATCCCCTATTCTCCTGCGACCGGCCTTCCCATCGAGAGCCAGACGGTGACGCAGATGGTGGACCGGGTAAAAGCTCTGCCGGAAGGGACGCGGCTCTATCTGCTCGCCCCCATCGTGCGCGGCCGCAAGGGCGAATATCGCAAAGAGTTTGCGGAGCTTTTAAAGAAAGGCTTTCAACGTGTAAAAATCGATGGGAATTTCTATGAGCTTGATGACCTGCCAAAGCTCGACAAAAAATACAAACACGATATCGACGTGGTGGTGGACCGCATTGTTGTCCGCGATGATCTGGGCAACCGTCTGGCGGATTCCTTTGAGATCGCACTACAGCTGACAGACGGAATTGCCGTCGCTGAATTCGCCGACCTGAAAGACGGTGAACAGGAACCAGAGCGTATCGTCTTTTCCTCACGCTTCGCCTGCCCGGTCTCTGGATTTACAATCGACGAAATTGAGCCGCGGCTCTTTTCTTTCAACAATCCCTTTGGTGCGTGTCCATCCTGTGACGGACTTGGCACTCAATATTTCATCGACCCTGATCTCGTGATCCCGGACCAAGGCCTCTCGATCCGCAAAGGGGCCGTTGCACCCTGGTCGAAGTCCACATCGCCCTACTACACGCAAACGCTCGACAGCATTGCCAAGCACTACAAATTCTCCGTGACCGTGCCCTGGAGTGAACTACCGAAGAAAGCACAGGACGTTGTGCTTTATGGGTCTGGCGATGATGTCATCACTTTTTCCTATGACGATGGCTTGAGGTCTTACAAAAACAAGAAACCGTTTGAGGGTGTGATCCCCAATCTCAATCGTCGCTGGCGCGAGACCGACAGTGCCTGGGCGCGCGAAGAAATTGAAAAATTCCAGGACGTCACGGATTGCGAAGCATGCACCGGCTTCCGCCTAAAACCTGAAGCCCTTGCCGTGCGTGTTGGCGACAGTCATGTGAGCCAGGTCGCACAATTATCGATCAAAGAGGCTGATGCCTGGTTCGCCAATATCGACAAAAAGCTTACAAAGAAGCAAAACGAGATCGCAGGCCGTGTCCTGAAGGAAATTCGCGAACGCCTCCACTTCCTGAACAATGTTGGCCTCGATTATCTGAGCCTGTCCCGCAATTCCGGCACCCTGTCCGGCGGGGAGAGCCAGCGCATTCGTCTTGCCTCGCAGATCGGCTCCGGCCTCACAGGCGTGCTCTATGTGCTGGATGAGCCCTCAATTGGCTTGCATCAGCGGGACAATGATCGCCTGCTTGCAACCCTTCGCCGTCTCCGTGATCTCGGCAACACGGTGATCGTGGTTGAGCATGATGAGGATGCGATCCGCACCGCAGACTATGTGGTCGATATCGGCCCAGGTGCCGGAATTCACGGCGGCGAAGTCGTCGCCAAGGGAACGCCCAAAGACATCATGGCGAGCCCCGATAGTTTGACGGGAAAATATCTGACGGGACTGGAGCAGATCGACATCCCGGCGGAACGCCGTCCGGTCTCTGATGCAAAGAAGGTCAGCATTGCCGGGGCGAGTGGCAACAACCTGAAAGACGTGACTGCTGAGATACCGCTGGGCACCTTCACCTGCGTGACGGGTGTCTCCGGTGGTGGGAAATCCACTCTTCTCATTGAGACGATCTACAAGGCAATTGCGCGGCGTTTGAACAATGCGCGCACGCACCCAGCTCCTTTTGATCAGATTGAGGGTCTGGAACATCTCGATAAGATCATCGACATCGATCAGTCGCCCATTGGCCGCACGCCCCGATCGAACCCTGCCACCTATACCGGGGCCTTCACTCATATTCGGGATTGGTTTGCCGGTCTGCCGGAAGCCAAAGCCCGTGGATATAAGCCCGGTCGTTTCTCCTTCAATGTGAAGGGAGGGCGATGCGAAGCGTGCCAGGGTGACGGCGTCATCAAGATCGAGATGCACTTCCTGCCCGACGTCTATGTGGAATGTGATGCCTGCCACGGGCACCGCTACAACCGCGAAACACTGGAAGTGAAATTCAAAGACAAGTCCATTGCAGACGTGCTCGACATGACCGTAGATGAAGCCCAAAGTTTCTTCAAAGCGGTGCCGTCCGTCCGCGAAAAGATGGACGTGCTGCAGCGTGTCGGTCTTGGCTATATCAAGGTGGGTCAGCAGGCGACAACTCTGTCAGGAGGTGAAGCTCAGCGGGTGAAACTTGCCAAGGAACTCTCTAAGCGCGCCACCGGTCGGACCATCTACATTCTGGATGAGCCGACAACCGGCCTTCACTTTCATGACGTGAAGAAGCTGCTCGACGTGCTCCATGAGCTTGTGGACACCGGCAACACTGTTGTCGTGATTGAACATAATCTCGAAGTCATCAAGACGGCGGACTGGATCATTGACTTAGGCCCTGAAGGGGGCGACGGCGGCGGCGAAGTCGTCGCTGAAGGTCGGCCCGAAGAAGTTGCTGAAGAACCACGTTCTTACACGGGACAATACCTCCGCTCACTTCTCAAGCGATCAGGGCGCGCACCTGCCAAGAAAAAGGCACCGCCAAAGAAGGCCCCAACACCCAAATCCAAAGCAAAGCCTAAGGCCTCAGCGAAAAAAACTACGCCAAAGAAGACAGCCAAGAAAAAGGCCGCTTCGAAACGCAAAACAACAAAGCGCTCATCTCGTCAAGCAGCAGAGTGATCTATCTATGTGTGCACTGTTTCTTCGACAGGTACTAGTGACTCAGAGAACAGCACTGTTCCTTGGTAAATCGAGGCGTGTAGACAGGAGATAACGATCTGAGCGTAAAGAGTGAATGGGACCGTAAACACCAGAAAGTTTTCCCTGAGCCAATCCGCTGTCTCTACTGACGGTTTATCTACAGCGCCCTCGAAAACAAGCATGGCAAGAATTACTGTGGTAAGCACGCCAATGGTCCAGAGAGTAGCATAAGCGACCCAGCCGCAGCCGAGACAAGCGGCGATTCTCCAAAAGGAACCTCGCGTTGCAACCCATGCAAGTTCAATTGCGAGGTGACTTCGGTCAGCGATGTAACCGAATATCGGTGAGAGGCGAATGTAGGCTACAGCACCTAGAACAAACGCTGTTATTGTCGCGGTTATTAGTGCAGCTTGTGAGTTAACGTCTTCAAAGCCTGGAAATCCTTTGGAGACCAGCGCGTATTGATAGACGAAGATAATCGACATAGCCGCAAAAAACAGAGCCAATAAACCAAAGCTGGTCAGGATATATGCTGCGAAAAGCGACAGCTCTCGGTTCCCAAAGCTCCATGCTTGTGAAGCAATCGGGTGGCATAAGCGTACTTGTACAACGCCGTTGGTGATCATGAGGCCACCTACTAATGCTAATACGAAACCTCCCCACGATAGGAAGTCATTCAGCACCCAGGTCTCAAGCGACGAGTCCGAACTCTGGACGCTTGTAACATGCATTAGAACATTGCCTAACAAGCTTATCAGCAACGCAACTCCAATCCGCCGCAACAATGCGCTTGCAGATTTGATTGGAAACGCCACTGCCTCGAGGACGGTGCTTAAAACTGGAAGTCTCGACATTTACTCTAACTAGCCCCTGTTACACAATCTGCGTCTCTGCTTTTGGTCTTATGGCAAGTGACGCCCGCGGTGTTAGTTTCTTTTTCTGTGTCGCATCAATATTGAGGCGGCCCGTTCCATTCACCGGTTGACGGTTGCGCGGTTCAACCAACGGCACTGAACCGTCGCGCAACGCTTTGCGAAATGCTTCGACGCGCTGCCACCCTTTGGGATAGTGCGCAGCGAGTTTGTTTTCACCATGGTAACGCAGCCAGAGCGCTGCTGCCGCCGTCACATGCACGGTGCCGTAGGATGTCCCCTCGCCTGCAACATCATCATAGAGGCGCCCGTCCTCCTGCCAGCCAGGGTTGGCACGAATAATGTCGGTTGAGGGCGCCCAGACATCAACAAAGCGCTGCATGGTTTTTGAATAATGTCCAAGGTGCCAGATTTTTCGCGCCGGCGTGTGTCCCCCCACTCCAATGGTCCGGTTGAATTTTCCGGGATAGGTCACCTTGTCAATAAACTGTCCCCCTGCAGCAACCACAATCACGCCTGCCTCATACGCATAGTCGATTGCCTTACCAACCGCTTTTGACCGCATAATGGGAAAGCCGAGGCTCATGCTGATCACCTTACAGTCCGCGTCAACTGCATGGGTGATTGCCTTGGCAATGTTAATGAGTACCGTGCGCTGCGCGAGCAGAACCGTATCTGTCACCCTGTAAGGCACCACCGGGAGACCTGGGAGCAATCCCACCCGACTTTTGCGGGTCCCCATTTTGTATTTTCCCTCACCGCAGAGCACACTGAGCGTACGAGTGCCATGACCGTCCACACCTTTGTCAGATAGGTCGGAGATCCAATCCATAGCGTCATCGATTAGGGTGCCGCTCTGATCGTGGGGCGGCTCAACAGGCGGCTCACCCGGTTCCATATAGTTCACACCTGCGGAAACCTTGACCCAGCTATTGCTGCCTGTGATGCCACTGAAAACCGGATGATCCCGCACACCGGTATCGATATGCGCAACCCGCACGCCGCGCCAATCAATCGCCCGCGGGTCGACCCTGCCACCAGATATCCGCTGGATAGCACCGGCAATATCTGTCGAGTGAAAGTTCCAGTCTGGCCCTGTCATGTTCACCCCTCCTTTTCACAAAAGAGCTATGTGCTCCGCCGCGTTCATTTGGATAGACTAGTGCGTAGTTATCAAAATGGAACCGGTATTTCATAAAGCCAGTCGGTCTCGGGGGACAATATGAACAATCTCAATCGTCGCACCTTTCTGAAAGGGTTTGCAGGCCTGGCGGGGTGCTTTGTGGCGTCAGCTGGTCTCGCCTCCTCCCCCGCCTTTGCAGATGAAACCCGCATCAACACGAACCGCTTCCCACAAGGATTGGCATCCGGCGATCCTCAACCCGATGCTGTGCTTCTCTGGACACGGGCGGTCCCGGATATGCCGGCAGGAACCGTTGACCTCATTTGTCAAATCTCGACAGATGAGGCTTTCTCGACTGTTATTATAGAGACACCCATTACCGTGACTGCGGATAGTGACTTCACAGCACGCGTTTTCGTCGAAGGTCTCGCACCCGACACACGCTACTTCTATCGCTTTATCGCAGACGGCGAAGTGGGCGCGCACACCGGTCGGACACGGACCGCGCCAGCGTCGGACGCTGAGCGCCCTGTTCGCTTCGCCTTCGCCTCATGTCAGAAATACGAATCCGGTTTTTATGGCGCCTGGGCGCGCCTTGTCGCAGATGATGAGGCAGCCCCGGAAACCGGACAGCTCGACTTTGTGCTCCACCTGGGCGACTTCATCTATGAAGTCATCGGCGATGTACCAGCAGGTGTCGACGCCTCGCGAAAAATCCCGCCCTTCCCCGATGGCTCAACCCCCTGGGTGCCCGATGGTACGAAACCCTATTGGTCTGAGGGCGCGACTTGGGCAGTGACCGTGGATGACTATCGCCATCTCTACAAAACTTATTTGAAAGACCCGCACTTGCAGGCAGCGCGCGCCCGTTTCCCATTCATGTGCACCTGGGATGATCACGAGTTCACCAATGACAGCTGGCAAAGCCATGACACTTATTTCCGTCCTGGCATCCCGTCTCAGAAGCGGAAAGTGGCGGCGAACCAAGCCTGGTTTGAATTCATTCCGGCTCTTCTGACAAACTCAAAATCCATCGCAGACACGCGGAATGAAGCCAGCGATTTCAAACCAACGCAAGTGGACAACGCGCCGTACGAAGGGTTTGACGATAGCTTCCTCAATCTGAGTGGTGACAATTGCCGCGCCCTTCATTCCATGACCATCTATCGCTCTCTCTCATGGGGCAAAATGCTGGATCTGGTCGTCACGGATCTCCGGTCTTACCGCAGTCCGCCAGTCTTGACGGAAGAAGTGCGCGAGCTTTTGAGTGGCGGCAGTGCCCGCCTCGCCCCGGTGCGTCTGGTCAAGGAACTCGATGCAGGCAAAACCGCAAATGGAGGCCAGCCTCTGGAGAAGCTGACCTACGAAGAAAAAGCGATCGACAACCCCAGAAGAAACAGTCCTGCTGGCACCTGCATGGGCGCAAAACAAAAAGCCTGGTTCAAAGCGGCAATGCAAAACTCGACGGCGAACTGGCGTATCTGGGCGAATTCCATCCCTGCTGTGTCGCTGCGCTTGGATCTGAATAAAGTCCCCGGCACAGATTTCGAGGACAGTTATCTCGGCGTCGATGCCTGGCAAGGGTTTCCAGGTGAGCTGAGCGAGCTGATGGCATTTCTCCGCGATAATCAAATTGCCAATACCATCTCCTGTTCCGGCGATTACCACACACATGCTGCAGGTCGACTGGCCCCCAACCTGGATGATGACAATCCAGACTTCGTCGCCGTTGATTTTGCAACCACCAGCATCAGTTCCGGAAATCTGTTTAACGGGGCAGAACGGAGCACACCGGAAGGCGACCCATTTCGACAGTTTGTGGCGTATGAGAGCGGCGGAGAGACAATCGAAAATTTCAACAACACCATCGTCAATGGAATGCTGAGCGGCTTGACTGCTGCCTATTCTGGCAGTTCCTTTTTGGCGGGGCTCCTTGCTTCTGATAAGGCAAGCCCTGGATTGGACTATCTGGATGGCAACGCTCATGGCTTCGGCCTTGCCGAAATTACCACCGATGGTGCAACAGTCTCCCTCGTCAATGTTGGCTCGGTATTGGAAGGACCAGGCCCGGAGGGCCAGCCCGTTTTGCGGCGCGTTACATTTCACGTACCCAAATGGGGCCCTGACAGTCAACCAAGCCTTGAAGAGAGATCATTTGAGGGCCCACCACCCTTTCCCTTTTCGTGACAGGTCCGTCATTTCCTGCCTATCATGACCACACCAAAAATTGAGAGGACGGGAGAGACAGTATGTCGGTGAAGGAGTATGCGGAGCTTGATGGTCTCGCACTTGGTGAGATGGTCAAGAATGGCGATGTGAGTGCCACCGAACTTGCCGAAGAAGCCATCACTCGGATTGAGAAACACAATCCCACCCTCAATGCTGTTGTGACCAAACTCTACGATGTTGGACGGAAAGCTGCCGAGAATCCGCAAGACGGTCCATTCAAGGGTGTACCTTTCTTGCTGAAAGACATAATGGGCGACCTCGAGGGCGTCGAAACGCGCTCTGGCTCACGCTTTATGTCTGGTGTTCCCGCTGCCCAGGATTCCACTCTGACAGCACGGTTTAAGGCCGCGGGTGTTTCTATTCTTGGGAAAACAAATGTGCCGGAGTTCGGACTGTTGCCAACAACTGAGTCTGCGCTCTATGGACCAGCCCGTAATCCCTGGAATATTGAACATTCCACCGGCGGATCATCGGGTGGGTCAGGCGCGGCAGTTGCGGCAGGCATTGTTCCCCTCGCTCATGCAAATGATGGCGGCGGCTCAATCCGCATTCCCGCAGCCTGTTGTGGGCTTGTGGGATTGAAACCGACTCGTGCGCGCAACCCACTGGGCCCCGTCCTCGGAGATGTAATGGGCGGTCTCATCAGTGAACATGTAGTGAGCCGTTCGGTGCGTGACAGTGCGGCGATGCTCGATTGCACAGAAGGGCCGGAAGCAGGTGATCCCTATTTTGCACCACCCAAGGAACGTCCCTATCTCAATGAAGTCAGCCGCGATCCCGGCAACCTGCGCATTGCCTTTAGCACTAAGGATCTTGAGGGAAAGAGCCTTGATCCAGATTGCGTGAAAGCCATCGAGAACACAGCGAAACTTCTGAGTGACCTCGGACACATTGTTGAAGAAGCAGCACCCGCGATCCCCATGGAAATGCTCTCAGAAGCGTTCATGGCGGTTTGGGCTGCCGGCCTTGCCGCAGGCATTGATGCTTTCGCTGCGGCGACCGGACAGACGCCGGGAGACAATGAGCTCGAAGGGCTCACATGGGGTCTCTATCAGGCAGGCAAGGAAATATCAGCTTCGCAATATCAGCATGCCTTGGCAGGCTTTCAGATGTTGGGCCGGGAAATGGCGCGCTTCCACTCGACCTACGATCTTTGGATGACAACAACCCTTGGTGCGCCACCCATTGAACTTGGCCGGATCGACATCGGCAACCGCAATGCAGCAGAAGCTTTTGACCCAGTCATCGACTATGTGCCTTTTACAGCCATCGAAAATGCAACGGGCCAGCCAGCCATCTCTTTACCGCTCCATTGGAGTGAGGCTGGCCTGCCAGTTGGCGTCATGTTCGCAGCAGCGTTTGGCGAAGAAGGACTGCTCTATCGCCTCGCTGGACAGCTGGAACAAGCACAACCATGGGCTGGCAAGCGCCCAGCTGTTTGGAACTAATCAACTTCGAAAATGCACCATCCTGGGGAGGATCACATGAGTTTTAAAGAATATGCGGAGTATGACGGGCTCGGCCTGGCGGAGCTTGTGTCCAAAGGGGATGTGACACCATCCGAGTTGACGGAAGCCGCCATCGAGCGCATCGAGGAACATAATGACACGCTGAACGCCGTCGTCCACAAAGGCTATGAAGACGCCCGAGCAACCGCAAAGAGCGATCTGCCGAGTGGCCCATTTAAGGGCGTTCCTTTTCTCATCAAAGACTTGGGGTTAAAGGTGACCGGCTGGCCGCGCACGAATGGCAGCGCCTTTACCAAAGACACTGTCGATACGATGGACAGTGAATTGACCAAACGCTTCCGCGCGTCGGGCGTTGTCTTTGTTGGGAAAACCAACACGCCGGAATATGGCATTACTGGAACAACGGAGTCCGGCCTGCTCGGACCTTGCCGCAATCCCTGGAATCCGGACCATATCTCAGGTGGCTCGTCGGGCGGCGCAGCCGCGGCCGTCGGGGCCGGGATCGTTCCGTTGGCACATGCGAGTGATGGCCTGGGCTCGATCCGTATTCCGGCTGCCTGTTGCGGTCTTGTGGGCATGAAAATCACCCGGGATCGAAATCCCAATGGCCCGGATGATTTTGATCGGGCAATTGGTTTCAGCGTCGACCATGTGGTGTCCAGAACCGTGCGCGATAGCGCTGCCATGCTCGATGCGACCGGATATCCGGAACCAGCCTCTCCCTATGCGCCACCACCCAAAGAGCGTCCCTATATGGAGGAAATTCAGCAAAGTCCTGGCAAGCTGAAAATCGCCTATTCCAGCGAGACGCCAAGCAAAAAGCCCATCGATCCGGAAGTTCAGAAGGGCTTTGAAGACACCGTGGATATGCTGAAAAGCCTTGGCCATGAGATGATTGACCGCAGTCTAGATGTGGATTTCAAGGCCTATTACCGGGCCCAAGGTGCCGTCAGCGCCGGGAACTTCGCTGCTGGCATGCGACGGCGCATAGAGCAGATAGGTCGCGAGCCGCGCGAAGATGAACTTGAACCTCTCACCTGGGCAGCCTTTAAGGGAGGCTCTAAAATAACAGCAGAACAAGCCATGCATGGCTGGCAAACACTGCGTTTGCTCAATCGGCAAGTGTTGGAGCATTTTGAGCAATTTGATGTCTTTCTCCAGCCCGTGCTGGGAACGCCTCCACCAGAAATCGGCGTCATTGATCCTGTGCGGCTGGAACCAAGAGAAGTGAACAAACGCCAGGGAAAAGCGTTCCCTTACACACCTCCGTTCAACTTTACCGGCCAGCCTTCCCTGTCTCTCCCGCTTTGTTGGAGCGAAAAAGGACTGCCGTTCGGCATGATGTTCACGGGCAGATATGGCGATGAAGCGACACTCTTCCGCCTGGCAGCGCAACTGGAGAAGGAAAAGCCCTGGATACAAAAACGTCCCCCAGTATGGTCGTGAATGGTATGTGCTCATAATTCTGAGAGTTGCCGTGAGAGCCGAAGCCTGATACCTCACCTCTCATGACGAAACCCATTCATATCATTGGCGGCGGCATGGCCGGATCTGAAGCTGCATGGCAGGTAACAAGGACTGGAACCCCAGTCGTCCTGCACGAAATGCGGCCGGATCGCGGCACAGATGCCCATCAAACGGATGGTTTGGCGGAGCTCGTCTGTTCCAACTCCTTCCGTTCGGATGACTGGGAAAATAATGCCGTCGGACTGCTTCACGAGGAAATGCGCCGGTGCGGATCTCTCATCATGTCCGCGGCAGCTGAAGCGAAGGTCCCAGCCGGAAGTGCCCTGGCAGTAGACCGCGAGTACTTCTCAGATGTGGTGACAAAAACGCTTGAAGCAGAACCCCTTGTCACCATTGAGCGTGGTGAGGTTGTCGGCCTGCCACCGGAAGACTGGGGACCGACCATCATCGCGACCGGACCGCTAACCTCGGAAGCACTGAGCAGCGCCATCGGTGAGGTGACGGAAAAAGACGAACTCGCGTTTTTTGATGCGATTGCGCCCATCATCTACACAGATACAATTGACTTTGATGTGTGCTGGTACCAATCCAGATATGACAAGGTCGGCCCGGATGGTGACGGTAAGGATTATATCAACTGCGCTATGAATGAGGAGCAGTACAACGATTTCATTACTGCTCTTCTTGATGGCGACAAAACAGACTTCAAAGAATGGGAAGAAAACACTCCCTATTTTGAAGGCTGTCTGCCCATTGAGGTTATGTCCGAACGTGGTCGCGAAACGTTACGCCACGGTCCAATGAAGCCCGTCGGCCTCACCAACCCGCATAACCCAGAAGTCAAAGCGCATGCAATTGTGCAGCTGCGGCAGGATAACAAGCTGGCAACGCTCTACAACATGGTGGGCTTTCAAACGAAGCTTCGCCATGGCGAACAGAAACGCATTTTCCGAATGATCCCGGGATTGGAGAAAGCAGAATTTGCGCGGCTTGGCGGACTCCATCGAAACACATTCCTCAATTCCCCGCGGCTTCTTGATGACACGATGCGTCTCAAGTCACATCCACATATTCGCTTTGCCGGACAAATCACCGGGGTCGAAGGATATGTTGAGAGTGCTGCTATGGGATTGATGGCTGGCCGTTTCGCCGCATCGGAGATGAATGGCAATGTTCCAACGCCACCACCAGCAACAACGGCTTTTGGGGCGCTCATTAGTCACATCACGGGCGGCGCGGATGCGAAGACCTTCCAACCAATGAATGTGAATTATGGCCTCTTGCCTCCAATTGAAGTTCCCAAACCAGCAGACGGAAAACGTCTGCGTGGCAAAGAAAAAGGCCGGGCGCGGAAAACAGCGATGAGCCACCGGGCCCTGCAGGATCTGGAGACCTGGCTCAATCCGGCTTCTGGTGCCGCTGACTAGCCCTGAAACTGCTTCGACCACCGAACGCGCAAATATCTCAATTGCCGTCTGAAGGCCGGAATGTCGCTTGACTGACGAAACAGATCAAAGTCAGCTGTTCGCAATTTCCTGATATAGAGCGAACGCAATATTGTCGGCAGCAACACTGAAACCAGATTTGCATTGGACCGCAAATCAAGGTCTCCCACTTTTGCCGTTAAGCCTTCTGCGTGCATTAGTATTTCCCCTATTGCGCGACTAATGCCCAGCGAAGATGTCCCTTGAAAAACCGCATGTGGATCAATGTCATGCTGCCCCATAAGATCCAGCGGCAAGCATAGCTGAGATGACGCAACATCATGCGGCATCCGCCGTATCTGATTAATTAGTCCGTACACTGCCAAATGAGTTGTGGCGGTCTTGACGGTCGTCGCATCCAAAGTCTCATTGGCAATAGAACTCGTAATACTCAGAAACTGAGCTGCTACCTGGTGGTGGTAATCGCTGAGATCACCCAATGTGGCGAAGGGGTGCTCGGCGAGGTCACGTGACCGAAGGTCAATGAGTGAATTCAACGCCGTCGGCGCAACTCCATAGTCAAAAAGGGTGTCTGCGAGTGCAGCAGCAATCTCATGGCCCGGATCGCTTACAGAGGTCATCTCTCCAAGCGCTTCACGCCACCATTGAAAACGAATGTCCGCGAGCATGGGTTCGCTGACTGTTGTTGGAATTCGGATCATCTCCGCGTCAAAAGCAGAGATAGCGGCCAATACGTCTCGCTGCCGTTCAGGTGTGAGCAAAATGGCCAAATAACGATCGTGATCCAACCGCTTAAGCTGATTGAGGCAATAGTGGAAACGATCCTGTTTCATGGGGCCCACGTCAAAAAGAACGGGACTGCTCTCATATGAAAGCAGCCCCGCAAGTCTAGCAAACTCCGGGGTTGCCCCCGATGCCAATTAGTAGATGTTCTGCGCCGATACCATCGCAAACAGCATGGGGATCGAAAGCAGTGTATTGGTTCGCGAGAACGCTTTGGCAGTGCCGGCCGCTTTCGCTTTTGCATCTGCATCCGCGTCAACCATGCCCAGGGCAATCTTCTGGTTTGGCCAGATCACAAACCAGACATTGAACCACATGATCGTGCCGAACCACATGCCAATGCCTATGGCGATGTTTTTCTCAACCGCAAACCCGTTCATTGCGCCCAGTGTGAAGGCGTCAAGCAGGTAGCCGTTCATAGATGCGAGCAGAATACCTGTCACGATGGTTGCCATGGCGCCCCAACGGAACCACCAAAGAGCTTCCGGAGCGATCACTTTGGAGATGGCGGGTTTCTGTTCGTCAGGAATGTTACCCATATTCGGGATCTGAACGAAGTTGAAGTACCACAGGAGGCCGATCCACATGACACCGCTCAACACATGCAGCCAGCGCATAATGAAGGCACCAAAGGCATGATCGAACGTGCCACCCCAATTGAGATACATAAGAAGTAGAACTGCTGCGATGACAAAACCGGCAATCACGGTATTTCGCAGGGAATCCAATATTGCAGACATGGGTTGCTGTCCCCCTATTTTGCGTGTGCGTTAGATGGTCAACGCACAAGCCACCTCCTCGCCCCTCAAGACTGGACACTGGATAAAGCCAGCTAAAAACCAGAACGACTCACCGGGCGAGCCAAAGAAATTATTTGGTGAGATTAGGAGCTTCGGTCAGAAAAGCCAAGCAATCCAAACGAACAAAAGTAAAGAAAATTCTTTATTCAACGGCGATGAGCGCCGCAGCAACGCGGCGCTGCTCACCTAATAGAACATTGTAGGTACGGCATGCGGCACCTGTGTCCATAACCTCAAAATGCAAAGGGATGTTGCTGAGGTGATCCCTTACCACCCGCGATGGAAACTGAAGTGATGCGCCAGTTCCAATCAGGAGAAGATCAAAGCTCTCAATCGCTGCAGCGATCTCACCAAAGTGGTCGGGTGTCACGTCACCGATAGCCGCTACACCCCAGGGAAACATACCAGCGTCAGGCAGCAGATACATTGAGCCTTCGACGCGCTTTTTGTCGATCCGAAAGCCCTTGTCACCATAAGCGTCGATCGGGGGGTGGCTGCCAAAGTCCGTATTGGAGAGTTCCATCCGCCTACACTGACGGCGTGGAACTCGGGGCTGCAACGCTCCAGTCGCGTTTCACACCGAGGATCATGAGCAGAGGTGCAGCAATGAAGATCGATGAATAGGTTCCGATAAAGACACCCCACATCATCGCAAACGTAAACCCGCGGATAACTTCGCCCCCAAAGACATAGAGCGCCAAGAGCGCAAGAAGTGTCGTGATTGAGGTCATTGCCGTCCGCGACAGCGTTTCGTTGATTGATCGGTCGAGCAGGTCACCAAGATCAAGCTTCTTATACTTCCGAAGGTTTTCACGAACCCTGTCATAGACGACAACCGTGTCATTCATCGAATACCCAACAATCGTCAGGATGGCCGCGATGATCGACAGATTGAATTCCAGCTGAAAGATGGAAAATATCCCAATGGTCAAAAGAACGTCATGCACGAGAGCAAGCACCGCACCAACAGAGAATTGCCACTCAAAACGGAACCAGATGTAAACGAGCATCAAAATTACAGCGATGACCACGGCGAGTGTTCCCGCCTCAACAAGCTCAGAACTCACCTTCGGGCCAACAACTTCCACACGTCTATATTCGACACCATCACCTAGCTCTCCACGAATGAGCTCAACGACACTTTGATCGCTTCCCTCGGTCTCGGTCTGCTGCTCTACGCGGATAAGCACATCATTGGGCGCACCAAATTCCTGAACCTGCACGTCACCCAGATTAAGAGACGATAATCGATTTCTGAGATCACCAATATCTGCCGGACCCTCTGTCCCAATCTCGATCATTGTGCCACCTCGGAAATCAATTCCGAAGTTTAGGCCGTTTGTAAAAAACAAAGCCATGGAGGCCAGAACCATCAAGGCGGACAAGGCATATGCGACCTGCCGCAGAGCGATAAACTTGAAGGCTGTGTTTGCAGGAACGAGCTTAAGTCTAAACATGGGCAGCGCTCCTAAAGGACCAACTCTTTGGGCCGCCGCGCGCGGAACCAAAGAGCCACCATCAGTCGGGTTACGACGAAGGCGGTGAAAACAGACGTGATAATCCCGACACCCAGGGTGACGGAGAACCCGCGGACAGGGCCGGATCCAAGCTGGAACAGAATTGCAGCAGCAATGAACGTGGTGATGTTGGCATCAAGGATGGTTGTCAGCGCCTTGTCATAGCCAATCTGTATGGCGTTGATTGGCGTTTTCCCGTTCCTGATCTCCTCACGAATACGCTCGAAAATCAGCACGTTGGCATCAACCGCCATCCCGATGGTGAGAACAATGCCCGCAATACCCGGCAAGGTAAGTGTGGCCCCCAGAACAGACAGGGTCGCTGCAATCAGGAACACGTTCACGATCAGCGCAATATTGGCAAACACACCAAACAGGCCGTAGGAAAGCGCGATATAGATGATAACCGCCGCAAAGCCGATGATCGCCGCGATCCGCCCAGCCTCCACGCTGTCCGCCCCAAGACCAGGTCCAACGGTTCGCTCTTCCAGAATATTCAATGGTGCCGGCAGCGCGCCCGCCCGCAACAAGACCGCCAGATCATTGGCAGTCTGAACCGTATACCCGCCTGAAATCTGCCCGCGCCCCCCAAGAATGGGCTCACGGATGTTCGGGGCGCTGATCACTTCATTGTCGAGCACAATGGCAAATGGACGGCCAACATTGGCAGCGGTGACTTCACCAAACTTGCGTGCACCAGATGTATCAAACTGGAAGGTAATGATCGGCTCATTGGTCTGTTGATCAAACCCGGGCTGAGCATCCGTCAGGTTCTCCCCGCTCACCATCACCCTTTTGCGCACAAGCACAGGCTGTGGCGGGTCAAACTCTGTCATGTAAAGAATTTCAGTTCCTTGCGGAACTCGGGTCGCAAGCGCTTGTTGCGCAGTCATGGTCTGATCAACCAGCCGGAAAGAGAGCTTTGCTGTCTTGCCGAGCAATGCCTTAAGACGTTCCGGGTCATCAAGACCAGGCACTTCAACCACAATACGATTATCGCCCTGGCGCTGAATACTGGGCTCTGTCGTTCCAAGCTCATCAATCCTGCGGCGAACAATTTCAATGGACTGAGAGACCGCCGAACGCGCTCTTTCCGTGCGAGATGCTGCCGTCGGCGCGAGCGTAATCTTGCCGCCCTCTCCAAGTGTAACGTCCAGATCCTGTTCGGCAGCACCGGTAAACAGATTTGTGCTGATCTGCGTAGAGAGGCCACGCAGGGCTTCCAATCCACGCGTTTCGTCTTCCGGCTTGCGAATGCGGACGACAACTTCGCCCTGTGAGATACCAAGGCCTGTGTAGCCAATAGGCCCACCCTCGAGATCCCGGTTCCGAAGTGTTCCGCGCACGTCAGCGCGTAGATTCTCCAACCGCTCTGTCTGTACCGCCTGCGTATCTACTTCCAGCAGCAGGTAGGAGCCACCCTGCAGATCAAGCCCAAGCACAATTTGGCGCTGTGGCACCCAGTCAGGCAGATCAGTCAATTGTTCTTCAGAGAAGAAATTCGGGATCGTGTAAATGAGTCCAGCAAGGCTCACCAGAACGATCAGCGTGATTTTCCAGGGTTCGAAACGAAGCATGAGAACGCCTTTAAGTGAAGCGAAACGGGATTACCGTCAGGCGTCTTTGTTTGTGTTAGCCGCGTCAGGCGCCGGCTGAGATTTTGAGCGAACATTCGACAGCGTGCTTTTGATCACCTTAATGCGAACACCATCGGCGATTTCAACCTGAACGTCGTCGCCGTCGCTTACTTTGGTGACTTTGCCCATGATCCCGCCTGCGGTGATCACTTCATCACCGCGCCGCACTGCATTCACCATCTCGGCATGATCTTTGGCCCGTTTCTGTTGAGGGCGAATGACCAGGAAATACATGATCGCGAAGATCGCAACCAGTGGGAACACAAATGATAAGAGCTCTCCCCCACCCCCGGCGGCGGTTTCAGCATAGGCGGGCGTAATAAACATGGGACAGCTCTCCGTGGCGGCCGGAAACAGAATCCGGCATTGGGTCAAGTTTGGCGCGGACTATACCGGCATGAGGACGCTTTGCAAAGCCAGTATCCCTTTGCAAACCGGGGCTTAGAGGCTTTTTTGGCGATATCGGATGGCCCTCGGATCCCCCAGGGATAAGCCAGCGACAACATTGACGAAGAAGGCTCAAATGATACGGTCCGGCCCCATGACCGAGATGAAATCACCTCCTGACCTGGATCTGTTGGAGCGTATAGCAGCAGCTCTTGAGCGCCTTGCACCAGCCCCGCAAAACTCTGCTGATTTGAGCGCGGCTGACGCTTTTCTTTGGCAATCCAACAACGAGACCTTGAGCCCGGTGCCCACCGTCGCTCGCGTCGATATCGCTTTGCTCAAGGGTGTGGATCGACAGAGAGATCAGCTTCTGGAAAACACAGAGCGTTTCGCGAGAGGCCTCCCCGCCAACAATGCGCTGCTTTGGGGCGCCAGAGGCATGGGCAAGAGTTCTCTGGTCAAGGCCGTACACGGCACGATCAACCATCAACGCCAACATGCGCTCGTTCTCGTCGAAATCCACAGAGAAGACGTGGAAAGCTTGCCCGCCCTCATGACGCTTCTGAAAAGTGCAGGCCGTCAAACAGTGGTTTTTTGTGATGATCTCTCTTTTGACAAGGACGAAACCAGTTACAAGTCCCTCAAGGCCGTCTTGGAAGGCGGGATCGAAGGGCGACCGGACAATGTGATTTTCTATGCGACGTCCAACAGACGCCATCTGATGCCACGCGATATGATGGAGAACGAGCGCTCAACAGCAATCAATCCGTCAGAGGCGGTTGAAGAGCGCGTTTCCCTGTCAGATCGGTTTGGTCTCTGGCTGGGCTTTCATAAATGCAGTCAGGATGAGTATCTCGCCATGGTGCGGACTTATGCGACCCATCACGATCTCAAAATTTCAGAAGAGGATTTGCGCGCTGGCGCCATTGAATGGACCGCCACCCGCGGCGCCCGTTCAGGCCGCGTCGCCTGGCAATACATCCAGGAAGTCGCAGGACGTTTGGGACAGCAACTCAGCTAGCTGCTCATCGCCTTGATGGGATCAAGCGCCTGCGAGCCGCGGCGAATTTCAAAGTGGACCTGTGCCGTTTGAACACTGCCTGTGCGCCCAGCTAGAGCAATCGTCTGCCCTTTGGTGACGGTAGCGCCACGCTGAACCAGCAGCTCACCATTATGGGCGTAGGCTGTCATCCATCCATTGGAATGCCTGACAAGCAAAAGGTTGCCATAACCTCGAAGCTCGTTCCCTGCATAGGCAACCACCCCAGTTTGCGCTGCGCGCACTGGGCTACCTTCAGGCACGGCAATGTTGATGCCATCATTGTGGAGGCCATCAGCTTTGGGCCCAAACCGGGAAATAATCCGTCCTTCGGCAGGCCAGATAAAGTCGCCCGTTACGGGTGGTGGTGTTGGAAGAGCCGGTTTGCTACGAGGCGTCGGGGCTCCCGTTGAAGGTCGTGCCGGTGCAGCGGCAACGCGTGTGTTCCGCGGTTGATCGCCCGGAATGGAAAGCCGTTGGCCGACGCGCAGACTGTTGTCAGGGCCGATATCATTCGCGGATTTAAGTTCGTCCTGCTGGACCCTGTACATGGAGGAGATGCGGTAAACCGTTTCGCCCGGTTTCACCACATGCGTGCGCGCGGCAATGCTGTCCCGTGAGCGCGGGCCAGTTGAAGTAGACGGCCGCGCGGCCGGTCTCGCACGATTTCTAACAGACGCAGTAGTGGTTTGAGGCCGCGGACGCGGTCGTGCCGCCGGACCTGAAGAATTGCTGGATGAGGACGCGTTCGGATTGCTGCGATAGTCATATTGACTGTCCCACCAGGGATCTGATGAACCGGCGCAAGACACCAGCGTCAACGCCAGCAGAACAACCCCCGCCCGGCTTGCTTGCCAGCGAAGTTTTTTTCGAATTTTTGCCGCATCTAGGGACATTTTTCCCCCTCAGCTTTCGCGTGCGACCCCCTCAACAAGCGGAACGAATCGCACGGGAAGAAGTTCTTCCACGTTTGCACCGTCTTCTTCACGCGTCAGCCGGACAAGCTTTTGGCCTCCTTGTCCGCCATCAACGTCTACCGGCACCACCATAATACCACCTACTTTCAATTGGTTAGCCAATTCGAGTGGTATTTCAGGCGCCGCCGCAGTGACAATAATCCGGTCAAAAGGAGCCTGTTCGGGCCATCCTTTGCCGCCATCACCAACCTGCGCGGTAATATTGTGGAAACCAAGAATTTCGAAACGCTTAACAGCGTCGTTTAAAAGTGTCCGATATCGCTCAATTGTGTAAACGCGCCGACATAATTGGGCCAAAACGGCTGCCTGATAGCCGGATCCGGTCCCAACTTCGAGCACTTTCATGCGCTCGCCGACTTCCAATTTCTCCGTCATGTAGGCCACAACGTAAGGCTGCGAGATGGTTTGACCGCATTCTATGGGCAAAGCATGGTCATCATAGGCCTGCTCAACGAAGGATCCGGTGACAAATGTTTCTCTGGGAACCCGCTCAATCGCAGACAAAACCCGTCCATCCCGGATGCCCTGACGCCGCAGCGCCATAACCAGCCGGATTTTGCCAGCTTCCAGCTCTTCAGCAGCCTCTGAACTCTCTGATTTGCCCCCAGCCGTCATAATGGTCACGGATCCGAAAAAGTCTGAACAAGCTTCTTTTGAGCTGATCCATGGCTGAGGTTCAAATGTAGAGGCGTTATCGAAATGCGTCCGTCATAAATAGACCGCAAATCAGTACCTTTTGGCGGGTTTGAGGGGATGCGTTGAAAACCCGTCCAATAATAGGGTTTTCCCATCCCGTCGATCCGCTCTTCGATTTTCACCAGAGACTGATCGCGCTTGCCCTGACGGGTGATATCAATGCCGCCCACATTGCTGGCAGGTACGTCGGGAAAATTCACATTCATCAGGACATCATCCTGCCAGCCGACGGAGACCAGTTCCTCAATTATGCCAGGCCCGTGAGTCTCAGCCGTCGCCCAATGCAAATTCTGTGTTCCGTCGAAACCGAAGGCTTGGCTGAGCGCAATTGAGGGCACACCCAGAACCGTCCCTTCCATCGCAGCAGCAATCGTACCGGAATAGGTGACATCATCGGCAACATTCTGTCCCCGGTTCACCCCTGACAAGACAAGCGTCGGTGGGTTGTCGATCAGCACATGGCGAATGGCCATCAGCACACAATCCGTCGGCGTTCCCTCCACCGCATACTTGCGGGGCGAGATTTTCCGAAGCCGAAGGGGTTGCGAGAGTGTCAGCGAGTGAGACGCCCCACTCTGCTCGCTCTCAGGCGCAACGATCCAAATGTCCGATGACAATTGTTTGGCGATCTTTTCCAGCACCTTCAGGCCGGGTGCATGAATACCGTCATCATTGGTGAGAAGAATGCGCGTGCCTTCAAGTGGCAGCTTCTTCTTTGCTCGAGCATGTTTAGCCATCTGCTGTAATGACCTCGAGCCCACCGAGGTAAGGTTGCAGCACGTCTGGAACAGCAACGCTGCCATCGGCCTGCTGGTAGTTCTCGAGAATGGCAACCATGGTTCGTCCGACCGCAAGCCCAGATCCATTCAGTGTATGAACGAACTTGGTGCCCTTCTCCCCGCCTGGCCGGTAGCGCGCATTCATCCGCCGCGCCTGGAAATCGCCGCAGACGGACACACTTGAAATTTCGCGATAAGAATTTTGACCGGGCAACCACACCTCAATGTCGTAGGTCCGTCGTGCGCCAAATCCCATGTCGCCTGTTGAGAGAGTCATGGTGCGGAATGGCAGGTCGAGGCGTTTCAGAACTTCTTCTGCGCAAGACAGCATGCGCTCATGCTCATCTGCGGATTGATCCGGGGTAGTGATGCTCACCAACTCCACCTTAGAGAATTGATGCTGCCGGATCATACCTCGCGTGTCCCGACCGGCAGATCCCGCCTCAGAGCGGAAGCAGGCAGTGTAGGCAGTCAGGCGAAGAGGCAGCTCTTCTTCTGACAGGATGCTTTCGCGAACCGTATTGGTGAGGGGCACCTCCGCCGTCGGGATCAGCCAAAAGCCATCCTCTGTGTGAAAAGCGTCTTCAGCAAATTTTGGCAGCTGATTTGTGCCGAACATGGCATCGTCTTTGACAAGCAAAGGCGGCGCTATCTCCTGATAGCCAAACTCTGTTGTGTGCAGGTCGAGCATGAAATTGCCGATGGCCCGCTCCATCCGCGCAAGTTGATTGCGCAGGATCACAAACCGGGAGCCTGATAGCTTCGCGGCTGTTTCGAAATCCATGAGGCCGAGCCCCTCACCAATGTCGAAATGCTCTTTCGGTTCAAAGTTGAACTGGCGTGGCTCACCCACCTTATGGCGTTCCACATTGGCTTCTTCATCTTCGCCAAGGGGCACATCTTCATGAGGCAGGTTGGGAAGGCTGGAGAGAATGTCTTTAAGAGCCGCATCCAGTTTGCGCTCCTCTTCCTCGCCCTCCTGGATTTTTGTTTTGAGGTCGGCAACCTCTGCCATAAGCGCGTTCGCTGTCTCGTCGTCGCCTTTGCCCTTGGCCGCACCAATCTGTTTGGAGGCAGCATTGCGGCGTGACTGCGCCTCTTGCATTTCTGCCACCACCTCACGGCGCTTGGCATCAAGCTCCAGAATGCGCGGTGATTGTGGGTCCATATAACGCCTGGCAAGGGCTGCATCAAAGGCAGCAGGATCGTCGCGGATAAGTTTGATATCGAACATGGGAAGCCCCAAAACACTAAGACCTGAAGGCGCGAATCAGCGCCCTCCAAGAAACCTGAATTTAATACGCTGTATACGCGGCTCGCGGAATCCCGTCTAGCGTGGCTTGCGAACGGTAATGGCGACCCAAGCTGCATTGCTGCCCTCATAGGCACCACCGCCTTCATACTCAAGGGACGACACAACTTCCCAGTCAACTGAGCTTGCATACAGCTCGCGCAGACTCTGAAGCGTTAGATGAGAATAGTGGCGGTCCCTGGCATCTCTAGTATCCGATGTTCCCCGCTTAAAGTTCGCGAAATGTATGCCACCAGGCTTTAGGGCCTGGAAAACAGACTGAAGAACTGACGGAAGCTGGTCCCGTGGGACGTGATGCAGGCTGGCATTCGCCCAAATCGCCTCATAGGTCTCATCCGCATCCAGTTCATCGAACCGCATAACGCGAACATCACGATGAAGTCGCTCGGCAGCAATAGCGGCAATCTCAGCAACCCCATCTGTCGGATCGACGTGAAAGCCCGCGGCAATCATTGCCCCAGCATCGCGGCCCGCCCCACAGCCGAGCTCGAGGATACGAGCACCTGGCGCAAGCCGTTCAAGAAAACTATGGAGGTGGCGGCTGACATTGTCCGGCCGTGACGCGAGGTAGCGCTCAGCTTCCTGCGAATAATAGCTGAGCGTTTTCGCGTCAAACGGATCGCTCACGTCGCGGCTTCACCCTCAGTCGCTTCCTTCTCCTCCGCGTCCTTCTTACGCCGCCGCTCAATCAGCGCGACGGAAAGAATGGAAATTTCATAGAGAACGAGCGTTGGAATACCGAGCCCCAGCTGGCTGATAATGTCTGGTGGTGTGAGAATGGCCGCCACAGCAAAGACTGCAACCACCGCATATTTGCGGCCCTTGCGAAGCTGAGAAGCACTAATGAGACCCGCCCGCCCAAGCAATGTCATAAGCACCGGCAGCTGAAAGCAAAGGCCGAATGCAAAGATCAGCGTCATAGTGAGGCCTAGATATTCGCTGACCCGTGGAAGCAACTCAATGGCTGCTTGGCCCTCGCCGCCGGTCTGTTCCATGCCGATAAAAAAACCGAGCGCTAAGGGCATGATCAGGAAATAGACCAGTGATGCGCCCAATAAAAACAGGATCGGCGTTGCAAGTAGGAACGGGAGAAAGGCGCCACGTTCATTCTTGTACAGCCCTGGTGCTACGAACATGTAGATCTGAGTGGCAAGGACAGGAAACGCGATAAAAAGTGCGCCGAACAGCGCCAGCTTCAGTTGTGTGAAAAAATACTCCTGCGGCGCTGTGAAGATGAGCTTCACTTCACTTGCGTCGCCCACAGCGCGTTCAAACGGGACCAGCAGAAGATTGAAGACCTGATCAGCGAAATAAAAGCAGACACCAAAGGCAACCGCAATCGCAACGATCGAATAAAGAAGCCGCTGGCGCAGCTCAATAAGGTGCTCAAGCAAAGGAGCACGGGAGGCATCAATATCCTGTTCGCTCATTGGGCAGCATCCCGGGCAACATCGGTCTTGGGGGCCTCGGATTTGGGCGCCTCAGGCTCTTCATCCGGCAACGGTTCTTGAGCGATGGCTGCCGCTTCTGCTGCATCTTCGACCATTTCATCTGGAAGCCCCGAAAGTGGCTTGCCAGCATCATCCAACGCCTTCCCCACAGAATCCAACGGGTGTTTGATCGCGTCTTTTACCTGGGAAATCGGATTATTAGCCTTTACGTCAGCTATCTGCTTGCGCAGTTCGTCCAGTTCGCTCTCGCGGGCCATTTCGTCGAAACTGCGCTGAAACTCGCGCGCGGCACCACGGATCTTGGCTGTGTATTGACCGATGGTCCGCATCATGCGCGGCAGGTCTTTCGGGCCAACCACAAGAATGGCCAGCACGCCAAGGAATAGAAGTTCAGTCCAACCAATGTCGAACATAGGGTCCCAGCTGTTCTGCTAAAGTCGTTCCACTAAGAGCGCCGCTAGTTTGCAGCAGTTTTGTCTTTTGCGGTTGTCTCGGCAGTTTGCGCATTGATCGTCTTCGGATCAGCCTGCTCTGCGGCAGCTTGCTCGTCATCGCTCAAGCCAGAGCGGAAGCTTTTAATGCCTTTGGCGACGTCGCCCATAAGCTCGGAGATTTTGCCGCGACCAAACAGCAAAACAACAAGCACCAAAACGATAATGATTTGCCACGGACCTATCTGTCCCATTGTTTCTCTCCAAATCCGCTGCTTCTAAAAGAGCGCGGTATGACCTCAACTAGAGCCAAGCATCTCAGATTTACCGCGATACTTCAATGATTTAGGCCCACTTCTTCACAAATGGGCGCTTGCTGGGAAACATCAAGAGGAGGATAGGTTAACCCGCCTTCTCAGCCACTTCTGCTTCCCCGGCACTCTCAAGATGATCGTCTAGAGCCTCGCCATATTCTTGTTCTGGCTCATCCTCGCTGAAATCACCATCGCCGTCGCCGCCTTCAGCAGAAGGTGTGGGAACGTCGAAGTCCGGCGGCAGGTTTGCTTCCAGGAGACCTGCGGCGCGCAGTTCCTCGTGCCCTGGCAGATCGCCGATATTTTCGAGACCAAAATGGATCATGAATTCTTCGGTTGTGCCGTAGGTCACCGGACGTCCAGGAACCTTGCGACGGCCCCGCAGGCGAACCCATCCGGTTTCCATTAGAACATCAAGAGTGCCCTTGGAAACACTGACGCCGCGGATTTCCTCGATTTCAGCCCGTGTGACCGGCTGGTGGTAGGCAATGATCGCCAGGGTCTCCATGGCGGCACGGGAGAGCTTGCGTTGTTGAACAGCCTCACGTTCCATCAAGAAGGTCAAATCATCGGCGGTCCTGAACATCCATTTGTTCGCCAGACGAACCAGGTTCACTCCCCGTGGCGCGTACATTTTCTGCAGGTCTTCAATGAGAGCGCCGACGTCAGCACCTTCAGGCAGACGGGCAGCAATACTGTCAATATCCAGCGGTTCAGCGGCCGCAAACAGCAGCGCCTCAATCATGCGCAGGTGCGCAGCGTGCTCATCACCGGTCGGAAACGGCGTCACATTGTCTGTGTCAGCTTCATCATCCGCGCAAGCTTCGTCGGTCTCAGTGGTGACCCCCTCTTCCTCAGCCGGCGTTTCAGCAGCTTCTACCTCTTGGGTCGCCTCTGCTTCGGTCTCTTCCACGATGTCGGTGTTCTGCTCGTCTGTCATGGTTTACTCGGCTTCTTCGGTGTCTGGTGTGGGCTCAGTGTCCCGGTCATTTTCGCGAGGAACCTCGCGTTTGCGCACGAAAATGGGCTGAAACGCGTCTCCCTGCTGAACCTCAATATGTCCGTCCCGGACAAGCTCAAGCGAGGCACTGAATGTACTTGCCAAGGCGGTACGTCGTTCTTTGCCGGTGGCGAAGTCCTCAGGCAAGAGAGCGTCGATACGATCCCAATCGATCAACATGCCCATCATCTTCTCCAGCCGACGTCGGGCGGCCTCGATGGCAAAAACAGGCTGTTTCTTGATCGTGATCTTGGTGGGCTTCAGCGCGCGAATGCGTTCTTCCGAATAGGCCTTCAGAAGGTCGTAGAGCGTTCCTGTGTAAACACTTGTACGTGTTACCCGAATACCCTCTGGCGCGCCGCGCTGGAACACATGCTGGCCCATGCGCTTCCGTTTCATCAGCTCAGCAGCGGAATTGCGCATCGCTTCTAGACGACGCAGCTGGAAGGCCAGACGCGCGGCCATTTCTTCGCCGCTCGGCCCCTCTTCTTCCTCTGGTGGCGGAAGCAGAAGCTTCGATTTAAGGAAGGCAAGCCAGGACGCCATAACCAGATAATCAGCTGCAAGGTCGAGCTCTAGTCGTTTGGCTTCATTGATAAATTCAAGATACTGCTCCGCCAGAGGAAGGATCGCGATCTTGGCAAGATCCACCTTCTGTGTCCGAGCCAAAGCAAGCAGTACATCAAGCGGGCCTTCAAAGCCGTCAATATCGACGACCAAGCCTCCAGGCTGTGCGACGACGTCAACGCGAGTGCCACCCTCCTCAAAAGCTTCGCCAGAAGCTCCCGCAGGTTCGTTGTCCTGCGCTGCTGCCTCACCTTCTGGTAAGGGGGCAGCAGTCTGCTGATCGGTGGGCTCAATTTGGGCGTCTTGGTCAGTCATAAAGGCTCGAGCATCACAATACAGGGCTGAATACGGGACATCGGCGGCACCCCCATATGCCATCGACAATCAGGCGAGAATAAGCCGATTCTCGTGTGGCCTCTCCAGCTTAAAGCGAGACGAGAGATGAAAAACGGTGGATAAGATCTTCTAAATCCACACGTTCTGGGTCTGTTCGCATGGTAAGTGCCTGATCTGCCCGTGCCGCCGAGGTGCCGGAGAGTGTTCGGGCCTCTTTGGCAACAGCCTTCATCTCATCCATGTCCCCATTACAGTGCAGAACCAAGTCGCAGCCCGCATCAAGGGACGCTTTTGTCCGCTCCTCAAAACTGCCACCCAAGGCCTTCATAGAGAGATCGTCGGACATCAGG